>NZ_WQGP01000009.1:0-209442 GCF_013034745.1 Ruegeria lacuscaerulensis | reverse complement strand
ATAAAAAGATATGGCAGCAAACGAACTATCGTTTTCGGCATGGGTCACCCTCCCGTTTTCATCCGAACTGCATAGACAGGATTTAAAGTTAGCAAACTGAAGCTGGATACCTTTCTCGCCTGCTTTCCGAATCCATAAACAACAGATTGGTCCTTGGTAGATAAAGTTGCAGGAATTCGGTCAGATTCCGAATAAACGTCGGCAGTCTGACGCAATATGCGTTTTGGACCTACTTTGTTCCAGACACGTCGACGGATTAAGTAATTTCCGCGCATTGCGAACAGCTTAGCAGACCTTCAAGCGAAGCAGAATCGCGCGGCATCAAGGGAACGAAGAGTTTGTGAAGAAAGTTCAACAGAACACATTTGCTTATTCAGCGGGGATGTATGGATCCTTAGTGCCAGGCTTAATTGGAGGCTCTTTTTGAAGTGAGATTGCGTGCTGAGTAAGTTGTTTCAGAGCTGCCTGCGGTACCCAAGTCTCAGGAAACAAGACATTCTGTGTCTCACCGGGGTCTTTATAGAGATTGTAGATCCGCGGCACGCCGTAACTTACGGTACCTGTCAGAATGTTCTGCTGCTCTTTGAGGTGTACTTTCCAGTTCCGCCATTTCACGCCCCAAACGTCGTTACCCATATAAACAATTACGCCTTCCCGATTTGATTTCTCCTTATTTCCAAGGAAAAACTCGGTCTGGTCGATACCATCTATTATCCGGTCGTCTGGAACTGAGCCGCTCGCTATATTGGCGAATGTGGGGAATAAATCCATTTCATGAATAATTTCGTCACTGGTTACACCAGCCGGAATTTTGCCTGGCCAACGCACTGCGAACGGCACTCTCAAGCTGCCCTCGAACCCGGTGAATAGCGAGCCGCGCCAAGGACCTGCATTGCCCGGTATGAAATATTCAACGGAGGGAGTATTTGATCCTTCAGGCAAGATTTCAGGACCATTGTCGGCCGTGAAAATAAAGATCGTGTTGTCTCGTATTCCGAGATCGTCAATCGCGTCTAATAGCATACCATTGTAAGCATCGATCTGTGCCAGCACATCTGCAAATCTACCGTTGCCGGTAGAGCCCGCAAAATCCGGATGGGGAATGAGGGGGTAGTGTGTCATTGTGTAAGGCAGGTAAAGGAAAAAAGGCGTTTCAGATGCGGCGTGACGAGCCATAAAGTCGATCGCGCGCCTAGTTAACTCACCGTCGATCAATGCCCGCTGCTCAAGATCATAGTCCAAAACCTGCTGCGGTGTTGAACCTCGAATGCCTTCATAAATGTGGGTTCCGGCAACACCGCTTTCGGAAAACCCATCAAGGATGGACCAAGGTGTTTCGTCGCTTGAGTTTGGGATTCCGTACCACTCCTCAAAACCCTGATCAGTAGGAAATCGACCTTCTGTATGACCAAGGTGCCACTTGCCGAACATGCCAGTTGCATACCCCGCATCAGACAGCATTTCGGCCATGGTAACTTCCCACTGCACCAAGCCATATACGCCCCCTCCTAAAGGGATTGTACCATTGCCGGTCCGAACAGCGTAGCGACCGGTCATTATCGCTGCGCGTGATGGTGTGCATTGAGACTCGACGTTGAAGTTTGTGAGTCTCAAACCTTCAGCAGCCAATTGGTCTAGACGTGGAGTCGCTGCACCACGCGTTATTCCGCCGCCATTAAATCCAGGCTCGCCCCAACCGAAGTTGTCCATGAACACCAAAACAATGTTGGGTTTCTCGGACGCGTAAGCCGCCGTGCCGAACAGAGTCGTGACTGCAACTGCAAATGCTATGAATGTTCGACCCATCATCTTGCTCTCCAAAACGAAATTTGAGTAATGCAGGGGCTCAGGATCAGAATATATATTTGACCCCGCCCTCGAAGTTCCAATCCAGTGGTTCGTCTGGTCCCAAGCCGACACCAGGGCGGCCGTAAAGAGTGACGCCGGATTTCCACGTGTATCCAACCTCCGCATCGAAAACACCGCCCTGGGTATCGTTTTCCCAATCCACAATGTATTGAGGATTCAAGAGCATATAGAGCTGCTGCTCAGGCCATTGCTTTAGGAAAAAGACATCAAATCGGGTCTCATTGACATCGTCGCCGACGTTTGATCCCACATTAAAAGCATGCTGTATGCCGGGGAAGAGCCCGGAACTCTTAATGCCGAACGGATTGAAGAACGCGTAAAATAACTGCGGACCCAATACAACGTCATCGTCGCCGAGGATGTCCTCTGACGCGGTGGGCAACCATACCTCTAATCCGTATGCGAAAGCTTGCCGAGTCTCGGGATTCAGATAGGGAACGGTCAAGACGCGAAAGTTGATATCCCCAAGGCCCGCCTCATCAAAAAAAAAGCCGGGGCCAGTAACATCAACTGATCGATGAGGAATTTTTATCCGAAACTGCCATTTACCTTTGGCGAACGGCGTTCGGTATTCAAACGTAGTAACGTTTCCCGTGTTTCCGCCTCCTAAATCTTGATATTCATGATAAAGGCGGACGTCTTTCTGAAAATTAATCGGGTTTGTTCCGGTTTTGTCATCTTTAGAACGGAATTTTTCGTCGGAAGCTTGTTCTGCTTCTGAAGCTTCTTGTGCCAGAGCAGGATTGATTGTCTGCAATGCGGTTAGGCAAACAGAAAACGCTAGGGACAAAAAATAATATTTCATGACGCACTCCGAATTCCATTGGGTTCGCCACTTTCTGAAGTGGCGATCAGGAAGACTTGTAGCGGTTACGCTACTATCCTTGGTCTTAGGAAGTCGTTGCCATTTCACGACAAAATTTGCGGCACTACCAATGCAGCTTTCGCGGTTTCACATGCTAAAGTGAAGAAAACTGGCCACGCAAATTGAATATTGAGTCAAACTCTGTGGAAAGGACTACAGGCATACTCAGAAGTGAAAATGAGAAAGCTAGCGAAACAGCTTATTGAACCGCGGCAATTGGGGATCATCTTCGCGGTTCTTGGATAAGCAGAGACGGAAGGCTCACAGCCTCGCTGCCTGCGACCTCTCCGAGAGAATTAGTCTCCTTCAAGCCTCGGCCAATAAGTTGAACAACCTTAGGCGACTCAGCAAATTTTCCGTGGCTCTTCGTTCCAACGTCGTCGACTTCGCTGAGATCAATTACTGAAACACCAAGGTCTTCCAATTGCTCAATGTTTGCTTGCCCAAGTCGTGTTTGTCGTCCAGCAATTAAGCTTGAAAGCTTCAACGCGTAGTCGGCCTTCGAAGTAAGGATGTATACGTCATCTACGACTTCGGGGATCAATTGCAATTGAGCACGAAACAGGTCGAGATCGATGTCCGGTGAAGCCAGAATAATGTTCTTCAGTCGGTTCTTACGATCAAAATGGCCAGTTGTCGTTGCGTAGACAATGCCTTCCATTATGGCAAAGCTGCCCATGGACCATGCTAAGATATCAACCCTGTTCGCATTGCTGCGCGTCAGCAAATCTGCGGCAGTCACCATTTGAACTCTAGATTGAAGTGCACTGTTAAGGTCGTAAACATATCGTGTGGCGCTAGCGTAAGATGCCCAGGAAAAAAGTACCGGAACGCCTTCGAAACCTGAGTCTTGCACGAATTGGGTTAACCTAAGTGTCGCGTCGCTCAGGGTCATATTATACCCGTGTACGAAACCTAAGATCGTTCGATCTTCTGGAGATCTTCTTTCCAATTCTCTATTCATACTTGATAGGAACTTACCGTCGGTTTCATACACCACAGGTTCAATTACAGTGAAGTTCTTGCGCGGGTCTGGTGGATTTGTTTTCGATCTCTCTATCTTTGAGGTCGTGTGGTTAGGGGGCACGGTTACAACGACTGACGAAAGGCCGAGTTGCCCTGATCGTTGACGAGAATATAGTTCAGCTTCAACGCCACTTCGAGCTCTGGATGTCATGATGAAAACTTTATGGCTTGTTATACCCGGCACCTGGGATGGCGACACATCCGGATTTTCAATGCCAATAAGATCCGGCGGACGCGTACAACTTAGTAGTGCAAGGCACAAAACTAGGGAGAACAATGCTTGCCGAAGTATGCCCATCAAAAAGCGCGCTCCCTGTTAGTAAATGAGACCTCCACATTCGGTCAGGAAAGTTCCGCAAGATTTTGCAAGCTGGGTCTACATCAATCGTGCTGACGCGGTTATTTCAGATCTGTATTTGCTTGGTGAAACTTCGAATACTCGTGTAAACGCGCGTGTGAAATGTGAAGTGGCGGAGTAACCAAGCTCGTTGCCAATGATCGCCACTGTCGCCTCACTTCCTCGTAAAAGCTCACATGCCCTTTGCATTCGAACTCGCTCCAATAAATCTCGGAATCCGATACCGTGTGCCTCAAGCCTACGTTGCAAGGTGCGAGGGCCCATTGCCAAAGCGCGGGCGGTTTCCTCAAGACCGCTCTTTCCATCCGGCAAGTGTATCTTGATCAGGTGAGCGACCGACCCAATAAAATCTAGCGGCAAATCTTCACCCAAATGCTTTAGGTCGGCGAGGGAAACCAGTGCATCGCCATTGGAGGCTTGAATGGCCCGTGCTTCTTCGAATTGATCCCGGTCCAAAACGAACGCAAAGCTGTCCGAACAAAAATGCACAGGCGCTTCGAATGTATCTTCATAGTCTTGCTCCCAAGGTCCACTTGAACACGCTAATTTTATGCTCTTCGGGCACCATTCAGGACCAAGATAGGCTCGAATAACGGCCTCAAGAATACGCAGGGTCATATCACCTGCTTGGCGAAAACCAACAATAGACTGGAAAAGGTTCTGATAACCTATAGTGCACTCATTTTCTGAGTACTGTACTGAGATTTCACTCCCACTTTCGTAATACGGTAGCCCGGTTTTAAACTTAGCGATCGCACCTTTCAGCGTTTTTGCGGAAAGGACAAAATCTGCCATTGCACCGTATTCGCTCAGTTCTATTCCTTCAGTAGCCTTAAGGCCAAAAGATCGAATGCCTGTTACTTCAGCGGCGTTTCGGTACAGCCCGATAATGTCTTTCATGGGGATGACAGCGTCACGGTCGTCCAAAATTTCGTAAGGAAGAATCTGCCGATCTAACGTGCGGCGCAGCGCTTCTTCTCCACCCCAAGCTAGAATTAACTCAGGTAGCCCATTTAAATCGCTAACGCGCCCAAACGTCATTTCACTCATAACTAAATATCATGGCTGCGGGAGCCTTATGTCAACTTGGCGTAGATTCAGCGCTTTCCTCTAGCTTCGAGACGGAACGCCGCCGCGCTGTGAGAAAACACGCGGCTTGATGACCATTGCAAAGCAAAGTTTTGCAATCGATCAAGCCATTGCCGGGATTTTGTCGTGAAATGGTAACGCCGTTCCTCAGAAAGATAGAGCAAGCGAAACTTGATCATCATAACATCGGCATGAGGCTACGATCTACCATTCCAGAAGCGGTGGACGGCGACAAAGCGTATTTGCTCAATGGTTGGATTACTCAGTCCAGCCCGAGCGATTGCAATAGGTTTCCTCCGGTTTGAGAGAAACTGGTCGAATGAGACACTTGTGGCTGGCTTGGAAAGCAATCCCAGCAAGTGAGCCTCCTCGCAAGCCAATGCAAAAGCAAGCGACGTTGGAGTAGTTATGTATTTAGGGAAAGAAAAGTGAACGCCCAAATTCTGTCACTACGCGCACTATTTGTTTCTGTTGGTGCGATACAGTTAGCAACAGCAGCCCTGGGAACGCTAGTCGCTCTTCAAATCGCGTCGATTGGAGGAACTCAAGAAGCCGCTTCGATTGTCGCTGCAGCTTATTCGCTTGGGTTTATGGTTGGCTGTTTTTACATCGCTAAGCCGCTAGCTCGGATTGGGCACATCCGGGCCTTCACGGCGGCCGCTGCGATTTGCACGCTTTTCACTCTAATTCTGTCGAGTACCCAAGAACCAGTCATAATGGTGTTTGTTCGGTTCATCACCGGGCTCGCGACGGCAGGTCTATACGCTATCGGCGATGCTTGGATCAATGACACTGCCGGACCTGAAAACCGAGGACGCATACTCGCAGTTTACGCAATCGTTCTCGGCATCGTGTCGGTTCTGAGCCAAGGGATTGTCATTAACCAATCAGCCGAGCTTTCAGAAGCCTTTGTTCTTGTCTCGATGTTCTATTGCTTCGCAATTGTCGTGCTTGCAACAACGCGGACCAATCCTGCGAGTCCCGGAGGAACAGCGAATATTAGGATTAGCGAAGTCTTCAGAGAGTCGCCCACAGCGTTCGTCGGCGCTTTTATAAACGGTCTTCTAGTCACTGTTATGTTAACAGTTGTTCCGTTTCGTGCCAGCGTGCTGGGGCTCGATCCCAGGACAATTGCTATTGGAATTGGATTGGCCTACGCGGGCCGCATTTTTTTCCAGTTCCCGCTCGGAAAAGCCTCTGACGAAATGGACCGTCGGATTTTGATTGCTGGCGTCTCTGTATTTACCGCTATGATACTGTTACTGTTCGTTGTTTTGGGCAAGGGCGACGCCGCGGCTGCCAAGGGCGACTATGGTATAGGGTGGCAGCTTTTTGGGTTTGCTTTGGTTTTCCTCTTGGGTGGCTTGCTTCTCCCAACCTATTCGTTGCTAGTCGCGCATGGAATGGATCGAACTGTGCCGGTCTACGTTCCTTCTGCAGCAGTAACGCTACTCTTCGTTTGGACGCTCGGCGGTGTGACGGGGCCTGTTCTTGCAGCAATTGTGAGTAAGTTATTTGGCGATGGAAACATATTCTTGATGTGCTTGGTCATCGCGCTCACGTTCTCACTGTTTGTCGTTTGGCGTAGGAATCGCCGCGATAGTGTACCGCAAGCTGCTCGAGCTACTCATGTGCCCGGTACCGCGACAAGCGTTGAGATGACGCCTGAGCAAAAGCGAGTACCGGTTTCTGCCACGATTTTGGGGGCAGAAGAGGAACTATGATACTTATTAGCTTCGCGAGCTTCAGCTTTGTTTCGGATAGGCGAGTGTGTCGGGTGCCGCTTGGTATCACATTGCGAAGTAGCCAAGATGAGGCCTTACACCCGCAGATACAAGCATCATCACGCGGTCACAATCCGATAAGAAAATTTTTGAAATGCAATTCACGTTAAGTGTTGGGAACTCATTGAGTGAGGAAAAAATGCGCAATAAAACAAAAGCTTCTGTATTTTATCTGTGCGTAGGTTTATTTGTAGGTTGGATGGTGTATCAACCCACGGCTCAGTCTTTCGCCCAAACCGCAAGCAGGAAATGTCCAGAAAACCCCGACAAATCAGGAACCTTCACATTGGAAGGCCAAAAGAGAGGAATATTCGTCGCTTTTAGACAGGGAGAAGGCGTCCTTACTCTCAACAACGGTCAGCAGGTTGAGTTTACAGTAAGAGGGTTGAAGTTCGGCGAAACGGGATCGAGCACCGTACGAATAAAGGGAGATGTATACGGGCTGCAGTCCTTGGAAGACTTCGTTGGACACTATGAAGGAGTCGCTGGTGGCTTCTTGCCGATGATAGAACGAAAAGACGTACAAGTGGTGAATTCTAACTGTGTGACTCTAGTTGCTAAAGTCGTTGAATCGGGATTGCGCTACTCTCTTGTAGCCGGACAGAGTTTTTTAATTGAATTCCCTGAAGAATGAGAAATGGATTTGAGTACAAATATTTACAATCGTCCTTCGTGAGATGGTCGACTTCCAAACAACAACAATAACAACACTTAAAACCCCCGATTTTTGAAGTCGCTTTCTGAAAACCCCCGCCCCCTCATTATTCGGATATGAATTCTGTCTGGCCAACTGCCCAGCGCTATACGGCTTGCTGGCCTCTGCCGATAAACCATGCCCATGTGTCAGCTTCAGAGCGTGGCGCAAATGTCTGTCCATGGAGTCGGTCTCGACTTTTGGCAGACACCCTGCCGCAACTTCTAAAACATCATTGGCAAACAAGGAGACCATCACATGATGATCGGATATGCTCGCACGTCGACACTGGAACAGAAAGCATCCCTAGAGGCTCAGAGAGAGTCACTGAGGGGCGTTGGGTGCGAGAAGGTGTACGAGGAACAGATAAGCTCTGTGGCCCTCAGAGAGTCCCTCAACGCCGCTATGGAGTTCTGCCGGGAAGGTGACGTTCTGGTAGTGACCAAACTGGACAGACTGGCCCGGTCTGTGAAGCATCTCGGGGAAATTGTGGACGACCTAGAAGCAAGGAATATTGGCCTTTGGGTGCTGAACCTAGGCTTGGATACGTCAAATGCCACCGGGAAACTGATGCTGAATGTTCTGGGTTCCGTGGCTCAGTTTGAACGGGAGATGATGCTGGAACGTCAACGGGAAGGCATCGCCAAGGCAAAGGCCGAAGGCAAGTACAAGGGAAGAAAGCCCACTGCCAGAGCTAAGGCAACGGACATTGAGCAGTTGCTTTCTGAGGGGCTTAGCAAACGGGCGATAGCCAGACACCTGAACATCTCCGAAAGGTCAGTCTATCGAGTCGTGACGTCGCTGTCCTGACACCTCACCACCTCAATCAGATCACTTAAAAAAACAATCGTCGTACGAGCCGCTTTGGATAATTCTGAGCGGCTTTTTTGTACGCCCAGCGCAAGAAAGACCAACTCATGAAACTGTACAAACGCAATGGTTCTTCATTCTGGTGGTATTCGTTCACCGTTGATGGAAAGCAATACCGGGGTTCAACAAAGCGGTTATCCAACGACAAAAAGGGGGCAAAGGCAGTCATGCAGAAAGCCTACCAAGATGCGCTTGACCGAGTTCAGTTTGCAGAGCTGCCTGAAATCAGCCTTGAGGACTGCTTTGAACATGCATTGGTTGATCTGGACAAGGAACAGTCCAGACGCATCTACAGGGCGTCCTATCGTGTCCTGTATGAATACGTTTCGTCAAAGGACATGAACGCTTCTGACTTCACGCAAGACATGCTGGAAGACTTTCTGGACTTTCGTCGTCAACAGGGCCGTAAGGAAAACACTCTGAAAGGTGATATTCGAGCGATCCGTCGTGCGTTCAACAAGCTTGAGCATCGGTACAACTGCCCGAAGCTGAAGTACCCGAGCATCAAAGGCTTTACCAAGACACGGTATCTGTCTGACCGTGAGGAAAAGATCATCTTCGATGTTCTGGCGCAGAACGAAACTATCACGGCACGTAAGGCGGAACAGCTTTGCGTGGTGCTGATTGACACGGGTTTACGCCTGATGGAAGCGGTAACTCTGGAATGGGAATTCATCGACCTGAACAGACGGGAAATCGAAGTCTACCGGACCAAGACCGGAACGGTATCGTTGGTGCCTATCTCGCAAAGGGTTCATGACCTGTTTCGACGGTTGCATAATCAGGACCAGCCTTTCGAGGGCGTAGAGGAAGCAATCAAACTTCTGCGTAAGGTGATCCGTGACAACTGCAACAAGTCGGAGCGGGTTGTCCTGACACGGGGTAGCGCCACGGTGCATAGCCTTCGGGATACTTATGCCAGTCGGATGGTCCAACGTGGCCTTTCGATACAGCAAGTCTCGGTCCTTCTGGGGCATTCAAATATCTCCCAGACCATGAAATACGCTCAACTTGAAAAGGTAGACGTGGTTGCTCAGGCACGTTTGGCGCTCGACGCCTGACGCGCAATCTTAGTACAAAAACCCACACAGTATGTGCGGACAATACTTCTGGGGTAGGAAAATCAGGCTGTAAAGGGCTGAAAAGTAAATGAAAAATGGAGTGGTGGGTGATAACGGATTTGAACCGCTGACATCTTCGATGTGAACGAAGCGCTCTACCACTGAGCTAATCACCCGTAAGGCGGCGTCTTACAGTGAGTCTTGGCCCGCCGCAAGAGCCGGGATTCGTTTTTCTAACCCCGGCACCAAAGTCCCCCCGGAGGCGCGCCCCGAGAGGAAAATGTCCTCATAGACCCGGCAAACCTGGCAGTCTGGACAGAACGCCACGCTGACCGAAGGTGGTGCCGCGTTCGTTGCCAAAGTTCACACGGACGCCGAAGCTGACATATGCTTCGTTTTCGCTACCGGACACCAATGGGGACGAAATATGGGCAACACCGACATTGCCGTAGACTTCGGCATTGTCCGCAGCCGCATAAGAGGCGCCAATGGCAAACAGGTTGTAGTCCAGTGCACCTGCAAAGTTGTCAACGATGTCAAAGCTCGCGTTCAGTTCCCATGCATCAGCCAATTCGGTTTTTGCCGAAATACCAAATAGCGTGCCATCCAGATCCGAGGCATTTGTCAGATCTTGCCGCCCAAGATAACCTTCGATCTCTGCGGGTCCGGCATCAAATCCGGCTTCCAGACCGTAGAATTCGAAATCGGCATCGGCCAGGTCTTCCTGGCCGTAAAACAGGCCGAAAGACGCGTTGTTGGCGGTGTGCCAGTTGCCGTGCAAGGTCCAGTTCGTTGCGGTCTCGCTTAGGTCCTGAAATCGCTGGACGCCAAGATCTAGCTGTGTGCTGAATGCGCGGTTAAATGCCAATTCTCCAGAACCGTTCAGGTTGTAGGCGTCACCGAAGTCGGTGTCTGTGAACGTAGAATAATCCAGATTCAAATATCCGCCGGAAAATTCGACAGCTTGTGCTGCACCAGTCAGGGTTGCTGCTGACAAAGCGCTGCTAATAAACAACTTTTTCACGTTTATGCTCCGTTTTCTTTTCGTTGTGCAATAGGGTCTTGTTGAGACCTTCTGAGCAATTGCGGACTTAATCGGGCTAGAGCGGAAAGTGTATCTGGCACAGTTGAATTAGGTGCGATGTGGCGAAGCTGACACAGTTTTTGGTTGTGGCGAAAACACCTGCTGCTTGATCCACTTGCGTTGTTGGCTGATCTACTGTCAAGACCGGTGATGACACGTTGATCCGAGATCTTCGGCGAAGGTAAAATTCCCGAATTCGGAAAAAACTTCAAAACGCCGCTTGACGCTGCCCGAGCGGAGCCATAATACACCCCAACGTTCAGCAACGAACGTGCAGCGGGCGGTTGTAGCTCAGTTGGTTAGAGTACCGGCCTGTCACGCCGGGGGTCGCGGGTTCGAGCCCCGTCAACCGCGCCATCGCTGCACTCCTTGGTCCAGGTTAAAGGCCGTAAAAATAGATGCGCGGTTGTAGCTCAGTTGGTTAGAGTACCGGCCTGTCACGCCGGGGGTCGCGGGTTCGAGCCCCGTCAACCGCGCCATTTATTTCTCAAATCTCAGTCAGAACTTTGAACATTCAGCACATTGCGCGCCGACGCACATGTTTTGTCAGGAGTGATCGGCAATAATCCGTAAGTTCACACTTTGTTCTAATTTTTCTGTTGGAGACTCAGTGCTGCTCGCCTATTTCTAGGTCACTTGCGTGTAGGGGGCCAAGAATGGCTGAGCTTAAGAATATCGAGGTGCGCGGCGCGCGCGAACATAACCTCAAAAGCATTGATGTGGATATTCCGCGGGATCAGCTTGTTGTGATCACGGGGCTATCTGGTTCGGGCAAGTCGTCGCTGGCCTTTGATACGATCTATGCCGAGGGTCAGCGTCGCTATGTCGAAAGCCTGTCGGCTTATGCGCGGCAGTTTCTGGACATGATGGAAAAGCCCGATGTGGATCACATCAGTGGGCTGTCTCCAGCGATCTCGATTGAACAGAAGACGACGTCGAAAAACCCGCGCTCGACCGTGGGGACCGTGACCGAGATCTACGACTATCTACGCCTTTTGTTTGCCCGCGCAGGTACGCCCTTTAGCCCCGCCACCGGCCAGCCGATTGAGGCGCAACAGGTGCAGGACATGGTCGACCGGATCATGACGATGGAGGAGGGCACGCGCGGCTACTTGCTGGCCCCCATCGTGCGCGACCGGAAGGGGGAATATAAGAAAGAGTTCCTTGAACTGCGCAAACAAGGTTTTCAACGTGTCAAAGTGGATGGCGAGTTCTATGAGCTCGATACCCCGCCCACTTTAGACAAGAAATTCCGCCATGACATCGACGTGGTCGTAGACCGCCTTGTTGTGCGTGAAGGGATGGAGACTCGGCTGGCCGACAGCCTGCGCACCGCTTTGGATTTGGCGGATGGCATCGCGATTCTGGAAACCGCCCCGAAGGAGGGCGACCCGGAACGTATCACCTTCAGCGAGAATTTTGCCTGCCCAGTCAGCGGCTTCACCATCCCCGAGATCGAACCACGCCTGTTTTCTTTCAACGCGCCATTTGGGGCGTGCCCGGATTGCGACGGGTTAGGGGTCGAGCTGTTCTTTGACGAACGCCTCGTGGTGCCGGACCAGACGCTCAAACTGTATGACGGTGCCTTGGCCCCGTGGCGCAAGGGTAAGTCGCCATATTTTTTGCAAACCATCGAAGCCATTGCGCGGCATTTTGAGTTCGACAAGAACACCCCGTGGAAAGACCTTCCCGCCAAGGTGCAACAGGTATTCCTGCGCGGCTCTGGTGATGAGGAAATCCAGTTCCGTTATGATGAGGGCGGGCGAGTCTATCAGGTGACACGCAGCTTTGAGGGCGTTATTCCGAATATGGAACGCCGCTATCGCGAAACCGACAGCGCCTGGATTCGGGAAGAATTCGAGCGTTATCAGAACAACCGTCCTTGCGGGGCCTGTGAAGGCTACCGTCTGCGACCCGAAGCTTTGGCCGTCAAGATCGCGGGTCTGCATGTGGGGCAGGTGGTTCAGATGTCGATCCGTGAGGCCTTGGCTTGGGTTGAGGACGCCCCGAACCATCTGAGCGTACAGAAGAATGAGATTGCTCGGGCGATTCTGAAAGAGATTCGCGAGCGCCTCGGATTCCTGAATAATGTGGGTTTGGAATATCTTACGCTGTCTCGTTCTAGTGGCACGTTGTCCGGTGGCGAAAGCCAGCGTATCCGGTTGGCCAGCCAGATTGGGTCCGGCCTGACGGGCGTGTTATATGTGTTGGACGAGCCTTCGATCGGGTTACATCAGCGGGATAATGACCGGCTGCTGGGGACGCTCAAGAATCTGCGCGATCAGGGCAATACGGTGATCGTGGTCGAACATGACGAAGAAGCGATCCGCGAGGCTGATTACGTGTTCGATATTGGCCCCGGTGCCGGTGTGCATGGCGGGCAGGTGGTCAGCCATGGAACGCCAGAGCATATCGCGGCCGATGCGGCCTCGATGACCGGGCAATACCTGTCGGGCACGCGAGAGATTGCTGTGCCGACTGACCGGCGCAAAGGGAACAAGAAAAAGCTGAAGGTCGTCAAAGCCACCGGGAATAACCTGAAAAACGTCACGGCAGAATTTCCGCTGGGTAAGTTCGTTTGTGTGACCGGTGTATCGGGTGGCGGCAAGTCGACTCTGACGATTGAGACACTGTTCAAAACCGCCTCGATGCGATTGAACGGCGCGCGGCAGACGCCTGCGCCCTGTGAGACGATCAAGGGTCTGGAGCATCTGGACAAGGTGATCGACATTGACCAACGCCCAATTGGGAGGACTCCGCGTTCGAATCCAGCAACTTACACCGGAGCTTTCACTCCGATCCGCGACTGGTTTGCCGGTCTGCCGGAAGCCAAGGCGCGAGGGTACAAGCCGGGGCGGTTTAGCTTTAATGTCAAGGGCGGCCGGTGCGAGGCGTGTCAGGGTGACGGCGTCATCAAGATCGAGATGCACTTTCTGCCTGACGTCTATGTCACCTGCGAAACCTGCAAGGGTGCGCGCTACAATCGCGAAACATTGGAGATCAAATTCAAGGGCAAGTCCATCGCCGATGTCCTTGATATGACTGTAGAAGACGCGCAGGAGTTCTTTAAGGCCGTGCCTTCAATCCGCGATAAGATGGATGCGCTGGCGCGTGTTGGGCTGGGCTATATCAAGGTTGGGCAGCAGGCCACGACCTTGTCCGGGGGCGAGGCGCAGCGGGTGAAATTGTCCAAGGAATTGTCCAAACGCTCGACTGGGCGGACGCTGTATATTCTGGATGAACCAACGACGGGTCTGCATTTCGAAGACGTGCGCAAGCTGTTGGAAGTGCTCCATGAATTGGTCGATCAGGGCAATACGGTCGTTGTGATCGAGCACAATCTGGATGTGGTAAAAACCGCTGACCATATTATCGACATCGGCCCCGAAGGTGGCGATGGCGGTGGTGAGATCGTCGCCACCGGCACGCCCGAAGACGTGGCCGCCGTCGAGCGCAGCCATACTGGGCGATACCTGAATCAGATGCTGAACTCTGAACAGGTCGCGGCGGAATAGCGTCAATACTGCGCGTATCGCAGCATATGCCAGTGGCGCAGTAATGGTGGGAAGAAAAGAAACACAAAGCCGAAATTCACATAGGCAAACACCATCATCGGCAGCCACATGGCGACGCCAATCAGTCCGACAAATCCGGCAATGCGGGTCGCTGTTACGGGTTTCACCATGCGGTTCAGCATTGCGTGGAACAGCCGTCCACCATCCAGCGGCATCAATGGCAGCATGTTGAAAATCGCCAGCCACAGGTTCAATTGTGCGGTCACGACCAAAACCCACCCCAGCGCGGGAGAGGAAACGAAGGGCTCGACCAGTGAACACACCGCCCAAAGGGTCAGGTTCACTATTGGCCCCATGGCCACGATCAACTCATCCTCGTACGACGAGGTCGAGCGGCGATGTTCGCAAAATCCGCCACCGCAATAAAGGACGACGCGGTTGACGGGGACGCCCTGGATCAAACAACCCCAAGCGTGTCCGAGTTCGTGCAGCAGGATCGAGCCCAGCAAAATACCCACGAATCCAAGCGCATAGGGCAGGGTCCCGGGGTCGAAGCTGAATCCGACGATGATCAGAACCAGTAAAATCAGGCTCTGGTTCAATTGAATGGGTACGTTCCACGGGCCGCGGAACTCAAAAATCGCACCGTCACTATACATATTCAATCCTCGCAATAACGAGAATCGTGATGACGCAGAATTGCGTCAAAAATTGGGTGCTATCGTTGAGGTTGTGTGACCTAGTTCAGAATGTCGACGACCGCGCCGATCAGGTTCAGCACTTTGCGCGTTTCGGGGTCGACCCGGTAAACGTAATCGCCAGCTCGGATATACGAACCGCGATCTAGACCATAACGGTAAGGGTCATTGATCCAGCGGTAGTCGTTATTGATGAACTCGCCGTTGCGATACAGTTTTTTGGCCTGGCCAGGCGGAACGCAAGGTACGTTTTTCTTGGCCAGACCCGGTGGGCAATGGCCACCCTTGTTCTTGACCTGAATCACAGGTTGCGAAGGGATGCGAAAAACGTTGTCCGTAGTCTTGCCGATGCCTTTACCATTGCCTGCCATCACCGCCGCAGGAGCGGCCACCAGAGTGGAAACTGTTAACAAAACTGCCAAAACGCGTGACATCGTGATCTCCGACACAAAACTGCTCTGACTCGATAGATGGCGGTCCGAAGGTCGGCGGTCAACCCCGCGGGCAGATACCCGCCCACGGGATAATATCATCCGCGTCCGCGTTTTTCGAACCGGGGCAGCATGGCAGAAAAGTCCTTGCCCAGCCCGTTCTCGGCCTCGACAAACTGCTCATAAAGCGCAGTGGCCGCCTGTCCCATCGGAGTATCAGCATCCGAGCTTTCGGCCGCTTGCTGGCTGAGGCGCAGGTCCTTGAGCATCAGTTCCGCCGCAAAGCCCGGTTGGTAATCGTTGTCCGCCGGGCTGGCAGGTCCTACACCGGGCGCGGGGCAATAAGCGTTCATCGTCCAACTATAGCCCGAGGACGTGCTGACCACGTCGAACATCTTTTGCCGGTCCAGACCCAGCTTGTCAGCCAGCGCAAACGCCTCGCAGGTGGCGATCATAGTGACGCCGAGGATCATGTTGTTGCAGATCTTGGCGGCCTGACCGGCACCAGAGCCACCGCAATGCACGGCCTTTTGCCCCATGATGTCGAACAGTGGGGCGGCCTTGGCGAAGGCCTCCTCAATGCCACCTGCCATAAAGGTCAGGGTTCCGGCGGCGGCACCGCCAATCCCTCCGGACACGGGTGCATCCACGGCCAAGACGCCAACTTGAGCGGCTTGGTCTGCGACTGCGCGGGCACTGTCCACATCTACGGTCGAGCAATCCACCCAGACCGCGCCCGAATCCATTGCGGGCAAGATCTGGTCAGCGACAGCACGCAGTATCTGGCCGTTGGGCAGCATGGTGATGACGATCTCGGCACCGACGGCGGCTTCAGCCCCCGAAGCGGCCATAACTACGCCTGGAACGTCTACGTCTGCCATGTCAAAGCCTGCAACCTCGTGCCCGGCCTTGGACAAATTGGCAGCCATCGGATTGCCCATATTCCCAAGGCCGATAAACCCGATCTTCATTCCTCAATCCTCCTCGAATGTCAGCGTATTGCTGCCCAGCGGTTGTAGCATCCGCGACACTTCGACAATGGGGACAGTCCGGTCTTGGTGCTTCCAGCGGGGTGTGCGGTCCTTGTCGATAATCTGTGCGCGGATACCTTCCAGAAAATCTCCGTGCTCGCCTGCGCGGTAGGTAAAGCGGAATTCATGTTCCAGCGCTTTCCGAATGGTCAGGTTAGGCCCGCGCAGCCGGTGCAGCATTTCGATACAGCAGGCCATGGAAAGGGGCGAACCTCGGTTCACCATTTTCAATGCGCACGTCGCAAAATCCGTGTCTGACGCGGTCAGGGTGTTGAGGATGTCCTGCAACCCTTCACCATCAAAAAGCATGTTGATCTGGTCTTGCAGCGCGGCCAGTTTGCCGTCAGGGGCGTCTTGGGCATGGGCGGCCAGCAGGCTTGCGTCGCCCGAGGCTTCGAGCATGTCGATCAGGTCAGCCCATTGCGCGGTCGGGATGTAGTGATCGGCGAATCCAGCGAAAATCGCGTCGGCGGGACCCATACGGTGGCCGGCTATGCCCAGATATTCGCCCACCCGACCGGGGGCCAGCGCAAGCATCAGCGAACTGCCCACATCCGGCACCAGACCGATGCCGCATTCGGGCAGGGCGATCTGGCTGCTTTCGCCCACGACGCGATGACTGCCGTGACATCCGATCCCAACGCCGCCGCCCATGGTAAATCCTTGCAGGAAACTGACGACCGGTTTGGGGTATTCGAAGATCAGCGCATTCAGGCGGTATTCATCCCGCCAGAACGTCTGACCATATGCGAAATCGCCCTTGGTGCCGGTTTCGTAAAGCTCGGCAATGTCGCCTCCGGCGCAAAAGGCTTTGTCGCCCTCGGCGTCAAAGATGATCAGATCCACCGCATCATCCTCGCGCCAGTTGCGGAGCGCCGCGTCGATGGCCATGCACATGTCATAGCTGAGCGCGTTCAGGGCCTTGGGCCTGGTCAGAGTGATCCGTCCGGCGCGGCCCGCTGTTCGAATGTCGATATCAGCCATAGCGCCCTCAGCGATTGGCCAACATCTGGCGCGACACGATCACGCGCATAATTTCATTCGTTCCTTCCAGGATTTGATGCACGCGCAAGTCGCGGACCAGTTTCTCGATACCGTAGTCTGCAAGGTAGCCATAGCCGCCATGCAGTTGCAGGCACTGATCCACCACTTTCGATCCGGTCTCGGTCACGAATTTCTTGGCCATGGCGCAGAACTTGGTGGCATCGGGCGCGCCCTGATCCAATTTCCACGCGGCTTGGCGCAAAAATGTGCGCGCGGCCTGCAACTCGATCTCCATATCGGCCAGACGGAATTGCAGCGCCTGAAACTGGTCGATGGACTGACCGAAGGCCTGCCGCTCGGACATATATTGCAACGTCATATTCAGCCCCGCTTGCGCGGCCCCTAACGAGCATGAGGCGATGTTAAGCCGTCCGCCATCTAGGCCCATCATCGCATATTTGAACCCGTCGCCTTCGACACCAACAAGGTTTTCGGCCGGGATTTTGCAATCGTCGAACTGCACCTGCGCCGTGGGTTGGCTTTTCCATCCCATCTTCTGCTCCAAAGCGCCGAAGGACAGGCCGGGGGCGCCGTCCTCGACATAGACCGTTGAAATCCCCTTGGGACCGTCCTGTCCCGTGCGCACCATGCAGACATAGGCGTCGGAATAACCACCTCCTGAGATGAACGCCTTGGTCCCGTTCAGCAGGTATCCTTCATTGCTGCGGTCCGCGCGGGTTTTCAGCGCAGCAGCATCCGAGCCCGAGCCCGGTTCGGTCAGGCAATAGCTGAGAACGGTATTCAGGCTGAGAACATCGGGCATGATACGTGCTTTAAGCGCATCCCCGGCGAAACTGTCCAACATCTTCGCGCACATGTTGTGAATCGAAAGAAACGCCGCGACGGACGGGCAGGCCATCGACAACGCCTCGAACACCATTGTGGCATCCAGACGCGACAGGCCCGAACCTCCACTGTCTTCAGAGACGTAGAGGCCGCCGAATCCAAGCTCTCCGACACGTGGCCACAGGTCTTTGGGGATGGTCCCTTCAGCCTCCCACTGTCGAGCATAGGGGGCTATGTTCTTCTGCCCGAACTCATAGGCCATGTCGAAGATCGCAGTCTGCTCTTCGGTCAAAGCGAAATCCATGGCTTCCCTCCCACGCCGACGGATGAATTGAACGAGTGTTTATTTCCCAATCCTTACAGAAATTTTTCACGGCCAGCAATTCCCAGCATCTGTCTATTGGGGATTAAAGGTCGTGGTGAAATTCCTCGATCAGGTGTTGGACAACCGCTTTTCCCGGATCTTCGCCACGGGCGGATGCCTCGGCATAAACGCGTCGCTGACGTGTGGCCGATGTTCCGTTCTGCGCGATTTGTTGCAACCGCGCCAGTTCGGTCATTGTACCAAGTGCCTCGGTGTCTTCAGCCAGTAGTCCCATCAGTTCGCCCATCAGTTCGGGCATGGGCTTGATCGAGCGGTCGCCAAAGTCGATCATGCCCTCGCCTACGCCATAGCGCAGTGCGCGCCAACGGTTTTCTCCGATCAGGAACTGGTCATAGTTGCGCCAACGCAGGTTTCGCGCTTTCAGGCGGCACAGCATTCGGGTCAGGGCCTGTACCATCGCCGCAAGAGACAGCGCGTGTTCAAGCCTCGGTTGCACATCCATGATCCGCGTCTCAAGCGTGGGGAAGCGGTGCGACGGCCTAAGGTCCCACCAGATTTTCGACGTATCCTCGATCACGCCAAGCTCTACCAGAATACCGGTGGTGCGCTCATATTCGTCCCAACTGGCCAAGGCTGGGGGCAACCCGGTGCGTGGAAGGTTGTCAAAGACCGTCAAACGGTACGAGGACAGCCCCGTATCCTCACCGTTCCAATAGGGGGATGAGGTGGACAAGGCCAGCAGATGAGGCAGGAAGTAGGCCAGTTGCGGCATCAGATCAGCACGCAGGGCAGGGTCTTGAACCTCGATGTGGACATGCATCCCACAGATCAGCATTCGCCTCGCCACGCCGCCCAAAGCATGTTGCAGCGCGTCATAGCGTTCCTTGCGCGTGTGGTGCTGCTTCTTCCAGTCGGCAAACGGATGGCACGACACCGCAATTGGTGCGAGGTTGTAGTCTGCCGCGCGTTTGGCCACGCAGGACCGTAGGCGTTTCAGGTCCTCTCGTGCGGCGGCGATAGTGGCATGGGGGCGGGTGCCGACCTCGATCTGACATTGCAGGAATTCGGGGCTGACCTGGCCTTGGAAGTCGGTCTGGCAAGCTTCCATCAACGCCTCGGGCGCTTCGGCAAGTTCGCATGTGTCGCGGTTGACCAGAAGATACTCTTCCTCGATACCCAGCGTGTATTCTTGCTGCATGGTCGCCCTCGTCGGTTATTCCAAACAGTGAATACGGAAATGATCGTCTTGCCAAGTGTTTGGCTTGCGAAGCCCCCGGCGCCGGCGATAAGAACCCTTCAGTCAACAGTCCAAACCCCGGAGCGTTCGCGTGAAACCCAGGAAATTCCGAAAAATCAACGACGCCCTTGAGGAACTTGGGGTTAAACTTATCGACAAAGCCCCCGAAAATGACGAACGCGTCCGCCTTGAAGCGTTTGAGAGGGCAGGAGGCTTGACTCGACCCGCCTATGCCTTGTCGCCGGGGATGAAGGAGTTCGATATCGCGCCGCTGGCGGCCGAATATGGCGAACATGCCGATGCGCTGGCCGCGATGAAGGACCCGGCGCGCTGTCAAACCGGCTATCGGATTGGCAATGGCTATTATGATAGCCCCGATGCCGATGCCTTGTACCTGATGATCCGTCGGTTCAAACCTCGAAGGGTGATTGAGGTCGGCTGCGGCAACTCAACGCGCGTGACCCGGCAAGCGATCATCGACGGCGGGCTCAAGACGCAGATCACCGCGATTGACCCCTATCCGCGTGCAGACATCGCCCATGTGGTGGATCATTTCGAACAGAAACGGCTGGAAGAGGTCGACCCCGCGCTGTTCGATCAGTTGGAGGCGGGCGACATCCTGTTCATCGATTCCAGCCACGTCGTACGCATAAGCAATGACGTCGCACACCTGTTCTGTCGCATAATTCCTGCATTGAAACCCGGTGTCGTGATCCATGTGCACGATGTTTTTTTGCCCTACGAATATCCCAAGCGATTCTTCTATGACTGCCCCGGTTGGGGCGAGCAGTACATGCTGCACGCTTTGCTGCAATCTGGCGCGTATTCAATGCTTTGGCCGGGGTATTACCTGCAACAGGATCGTCCTGATGCGGTCGAGACTTTGCCGTTCCTGGGCGATGGTCGTGCGCAAAGTATCTGGGTGCAGATCAAAGAAAATTGAACTCAAAGTGATCCGCTGCGGCTGAGGCCCCGTACCCCTTTCGATAACACGCTGGAGAGGAGATACAGCCATGTTCCGCCAAACACTGATGGGTGCCGCAGCCGCACTTGCCCTGACACTGCCGGTCAAGGCGCAAGCCGCCGACATCGTGGACACCGCCGTTTCGGCCGGGTCGTTCGAAACGCTTGTTGCCGCTGTTCAGGCTGCTGGTCTGGTCGACACGTTGAAAGGTGATGGCCCGTTCACCGTATTCGCCCCCACAGATGAGGCATTTGCCGCCTTGCCCGAAGGCACAGTAGAAACGCTTCTGCTGCCCGAGAATAAGGATCAACTGGTCGAAATTCTGACCTATCACGTGGTCCCGGCCAAGGTTATGTCCGGTGACATTGCTGGTAAGCGTGCAAAGGTTCTGACGGTCCAAGGTGATCGACTGAGCGTCAACGCCAAGCGCGGGGTTAAAGTCAACGACGCCGAAGTCATTCAGGCAGACATTGAAACCAGCAACGGTGTGATCCACGTTGTCGACGCAGTAATTCTGCCGGAATAACGCGCTGTAAAGTCATGAAAAAACCCCGGTCCTTGCGGCCGGGGTTTTGTGTTTCAAACCAGTCGAACTTGGGTTCCGACCTGGACGAGGGGATAGAGCTCCTCGACATGCTGATTGTAGAGCCCGATACAGCCGGACGAGCTTTGACGTCCAATCTTGCGGGTATCATGGGTACCGTGGACCAGATAGGCAGGCCAGCCAAGATACATAGCCCGCGTGCCCAGCGGATTGCCTGGCTCACCGCCTTCCATGCGGATCGGCAGATCAGGATCACGCTCGCGCATCGACGCGGTCGGTGTCCAGCTTGGGTTTTCGCGTTTGCGTACAACCTCGGTATAGCCGCGTTTTGTCAGCTCTTCGCTCATGGGGACTGAGCTGGGATACAGTTTGTAGGTCCCGTCTGGACCCCAGTAATGCACTGCGCGGCTGGTGATGTCGGCCAACAGGGCACCCACACCCAGCTCATCAAAATGGTCCTGCCAATTCTGCTGCGAGAAGGACGAGACGTTACGGCGCACCGGAAGCTGCGTGCTGATCGCGTCTTCGTTCTGCGGGAATGCGTCAGAGCTTTGGGCGCGCACAAGGGCAGGGGTGGCCAACAGGGACGCTGCCCCCAACAAGGCAGAGCGACGGGTCAAGCGGGAATTGGACAATTTGGCCTCCGGTTCAGGAACTGCTCGATCAATAATTTGCCGTTAAAATATTGGCGTTCGATGCATATTTCCAGACATCTTGGCCTGAATTTATCGTGAAATCGGCGCTTCGGCCGGAATTCGGCAGACCGTTGCCGAAAAAAAACGGCCCCCGAAGGGGCCGATTCAAAAACTACGTCGCATTTAGTCCATGGCTTTGAAGTTAAATTCGCCGCCTTCTTTGATACCCGAGGGCCAGCGCGCGGTGACCGTTTTGGTCCGGGTATAGAATTTGAAGCTGTCCGGGCCGTGCTGGTTCAAGTCACCAAACATGGATTTTTTCCAGCCGCCAAAGGTGTGATAGGCCAGCGGAACTGGGATCGGAACGTTGACGCCCACCATACCGATGTTCACACGGCTGGCGAAGTCGCGGGCGGTATCACCGTCACGGGTGAAGATCGCGGTGCCGTTGCCATATTCATGGTCCATCGCCAGTTTCAGCGCTTCTTCATAAGATCCCGCGCGAACGGTCGACAGAACCGGACCAAAGATCTCTTGCTTGTAGATGTCCATATCCGGGGTCACGCGGTCGAACAGGTGTGGGCCGACAAAGAAGCCGTCCTCATAGCCCTGTAGGCTGAAGTCGCGGTTGTCGACGACCAGTTCTGCGCCTTGTTCGATGCCCGAGTTGATCAGGCCCAGGATACGCTCTTTCGCGGCTCCGGTGACGACGGGGCCCATGTCCACGTCATCGCCTGCTGTATAGGGGCCGACTTTCAACTTTTCGATGCGCGGCACCAGCTTTTCGATCAGCGCATCGGCGGTTTCCTCACCCACAGGAACGGCGACCGAAACTGCCATGCAGCGTTCGCCAGCCGCGCCAAACCCGGCACCGACCAGAGCGTCGGCGGCTTGATCCAAATCCGCGTCGGGCATGACGATCATGTGGTTCTTGGCACCGCCAAAGCACTGTGCACGTTTGCCATTCGCCGTGGCGCGGGAATAGATGTACTGCGCAATCGGGGTCGAACCCACGAAAGAGACGCCCTGAATGATCTCGCTGTCCAGCAGGGTATCCACGGCCTCTTTGTCGCCATTGACCACTTGGAACACTCCCTTGGGCAGACCAGCCTCGACAAACAGTTCCGCCAGCATCAGCGGGACCGAGGGGTCACGTTCGGACGGTTTCAGAACCACGGCATTGCCGCAGGCCAGCGCCGGGCCCACGTGCCACAGCGGCATCATGGCGGGGAAATTGAACGGCATGATCGACGCCACAACGCCCAGCGGCTGGCGCATGGAATACATGTCGATGCCGGGGCCTGCGCTATCGGTGTATTCGCCCTTCAGCATCTGTGGTGCGCCGATGCAATATTCGATCACTTCCAAACCACGCTGAAGGTCGCCTTTGGCGTCAGGGATGGTCTTACCGTGCTCGCGGCTGAGCGCCTCGGCCAGCTTGTCCATATCGCGGTTCATCAGGCCAACCATGGCCATCATCACCCGCGCGCGTTTCTGCGGGTTAGTGGCTCCCCACGCGGGCTGCGCAGCGGCGGCGCTTTCGATGGCAGCCGTGGTCTCGGCCGCGCTGGCCATCGGGCATTTGTACTGAACTTCACCCGTAGCCGGGTTGAAGACGTCGTCAAAGCGACCAGACGTGCCGGGCACGTTCTCGCCGTTGATGAAATGGGACAGTTCGGACATTGCGAATTCCTCCGTTATCTTTGCGCGCACAATAGGCTTGCAAAAATCGCGTGAACAGAGGCAATGTCTCAAATATGTTTTGCAAAAATGCAAAGGGTGTGCGGTGACGCCGAATTGGGATGATATGCGGGTGTTTCTGGCAGTTGCGCGAGAAGAAAGCCTGTCTGCCGCGGGTCGGCAACTTAAGATCGACCCCGCGACAGTGGGCAGACGGATTGCTCGGCTTGAGGCTTCGCTGAACGCGCCTTTGTTCACCAAATCTCAGCAAGGCTATGTTCTGACCTCAGCCGGTGAACGCCTCCTGGATCATGGGTTGAAAGCGGAAGAGGCGATGCGCGCTGCAGCTGGGGCTATGGCGGGGTCGTCCAAAACGCTAAGCGGACAGATCAGGATCGGGGCCCCGGATGGTTGCGCAAACTACCTGTTGCCACAGGTTTGCGCGCAAATCTGCGATGCCAATCCCGATCTGGATATCCAGATCCTCGCCTTGCCCCGTGTCATCAACCTGTCCCGACGCGAGGCGGATATGGCTGTGACCGTCAGCGCGCCGACGGCAGGCCGGGTGCTGGTTCAGAAAATCACCGACTACCGGTTGTATCTGGTTGCCAGTGACGAATATCTTTCCGCGCGGCCCGCGATCCCAACGCCCGAAGCACTGAAAGGGCATCGGATGATCGGCTATATCCCGGACATGATCTTTGACCGGGAACTCGACTACCTGGTCGATCTTGGGGTTGACCGTGTCGCGCTTGCATCGAATTCCGTATCGGTCCAGTTGCGCCAGGTTGCCTTGGGCTCTGGAGTTTGTGTGGCCCACGATTTCACGCTGCCATTCCATCCAAACCTGCGGAAAATCCTGACGGATCATGTCAGTCTGACCCGGAGTTTTCATCTGGTCCGACATCAAGGGGATCAGCGAAACGAGCGTCTGAACCGGTTTGCAACTGCGCTGACCGCAGGAATTCGTGACGAAGTGGCGCGGCTGGAAGCGGCAGCTTCATCTTGACACATTCAATCATTCCGGCAACGCTTTGGAAAACAGCAAGTTATTTCGGAGGTTTCGCCTATGCTTGTTCAGGCCATTCTGAAATCCAAGGCCACCGAAGGGGTCATGACGGTTGCCCCGGACGTGACCGTGTCCGATGCGTCGAAAATTCTGGCAGAAAAGCGGATCGGTACGGTTGTGGTGTCCGAGGATGGCGGGAAATCCGCAGCAGGCATTCTGTCGGAACGCGATATCGTCCGTGAACTTGCGGCCAGCGGCAGCGGATGCCTCAGCAAACCGGTCAGCGCCTACATGACCAGCGATCTGGTAACGGCGACGCGTCAGGATTCGGTCCAAGACGTCCTGAGCCGCATGACTGAAGGACGGTTCCGTCACATGCCTATTGTCGAAGATGGCAAATTGATCGGCATCGTTACACTTGGGGATGTGGTCAAAGCGCAATTGTCCGAACTGGCAATGGAGAAAGAGGCGCTGGAAACCATGATAATGGGGCACTAATCGCCCCGATATCCACGCCAACCTATTGCACCTGCGGCAGAGTTGTGTTTGCTTGCGCAGAAATTTTGTTGCGCAGGAGGCGGCGATGAGGGTTGGATTATATCCCGGAACTTTTGATCCGATCACCTTGGGTCATATCGATATCATTCGTCGCGCATCCGCACTTGTGGACAAGCTGGTGATTGGGGTTGCGATCAACCGCGACAAGGGACCTTTGTTCACTTTGGAAGAACGCGTTTCCATGATCGAGGCTGAATGCGCGCATCTGACCGAGCAGACCGGCACGGAAATCGTTGCGCATCCCTTTGAAAACCTGCTGATTGATTGTGCCCGCGATGTTGGGGCTCAGATCATCGTGCGCGGCCTTCGGGCCGTTGCGGATTTCGAGTATGAATTCCAGATGGTCGGGATGAACCGCGCACTGGACAATTCGATTGAGACGGTCTTTCTGATGGCCGAGGCCCGCCATCAGGCGATCGCCTCGAAACTGGTTAAAGAGATTGCCCGTCTGGATGGGGACGTGTCGAAATTCGTCACGCCCCGTGTCGATGCGGCGTTGAAAGAGCGTTTAGGTTAACGCGCCCATAGCCGCCGCGGTATCCAGCATCCGGTTCGAGAAGCCCCATTCGTTATCATACCAGGCCAGCACCCGGACCAGAGTGCCGTCGGTTACCTTCGTCTCGGGCAGGGACACGGTCGAGCTGTGGGAATCGTGGTTAAAATCGACCGAGATCAGTGGGCGCTGTTCCGCCGCAAGTACGCCGGGGATCTTGGCTGCCGCTTCTACGAACAGGGCGTTGACCTCTTCCTCGGTAGTAGAGCGTGAGACTTCGACGACCAGATCGACAACCGACACGTTGGGCGTCGGCACTCGAATGGCCTGTCCGGTCAGTTTGCCTTGCAGTTGCGGCAGTACAAGACCCACGGCAGAGGCCGCTCCGGTTGTTGTCGGAATCATCGACAGAGCCGCGGCGCGGGACAGGTAGGGGTCTTTGCCAGCGGAATCGTGCACCGGTTGGCTGGCCGTATAGGCATGCACCGTCGTCATGTTGCCATGAACAATGCCAAGGCCCGCATCAAGGGCGGCAGCAACGGGTGATAGGCAGTTCGTGGTGCAAGACGCGTTCGACACAATGGTATCCTGAGCGGTCAACTCGTGATCGTTGACGCCGAATACGATCGTTTTCACGCCACCATCCCCGCGGGCAGGGGCCGAGATCAGAACCTTCTTAGACCCATTTTCCAGATGACGGGCAGCAGCCTCGCGCGTGCGGAACACGCCGGTGCATTCCAGTACGACGTCCACATCGGACCAGTTTAGGTTTTCCGGGTCACGCTCGCTGGTCAAACGTATGGGACCGGCGCCAACATCCATTCCGGCTTCAGACAGCGTCACTGGCTTGGAGTACCGGCCATGGACACTGTCAAACTCGAACAGATGCGCGTTCATCTCGGGCTTGGCCAGGTCGTTTATGGCGACGATTTCAACATCGGTTCGGCCAGTCTCCATAACAGCACGCAACACGTTGCGTCCGATGCGTCCAAATCCGTTGATTGCCAGTTTGAGTGTCATAATCTGCTCCGTCCGTCTTTCGGCTTGCGTTCGAGTTAGCGCTAACAAAGCCAGAATGACGAAAAAGTCAAGGAAAACCTATGTCAGCGCCAGACGGCGATCCAATCCAGGAAGGCATAGAGTTTCTTGCCCAGAAACAGAAAATGCTCGGGCCCGAACAGGGCATAGTCTAGGCAGGCGGCCCCCAGAATCAAAAAACCCAGCCAGATAGCTATTTGATTGGTCATCGAGGCCCCGAACGAAAATGCCCGCCCAGATAACCTGAGCGGGCAAATATGTTCAAGAATTCAATGGCGTCTTAGTTAAGACGGCCCATCGCAACTGCGACATCCGCCATGCGGACCGAGAAGGCCCATTCATTGTCATACCATGCCAACACGCGCACCATGCGGTCACCGACCACGCGGGTTTGATCCGGTGCGAAGATCGAGCTTTCTTCGGTGTGGTTGAAATCGGTCGAAACCAGCGGCGCGGGCTCATAGCCCAGAACGCGCTGCATATGACCCTGCGAAGCTTCACGCACGATAGCGTTGACCTCGTCAACAGTCACCTCGCGGCCGGCGCGGAAGGTCAGGTCCACTGCCGAGACATTCGGGGTCGGAACCCGGATTGCGGAGCCATCCAGACGACCTTTGAGGTTCGGCAGAACCTCACCCAGCGCCTTGGCAGCACCTGTCGAGGTTGGGATCATCGACATAGCGGCAGCGCGAGCGCGGTACAGGTCGCTGTGGCGGCGGTCCAGCGTGGGCTGGTCGCCGGTATAGGCGTGGATCGTGGTCATGATGCCATGCTCAATCCCGATGCCTTCGTCCAGAACCTTGGCAAGCGGAGCAAGGCAGTTTGTGGTGCAGGAGCCGTTTGAGACCATTTTGTCATCAGCAGCCAGGCTGTTGTGGTTCACGCCATAGACGATGGTTTTATCGACATTCTTGCCCGGAGCTGACAGCAGAACCTTTTGCGCGCCACGCTCAAGATGCGTCTTGGCTTTCAGGCCGTCATTGAACTTGCCGGTGCACTCCAGAACGACGTCGCAGCCTTCCCAGTCCAGCTCGTTCATGTCGTAGGTCGAGAACATCTCCATGGGGCCGCGGCCCAGATCCATGGTGTTGCCCTCGATCGAGACGTCGCGGGGGAAGCGCCCGTGGACGCTGTCATATTTCAGCAGATGCGCCGTGGTTTCCAGCGGGCCGGTTGCGTTGACCTTGATCACTTCGATGTCGTTGCGGGCCGATGCCGCGATATGCGACAGGGTGCAGCGGCCAATACGGCCAAAACCATTGATGCCGACCTTGATGGTCATCTAACGTCTCCAAAATGCGCTTGCGTTGCAGGCGATATAGCGGCCCTAACGCGTTCTCAAAAGAGTAAAAGTGACATATTTTTAACGTGTTAGCGCAAACCTTGGCCGGTATCGCTAACGCTTGCGCTAGCTGAAAGATCAGGTAGGGTCCACCTGCGGCAGGTTACAGGAAGGAACACGGCATGAGCGGTCTTTTGGCATTGCTGGACGATGTTGCCGGAATTGCAAAAGTTGCGGCATCGTCGGTTGATGATGTTGTTGCAGCGGCTGGCAAGGCCGGGGCCAAAACGGCGGGCGTGATCATTGACGATGCTGCCGTGACTCCGAAATACGTGCAAGGTTTCGCCCCGGCGCGCGAGTTGCCGATCATCTGGCGCATCGCGCGCGGGTCGGTTTTCAACAAGATCGTGCTGCTGCTACCCGTTGCGCTGTTGCTGGCTAATTTCGCGCCCTGGCTGATCACGCCTTTGCTGATGCTGGGCGGGTCTTATTTATGTTTCGAAGGGGCTGAGAAGATTTTCCATGTTCTCTTTCCCCATGGCAGCCATGCCATCGACGAGGATATGAAAATCCGAGATCCAGGCCATCTGGAAGAGCAGAAAGTCAAAGGTGCAATAAAGACCGATTTCATCTTGTCGGCCGAGATCATGACCATCGCGCTGGCCGCCATTGAGGCGCCGAACATCTGGATGCAGGCGGCGACGTTGGCTGTTGTCGGGATCGGCGTGACGGTTGCGGTCTATGGCTCGGTCGCGTTGATCGTGAAAATGGACGATGTGGGCCTGTTTCTGGCGCAGAACGCACCAACGCCGATCGGGCGCGGAACCGGGCGAGGCTTGGTCAAAGCCATGCCGATTGTGATGAAGCTGCTTTCAATCGTTGGGACCGCCGCAATGCTGTGGGTCGGCGGGTCGATCATCATCCACGGGCTCGAGGTTTTGGGCTTTGGCTGGCTGGGCCACCACATTCACGACTGGGCCTATGCGGTAGGCCATATGGTTTCAGCGCAATATGAAGGCGCGGCTGAGTGGATCGCCAAGGCAACTATGGACGGTGTGTTCGGATTAGCCTGGGGATTGGCGTTAATCCCGGTGGCGACAAAGCTGCTCAAATCGCACTGATCTGGCCAATCCGCGCCGCCATAATGAGCGGCGCGGCATCGTGTCAGAAACCGTTGGTATTGCCTTCGACCACAACTCCCGACCCGTCGATCTTGCCGTCTTTGAACAAGGTTACGGCGACCCCGTCAATTTTCAATTCCCAGCAATTCTTGGGGTCTGTGCCGTATTGAAAGCACATGCCACTATCCGTTGCTTCCCACTTGCCCGTGTAGCCCTCGCCCTTGATGGTGCCATCAGCGGCGTAATATTCGGTAAACGCGCCCGACAGCATACCTCCGGCATAGGTGTGGCCCGCCATGGTTTTCTGAATCTCTTCCTTGCTGGCAAATTCAGCCGCAAAGGCTGGGGCGGCGGTGGCCATGACAACGGCGCAGAGGACGGCGTGGAGTTTCATATTTGGTCTTCCCTGTGACTGGTTGGTTTTGCCGCAGGTAATGCGTTTCAGTCGTGAGGATAGGGCAGGCGGGGTCACAATGACTCACCAACCTGTGACAGGAAACAGGTAGGAAAAAAGGCGACCACTGTGGTCGCCTTTTTTGTGATTTGATATGCGTTGCGGGTTAGCCAAGCAGGTCCTTGACCTTTGCAACGGTGGCTTCGGCAGTGATGCCGAAATGCTTATACAGCTCTCCCGCGGGGGCCGACGCACCAAAACCCGACATGCCGATGAACCCAGCCTTGGCTTCACGGCCACGCTCGCCCAGCAGCCAGCGATCCCAGCCACCGGCGCGGACGGCGGCCTCGATGCCGACGCGGACGGCACCGGCGGGCAGCACGCGCTTGCGATAGGCTTCGTCCTGCTCGGCGAACAGCTCCATACAGGGCATGGAGACGACGCGGGTGCCGATGCCTTCGGCCTCAAGCATCGCTTTGGCTTCCATCGCCAGTGACACTTCCGAGCCGGTTGCAATCAGGATGGCCTGGCGTTTGCCTTCGGCCTCGGCCAGAACATAAGCGCCTTGTGCGGCCAGGTTCTTGGTTTTGTGATCCTTGCGCACGGTCGGCACGCCCTGACGGGTCAGCGACAGGACCGAGGGGCTTTCCTTGAAGGTCAGCGCCAGTTCCCATGCCTCAGCCGTTTCAACCGTGTCGGCGGGGCGGAACACATAGGTGTTGGGTGTCGCGCGGCTGATCGCCAGATGCTCGACCGGCTGGTGGGTCGGGCCATCTTCGCCCAGACCGATAGAATCGTGAGTCATCACGAAGACCGACGGGATTTTCATCAACGCGGCCAGGCGCATCGACGGACGCGCATAGTCGGTGAAGGCCATGAACGTGCCGCCATACGGGCGGATGCCACCATGCAGCGCCATGCCGTTCATCGCAGCGGCCATCCCGTGTTCGCGGATACCGTAGTGGATGTAACGGCCTTTGCGGTTTTCCGGCAGGAACACGCCCATATCCGCAGATTTGGTGTTGTTCGACCCTGTCAGGTCAGCCGAACCGCCAACGGTTTCGGTCATGATCGGGTTAACGACGTTCAGAACTTTTTCCGACGAGGCGCGGGTGGCCAGTTTCGGTTGGTCTTCCGAAGCTTGTTTCTTGAACGCGCGGATCGCGCCGGCCAGTTTCTTGGGCGCTTCAAACGCATAGGCGCGGTTGAACTCGGCCTGCTTACGCTCGGACAGCTCGGCAAAGCGGGCCTCCCATGCGGTGCGCTCGGCGGCACCACGGGCACCGATGGCTTCCCAAGCCGATTTCACGTCGGCAGGGATTTCAAACGCGCCATGCGGCCAGCCATAGCCTTCTTTGGCGGCTTTTAGTTGATCCTGATCGGTCAGCGCGCCATGGCCTTTTGATGTATCCTGAGCCGCGTGACCCAGAGCAATGTGGCTTTCGCACGCGATCATGGTCGGTTTGTTCGACTTTTTCGCTTGCACGATGGCTGTGTCGATGGCTTGCGGGTCATGGCCGTCGATCTCGATCACATGCCAGCCCGAAGCCGCGAAACGGCGCACCTGATCGGTCCGGTCTGCGATGTCCACGGTGCCGTCGATGGTGATGTTGTTGTTGTCCCAGAAGACAATCAACTTGCTCAGCTCATGACGTCCGGCGAGGGTGATCGCCTCTTGGCTGACGCCTTCCATCAGGCAGCCGTCGCCCGCGATCACATATGTATAGTGATCAACGACCTTCTTGCCGTAGTGCGCGCGCTGGATTTCCTCGGCCATGGCAAAGCCCACAGCGTTCGAGATACCCTGACCCAGCGGGCCGGTGGTGGTCTCAATTCCATCGACCAGAAAGTTTTCCGGATGGCCTGCGGTTTTTGCGCCCAACTGGCGGAAGTTCTTGATCTCGTCCAGCGTGACGTCAGCGTGGCCGGTCAGATACAGCAGCGAATAGATCAGCATCGAACCATGGCCGGCTGACAGGATGAACCGGTCGCGGTCGGGCCAGTTCGGGGCCGAGGCGTCAAATTTCAGGTGCTTTTCGAACAGCACGGTCGCAACATCGGCCATGCCCATCGGCATGCCAGAATGGCCGGAATTGGCGGCGGCGACGGCGTCCAGGGTCAGGGTGCGGATGGCCGCAGCTTTGTCCCAATGTTCGGGGTTTGCATTGCGCAGCGCAGTCAGGTCCACGGGCGTTATTCCTTTGGATTACGGGCAGATTGCGCGCTGAATACCACTCAGCCCTCAAAGTGCAAGCAGAACCGGGGGTTACGCGGTCGCAGTGGTTCAAGAATGCGGTCCAAGTGATTGAAAGCAAACAGTGGGTATTTTCCGCGCCATTCGGTTAGACTAGGCCAAGACGAAGACAATGTTGATTCGCACAAATCACATTTCAAGGAACCTTGGTAAACAGGTGGCACAGGTATGAGCCAGATCGAAGAACTACAACGTCGCATTGTCGCCGCGATGGAACGGATTGGAGCCGGCGTCGATGCCTTGGGCACCAAACCAGCAGATCCCTCCGGACAAGACGATGTACTGAAAGCTGCATTGGATGACGAAAAAGTTGCCAACGCGCAGCTTGAAGAGCGTTTGAAATCGCTGAAACAGCGCCACGAGCAAGAGGTCGACGCGATGCGCGCCGACATGGAAAACTTGCGTGCAGCCCCGGTCGAAGACCCTGAGGCGCCTCAATTGCGTCAGCAATTAGCAGAGGCGACCGCGAAACTGGCTTCTGTCGAAGCGGCGCGGGCCGAGTTGGCCGAAGCCAAGGCGGCTTTGGAAAATCAGGATGAACTGGACGCGCTGAAATCCGAAAACGAAGAGTTGAAGGCCGCGATCAACGGGGCTCTGGCTCTGGAAGAAGAAAACGCGCGTCTGCGGTCCGAATTGGCTGATAGCGAGCGGGTTGCTGAACTTTCGGCCGAGTTGGAGATGCTGCGCGCCGAACGCAGTAGTCACGGGGCCGCGATGTCGCGTCTGGATGATGACCTGCAACGGATGCGCAAGGCAAATGAACAGCTGCGCGAGACGGTAGATGAGCTGCGGTCTGCCTCGCAAAACGGAATGCCGGATGCCGAATTGTTGAACCGCGCCACGGTGGCCGAGCTTGAGGCGACCCGCGCCGCACAAGCCACAGACGCGGCCGAAGCCCACGCAGTTCTGGCCCGGCTAGAGCCGTTGTTGTCGCGCGCGAAACTGGCGGAAGGTGAGGTGGAGTAATGCCCGAGGTGACCATTCAAATCGGCGGTCGTGGCTTTGAAGTCTCGTGCCAGCAGGGGGAAGAGGTGTTCTTGCAGGCCGCTGCCAAGATGTTGGACGACGAGGCTCAAGTGCTGTCGGATCAGATTGGCCGGATGCCGGAATCGCGGATGTTGCTGATGGCTGGGCTGATGCTGGCCGATAAGGCCGCCGCTACGGATGATCGTATCAAGATGCTGGAAGGCAAGCTGGCTGAGGTCGAGGCCGAGGTGCAGACCCTGCGCAACGCCCCGCAGCCTGAACCAGAGCGTGTCGAAGTGGCGGTCGTGCCGCCCTCGGTCACGGATACGCTGGCGGAACTGGCCGCACGGGCCGAGGCATTGGCGTCGGTGGTGGAAGAGAAAGCGGGATGAAATTTTTCCCTGCTACTGCGCTAGCTTCCATGCTGGGCATGTGGGGCAGCGTCGCGTCGGCCCAGATAGACGTCCTGCCTGTGACCTTCACATGCGAGAACGGCACTCCGCTGGAGGTGATCTTTTTCAACGCTACAGACGGTGCAAGTGCTGCGGCGATGTTGGTGGATAACCGGTTGATTGCATTGGAGCAGACCATCAGCGGGTCGGGTATCCAATACCGCTCCAGCGGTCCGGGTGGCAGCTATGTCCTGCGCTCGAAAGGCTGGGACGCAACTGTCAGCTATCTGGCGGCAGGCGATGCCGCCAGCGAGCAGGTTGTTCTAAGCGATTGTAGTAGCCGCTAATCAGGCGTTAGCTTCGCGGATCTTGTCGGCGGCATCTTTGTTGTAGCCGACGCCATTGTCGTCAAACAGCGTGTCCAGTTCGCCGGACAGGGTCATCTCGGTGATTATGTCGCAACCGCCGACGAATTCACCTTTGACGTAAAGCTGCGGCACGGTCGGCCAGTCGGAATAATCCTTGATGCCCTGACGGACCTCTTCATCAGCTAGAACGTTCACGTCGGCATAGTCGACGCCCATATAGTTCAGCACACCAGCCACGCGGGACGAGAATCCGCATTGCGGCATTTCCTTGGTGCCTTTCATATACAGCACCACATCGTTGGCTTTGACGGTTTCGTCAATCTGGGTCTTAACGTCGCTCATCTTGCGTTTCCTTCTCCCCCGCGTCCGGGGCGTTGGTTTCATCCTGAGACAGACCGGGGGTCCATCCTTCGTTCTGTAGCCGCCGCTGCTCCGTCTGAGCCAAAATGTACGGGTCGAGACCGCGGCGTTTGATACCGCCAGCTTCGCCGATCTTGTCCGGGGCCGGGCGTATTTCGACCAGTTTGTGTTTTCTTTTCCGTTTCACATAGGCTTCGATCAATGCGGCGGCAACTATTGATGCAAAAACTATTGCAAAAACGATGGAAGCCACTGGCATCAAGATTAAGAACTATCTGAACGATGCTGTTCGTTCGCGCTATTACGGAGTCTTCTACGATAGTGAAGTATCAAACCGGGCAAACCGATCAGTACAAGTGGAGCTAGCAAACTGCTAAAACGCTATATGCCGCAATTGAACCGTAGATCGCTAAGTTACTCCGGTACTTTCGTTGTCAGCGCCAGCGCGTGCAGCTCTCCATCTGGGCCGTCCATCTTGCCTTTCAAGGCCGCATAGACCGCGCGCTGTTGTTGAACCCGGTTTTTGCCGCGAAAGCTCTCGTCCACGACCATCGCGGACATATGCACGCCATCACTGCCGCCGACTTGAATTTCCGCATCGGGAAAGGCTTCGCGCAGCAGGTGTTCGATTTCGTGGGCGCTCATCGGCATGTAGGTTACTCCTGAAGGTCTTTCCCAAGATGTAGAGCGCCTAAGCGGGGCGCGCAAGTGGTCCTGAGACGACAAAACCCGCGCCGATCAAAGCGCGGGTTTCGGTATCGTTTGAGAAGGCTATGTCAGGCGACAGCTTCCGCAAAGCTGCTGCGGAATGTGGCGGTCAGCTCAACCAGCGCAGCCTCAGAGCCTCCGATCTTGACCGCATCGCCGGTGAAGCGGCCGACCGAGACCAGCGGAACGCCGGCCTGACCGGCAGCGATCATTAGCGCCTCAGCCTGATCAAAGTTGCAAGCCACCAAATACCGGGCTTGATCCTCGCCAAACAAGAATTCGGTTGGAGCTTCGTCTAAGTGGACACCGACGCCCGCGGCCTCGGCCAGTTCGAACGCAGCTAGCGCCAGACCGCCATCGCCCAGATCGGTACAGGCTTTGATCATCTCGCGGTTGGCGCGGATAAACTCGCCGTTGCGCTTTTCGGCCTCCAGATCGACATGGGGCGCGTCGCCGTCTTCGCGGTTGAACACCTCAGCCAGCAGGGCGGATTGACCCAGATGGCCATTCGTTTCACCGATGACCAGAGCGACATGGCCTTCGCGCACCTCATTTCCGATGATCTCATCAGTGTGGTTTAGCAGGCCAACCGCGCCAATGGTGGGGGTCGGCAGGATCGCTTGACCGTCGGTCTCGTTATAGAGCGAGACGTTGCCCGACACGATCGGCATATCCAGCGCGGCGACAGCCTCGCCAATGCCTTTGATCGCGCCGACAAACTGTCCCATGATCTCGGGCTTTTCGGGGTTGCCGAAATTCAGGTTATCGGTGGTTGCCAGCGGGGTTGCCCCCACGGCGGTCAGGTTGCGATAGGCTTCGGCCACCGCCTGCTTGCCGCCCTCAATCGGGTTGGCACGCACGTAACGCGGGGTCACGTCGCTGGTGAATGCCAGAGCCTTTTCGGTGCCATGCACGCGGACCATACCCGCGCCCAGACCCGGCGTGCGGGCGGTGTCGGCCATGACCATCGTGTCATATTGCTCGTACACCCATTGCTTGCCTGCGTAATTGGGCGAAGAGAGCAGGGCACGCAGACCATCGATTGGATCAATCTGAGGGACCTCGGCCAATTCCTCGGCTGCGGGTGTTTCGACCCAAGGGCGGTCGTACTCGGGCGCGGTCGAAGACAGTTTCGACAGAACCAGATCAGCTTTGACATCGCCATTATGAACGATCAGGAAACGGTCTTCAGCGATTGTTTCGCCAACAATGGCAAAGTCCAGATCCCATTTCTCGAACACGGCGCGGGCCTCAGCCTCAAGCTCGGGCTTGAGGACCATCAGCATCCGTTCCTGAGATTCCGACAGCATCATCTCATAGGCGGTCATGTTTTCTTCGCGCTGGGGGACGTTCTCGAGATCTAGACGTACGCCAAGGCCACCCTTGTCGCCCATTTCAACTGCGGAACAGGTCAGGCCAGCTGCACCCATATCCTGGATCGAGATCACGGCGCCGGTCTGCATCAGTTCCAGCGTTGCCTCCATCAGGCGCTTTTCAGTGAAGGGGTCGCCAACCTGAACGGTGGGGCGCTTTTCTTCGATGGTGTCATCGAACTCGGCCGAGGCCATGGTCGCACCGCCAACGCCATCACGGCCGGTTTTGGCGCCAAGATAGACGACAGGCATGCCGACGCCCGAGGCGGCCGAGTAGAAAATCTTGTCGCTATCCGCCAGACCGGCGGCGAAGGCGTTCACAAGGCAGTTACCGTTATAGGCCGGGTGGAACCGCACCTCGCCACCCACGCAGGGCACACCGAAGCAGTTGCCATAACCGCCAATGCCTTCGACCACACCATTCACCAGCTGGCGGGTCTTGTGGTGGCCGGGTTCGCCAAAGGACAGCGCATTCATCGACGCGATGGGGCGCGCGCCCATGGTGAAGACATCACGCAGAATGCCACCTACGCCAGTCGCCGCGCCCTGATAGGGTTCGATGTAGGACGGGTGGTTGTGGCTTTCCATTTTGAAAACCACAGCCTGACCATCGCCGATATCGACCACGCCTGCATTCTCACCCGGACCGCAGATCACCTGCGGGCCCGAGGTGGGCAGGGTGCGCAGCCATTTCTTGGAGGACTTGTAGGAACAATGCTCGTTCCACATGGCCGAGAAAATACCCAGCTCGGTAAAGGTCGGCTCGCGCCCGATGATTTCGAGGATCATGTCATATTCGTCGGGCTTAAGCCCGTGTGCGGCAATCAGATCCGGGGTGATGGCGGGCTCTTGCATCTTATGTCCTGTGTCCAAAGGGGCCGAGATTGCGCGCCTTTTAGGGCAAGGGCGCGCCCGTGGGAAGGGTCAAGTCACCGCAGGGTGGTCTGGATGAAGAAAAACGGGCCCCGCAAAAGTGCAGGGCCCGCGTATTGGTTCAAAAAGCGTGGGCTCAGGCCGGGGCTTCGCCCTTGTTGACTGCATCGGCGGCGGCGGCACCGACGGCTGCTTTTTGCTCTTCCGAGAGGTTCTCGTTCTCTTCCAATCCCGGAATGGCAACCCGAACTTCCCGGCGCGCAAAATCGATGCCGTTGGCATTGAATTCCGCCTTCACGCGATTGAAAATCTCTTTGCGGAGCGTGAACTGTTTGCCCGGTTTGGCCATGAACTTGCCCCGGATAATCATGCCGACATCGTCGAAGTCGAATACTCCTTGAGATTTGAACGGTTGCAGGAAGCCATCCTTGTGGGTCTCGTCCTGCATCATCTCGGCCCCGATCTTCTTGAAGATTTTCTTGACCTTGTTGGGATCAGTATCAAACGGCACGGTAAATTTCAGCTTCATGATGACCCAGTCGCGGCTGAAATTGGTCAGCTTTTGTATCTCACCATAAGGGATCGTGTGAACGGGTCCGCGGTGGTGGCGCAACTGCATGGAGCGGATCGAGATCTTTTCGACAGTACCCATGGTGCCGCCCACATCGACATATTCACCCACGCGGAAGGCATCGTCGATCAGGAAGAAGATGCCGCCGACGATGTCAGCCACCAGTTTCTGTGCGCCGAAGCCGATGGCCAGACCCAGAACACCGGCACCAGCCAGTAAGGGCGTGATGTTGATGCCCAGCGCCCCGAGGGCAAGCAGGCCGAAGATTACCGCGATGGTGATCTGCGCTGTGATGCGCAGCAGCGGCAGGACAGTCGCAAGACGCGAACCACCCGCGCCGCCGCCTTCGCCACCGGCTTCTTCGTCCAGCGCCTCAGCTGCGGTCTGTTCCTTAGCCAAGCGACGGTTGATCCAAAGAGAGACGACCTCGTTTAAGATATAGCCAATGGCGATGATCAGCAGGAACTCGATCACGGCGCCGCCCACTTCGGCACTGACGCCGGCCGAGGCCACATCGCGCAGGTCCAGATGCCAGGCGTTCGCGATCATGAAGACAACGAAAAGGCCCGCAATAACGCGACCGATGCGAATATAGCTGCGCTTGGCCGAGCGATGCGCCCGTTCGGCTAGCGGCCCTTCACCCGACATCGGCGGTTGAAGATGCCGCACCAAGCCCCGAATCAATGTATCAAGTGCAGGCGCGATCAGCAGCCAGAACATGGTGGTGAAATGCGCCCCGTTGACCAGAACACGCATGACAGCGGGGTCACGCTGCGCCACAAGGAATTCGACCAGCAACCAGATCGCGACCGAGACCCCAATTGCGAAATAGGGGTAATAGTGCGAAACTTCTTCGTCGAATTTGGTGTGATCGGGGTCTGTACCCAACATCATCTGGGATAGGCCCTCGCGCGCAGTCCAGGCGATCAGGCCGATATAGATGTGGATCGCGGCGTTCAGCCAGAATCCGATGCGCGTATCGTCTGATGTTATGTCATTCAAGCCATTGAAGCGCAGGATGAACAGGGTAAAGCCGATCAAGATGAGCAGGCCAATCAGATTGCGATGCAGGTATTTTGCCCAGTGATCATCAATGTTGACGAGCCGGAACTGCGGTTTTTGCGGTGCCAGAACAAAGCGCGAGACAGCGGCCCCAAGACGCGGCACCCAGATCAGGTAGAACACAAAGGGTCCGGCATAGATGATCTGCTCAGGCGTCAACACGCCGCGACCGAATGCACGGACGACCACATAAAATACGATTAGCCCCGCGATTTCCCTACAAAACCGTCGAAACAGGTATCGGGCAGCGCCCCATAGATCGGCCTCGTCCGCGACCTCTGTCGCTTCGTGCCAATGACGGGTCAGGAAAATAAACAGTTTTTCGGCGACATACCCAACCAGAAGGACGGACAAGACGAGCCCTAATAGAGTGAAAACCCCGGTCGTGCCGAACGTATCAGCGAAATTGCCGAACGCTGTGATCTGCGCCGTTACAATCCTGGGAAGTGTTGTAAGAACATGAGTCCAGGACGAAACCATCTCGGCCCAGATTTCGTTGATTTCGGTCAGTGGGTCTTCGACATTGGCTTTTTCAGCGGCTTTTTGTTCGGCCACGGCATCCAGCCGCTCCAGAAGAATCGCGCGCACCTGATCGTCAGACATACGCGCAACAAGATCGTCGACCTGTTCAGGTGTCAGATCCTCGGGAATTGTGACCGATGACGCGCTGGTATCCTGCGCAAAAACGGGAACCGCCAGAGAAAGCGCAGCGACCATCGCCAGCGCCAGGCGAAGTGGGTGAAGCATGAATGAGCCCTCGAACACAAATTATTTAGCTTTTTCGGGATCATATGCGGTTGGAGGAATTTTTCCCAGTAGTTTTGCGGGGGCGACAAGGGTGGAAGCCAAAAAAAAGGCCGAGCACTAAGCTCGGCCATAGTCCAACAGGGAGGTATGAAGATGATGAGCGTTGCAGCATCATCGCCTTCATGTGCTCATTTAGGGATCACTTTATGAACGATCAAGATGTTTCAGACTGATCAAAGGTCATGTCCGCTATGACCTTGGTGCATAGCTAGAGTTTTCCCATCTGCTTCAACTGTTTGCGCTGCGCGATGATTTCGTCCTGCACGAAGTCGCGGAAAGCGGCGACACGCTTGGAATGTCGCAGTTCTTCGGGGTAGGCCAGATAAACGGGGACATCTGCAGTTTCGATATCGGTGAGCAGGGGTACCAGATGTGGAAAATCCTGGGTTACGTAGTCCGGCAAGACGCCGATGCCAAGGTTGTGAAGCACGCCTTGCAGCACGCCGAAATAGTTGTTCACTGACAACAGGGACCTGGGGTTATAGGTCATCAGGTGCCGTACCATGGCGGCACTTGCCCCAACTTGCGGTGCCGATGGCGTCTGGCTGATCAGCCGGTGGTTCGCGATTTCCTCCAACTCCTCAGGGGCGCCGTTTTCCTCTAGATATTCTTGCGTGGCGTAAAGCTGCATCTGAACGGTCATCAGGCGTTTGCGTACTAGATCAGCCTGGCTGGGCTCTTTCATGCGGATGGCGACGTCTGCTTCACGCATGGGCAAGTCCAGAACCCGCTCCTCTAGCATCAGGTCAATGTTAAGGTCCGGGTATTGTTCGTAAAGCTTCGGTAGGCGTGGTGCGAGCCAGAGCGTGCCAAAGCCGAACGTTGTGGTGACGCGCAGAACGCCGAACACTTCTTCTTCACTGTCACGGATACGCGCGGCGGCGGCATCCAGACGTTTAGACATGGCCGAGGTGGCGTCGAACAGCAACTCGCCCTGTTCGGTCAGGATCAGTCCGCGTGCGTGGCGGTGGAAAAGAGTCGAATCAAGCGATTCCTCCAGCGCCCGAATTTGGCGGCTGACGGCGGATTGCGACAAATTCAGCTTGTCGCCCGCATGAGTCAGGCTGCCTGCATCGGCCACCGCGTGAAATATCCTAAGCTTGTCCCAATCCATCGCCGCAACTTTCGTTATCTTTTGGAAGCCCTATATGAAATAGGTAACAAGTTCTACATTCAAACTGTGATTTTGGCAGGATTACAGAGGGTAAACCCTATACAGGTCAGAAATTGTGACCTAAAATGCGAGGGAAATACGCACACTGATCTGACGAGGGGAGACGTCTGATGAGCCAGCCACAGATATCGCTGAACGACCGGTTTGATATTGAGAAGAACCCCGTCCTTTTGAACGGCACACAGGCGCTTGTGCGGTTGATGCTGTTGCAGAAGGAACGTGACCGACAGGCAGGTTTGAATACTGCAGGTCTGGTCACAGGGTATCGGGGCTCTCCGTTGGGTGCGGTCGATCAGCAGATGATGCGGGCGCAAAAGCATCTGGCTGAAAGCGATGTCACCTTCCAATTCGGCCTGAACGAAGATCTTGCTGCCACCGCGCTCTGGGGCAGTCAGCAGGCAGGTCTGCGGGGTGATGGCAAGTTCGATGGCGTGTTCGGCCTGTGGTACGGCAAAGGCCCCGGCGTTGATCGTTCGGGCGACGTGATGCGCCATGCCAACATGGCGGGAACGGCGGAACATGGCGGTGTCCTTGTTGCGATGGGCGACGATCACACCGGCGAAAGCTCGACCGTGCTGCACCAGTCCGAGTGGGCGTTGGTGGATATGTATATGCCTATTGTCAGCCCGGCGGGTGTTCAGGAAATCCTCGATTACGGCATCTACGGATATGCGCTCAGCCGGTTTGCGGGCGTGTGGGTCGGGTTGAAGACGATGAAGGACACGATCGAAGTGACCTCGGTCGTCGATGGCAGCCCGGATCGGATCAAAGTGGTCACGCCGCAATTCGACATGCCCCAAGGCGGCCTGAACATCCGTCTTGGCGACACGCCGCACCTGCAAGAGGCGCGGATCATCGACGCCAAAAGGTTCGCGGCTGAGACGTTCTCGCACGCCAACAAGATGGACAAGCGCGTCTGGGGCAAACCCGGTGCCAAGATCGGTTTCGTCGCGGCGGGCAAGAACTGGCTGGATCTGGTCCATGCTCTGTCGCTGCTCAATATCGACGAGGCTGAGGCCGAACGGCTGGGGATCACAACCTACAAAGTGGGCCAGACCTTCCCACTGGATATGGCGGGTTTTCATGACTGGGCCGAAGGGCTGGACCTGATCGTCATCGTCGAAGAAAAACGCAAGCTGATAGAGGTTCAGGTCAAGGAAGCCATCTTCGACGACCGTCGCGGGCGGCGCGTGTATGGGTGGTACAAAGGTGGTGCAGGGACCCTACACCGGGAAGAGCTGTTCCCGACCCGCGGTGCCCTTGATCCGATTATGATCGCGGAAAAGCTGGGCGATATCCTGATCGAAGAGGGGCGCGAAACCGACGGTGTGCGTGCAGGGCTTGCCAAACTGGCCGAGTCGCGCCGGGCCGACAATGCCGAAGAGATCGCGACGCGTTTGCCCTATTTCTGCTCGGGATGTCCGCATAACAGCTCGACCAAGGTGCCCGACGGCAGCCGTGCTTATGCAGGCATAGGGTGTCACTACATGGTTCAATGGATGGACCGAAATACCTCGGGCTTTACCCAGATGGGGGGCGAAGGCGCGAACTGGATTGGCGAGGCTCCATTCTCGACCACACCGCACGTCTTTCAGAACCTCGGCGACGGGACCTATAACCACTCGGGCGTGCAGGCCATCCGGGCGGCGCTTTCGGCGGGGACGAACATTACCTTCAAGATCCTGTTCAATGATGCCGTTGCCATGACAGGTGGACAGGGCAATGAGGGCGATTTGACCGCCGAACGCATCGTGGCCGAGGTCAAGGCGATGGGCGTACAGCACGTGGCTTTGGTCTATGACGAAAAGGAAGATGTGAATTTCAAGGCGCTGCCATCGGGGGTAGATACGTTCGAACGCGCCGAACTAATGCAGGTTCAGGAAAAATTCCGCGAGATCGAGGGCGTCTCGGTCATTGTCTACGTGCAGACCTGCGCTGCTGAAAAACGTCGCCGTCGCAAGCGCGGAACGTTCCCGGACCCGGATAAACGTGTCTTCATCAACACTGACATCTGTGAAGGCTGCGGCGATTGTGGGGTTCAATCCAACTGCGTCTCGATCGTTCCGAAAGAGACCGAGCTGGGCCGGAAGCGCGCGATTGATCAATCCAGTTGCAACAAGGATTTTTCCTGTGTGAACGGATTCTGCCCGTCTTTCATCACGTTGGAAGGTGCGAAGATCCGTAAGGAGGCCACCACCGAAATCGACTTGCCGGATTTGCCAATGCCCGATCTGCCAGAGATCAATGGCACGCACAACGTGGTGATTACCGGAATTGGCGGGACCGGCGTGGTGACGCTGGGCGCGGTATTGGCGCAGGCGGCGCAGATCGACGGCAAAGGTGCGGGCATGATGGAAATGGCTGGCCTGGCGCAAAAAGGCGGCGCGGTGCATATCCACTGTCGTCTGGCCAATCGCCCCGAAGATATCAGCGCCATCCGCGTGGCCACCGGCGAGGCACATGCGCTGATTGGTGGCGATCTTGTCGTGTCCGCAGGGGCAAAGACCCTGGGCCTGACCCGTGCGGGCCAGACCGGTGCCGTGGTCAACAACCATGAAACGGTGACAGGTGATTTTACGCGTGACACCGCCTTCCGTATCCCTGGCGAACGTTTGGAACTGGCACTGGAAGCGCGGCTGAAAGAGGATGTCTCCCTGTTCGACGCGACCGCATTGGCGCGCGCCGTGATGGGGGATTCGATCTATTCCAACATGATGGTCTTTGGGGCCGCGTGGCAGCGTGGATTACTCCCGGTCAGCCATTCGGCCATAGAACAGGCTATCGAATTGAATGGCACTGCAGTGGAACGCAATAAGCGCGCCTTTGATATCGGCCGCTGGGCGGTTCTGCACCCGCAGCAGGTCGCCGATATCCTGAAACCGAACGTCGCTGAACTGCCCAAAACGCTGGATCAGATCATTGATTTCCGTGCTAACCACCTGACCGATTACCAAAGCGCGCGTCTGGCCAAAAAGTATCGCAAAATGGTCGATGCCTTCGAGGATACCGATATCCGCGAGGCCGTAGCGCGGGGCTATCACAAACTTCTGTCCTACAAGGATGAATACGAGGTCGCGCGTCTGCTGCTGACCAGTCGCGAAAAAGCCACAGCCGAGTTTGATGGCGATTTTCAAATGACCCTGCATCTGGCCCCGCCCATTCTTGGCAGCAAGGGGCCGAATGGTCGCCCGAAAAAACGAACCTATGGCGAATGGATGCTGGGTCCGCTCAAGCTCTTGTCCAAGTTGAAAGTCTTGCGAGCGACGCCTCTGGACATTTTTAGCTACAGCTCCGAACGTCGGATGGAGCGCGCCCTGATCAAACAATATGAGCGTGATCTCAAAGAGATCACTCCGCTGATCAACGCTCAGACACGGGACGCGGTGATCGCACTGGCGCGTCTGCCGCTGGACATTCGTGGCTTTGGTCCGGTCTTGAAGGAAAGCGAAGCCAAGGCCGCCAAGCGGCGCGAAGAACTGTTGTCTGTCATTCGCAGCGGTGGGCCCGATTTGCGCGCGGCGGCGGAATAGATCGTCACATCCCTGTCACGATCTCTAGGCAAACCTGTGGGCTGCACCTAAGTTGCAGGCCACAGAACCTCGGAGACCGCAATGCCTTCGCCCCGCCATGTCGCTCGTGACATTTCCTATGCTTATTCCGCCGAAACCAAAGGCGGTCGCATGGTCATCAAGTTGATGGAAAACACGACGGGTCGGATGCGCCTGATCAAACGCGCGGACGGCTATGAGCAAGAGGTCGCGCAGGGCCGCGATTTTTGGACGGTCATGGTGGACCGTTATGGCCTTTCTCTGGATGTGGTGGGCGGATCGCTCGCGAATATCCCCAATACCGGCCCGCTGATCCTGATTGCCAACCACCCCTATGGCATTCTTGATGGGATGATGATGGGACATATTCTGTCGCAAACGCGCGGCGATTTCCGCATTCTGGCCAACAGCGTGTTTCGCAAGGCCGAAGACTTGAACCGGGTCGTGTTGCCTGTGTCGTTTGACGAGACCAAAGAAGCGATGAAGCTGAACTTGCAAACTCGCAAAACGGCCCTGAACTATCTGGGTGACGGTGGCGCGATTGGGATTTTCCCCGGCGGTACGGTCAGCACCGGGGTTAAGCCGTTCTCATACCCGATGGATCCGGGCTGGCGCGGCTTTACTGCACGAATGGTCGCTAAATCGAACGCAACAGTGGTGCCGGTCTTCTTTGACGGTCACACCTCGCGTCTGTTTCAGATCGCCAGCCATCTGCACAGCACTTTGCGCATGGGATTGCTGATCAAAGAGTTCAAAAAACGTGTCGACACTCCGGTCAAAGTGGCGATCGGGAAGCCGATCAGCCGCGACGTTCTGGACCCTCTGGCCAGTGACACACGCAAGATGATGGATTTCCTGCGCAAAGCCACGTATGAGCTGTCCCCGAAGCCGTTGAAGTCTTATGACTACGGCTATGAGTTTGAGGAACGGCATCGCGCCTGAAGGGGCAAATGGCAGTAGGTATTTTTGATTCTGGTTTGGGCGGGTTGACCGTTCTGGACGCCGCGCAGAAACGTCTGCCGGAAGTGGATTTTCTGTATTACGCGGACAGCGCGCACGCGCCTTATGGCGTGCGGGATGCGGAAAACATTTATGACCTGACCCGCGGGGCGGTGAACGCGTTGTGGGACCGCGGCTGTGATCTGGTGATCCTGGCCTGCAACACCGCCAGCGCTGCTGCGCTGCGCCGGATGCAAGAAGAAGGCGTGCCCGAGGGCAAGCGCGTGCTGGGTGTCTTTGTACCGCTGATCGAGGCTTTGACCGAGCGGCAATGGGGCGACAACAGCCCTCCGCGTGAGGTTGCCGTAAAACATGTGGCGCTGTTTGCGACGCCCGCGACTGTCTCCAGCCGTGCATTTCAGCGCGAACTGGCCTTTCGCGCCATTGGCGTGGATGTTGAGGCCCAGGCCTGTGGCGGCGTGGTCGATGCCATCGAGGACGGCGACATGATTCTGGCCGAAGCCCTGGTACGCAGCCATGTCGATGCTCTCAAACGCAAGATGCCTGATCCGCAGGCCGCGATTTTGGGCTGCACCCATTACCCGCTTATGGCCGAGACCTTCCAGGCGGCTCTTGGTCCGAATGTGCAGGTGTTTAGCCAAGGTGATCTGGTGGCCGAAAGCCTAGCGGATTACCTAGCCCGGCATCCAAACATGCTGGGCAAGGGCGAGGCTGGGTTTCTGACCACCGGCAAGCCCGCCTTCGTCAGTGACCGGGCAACGCAGTTCCTGCGACGACAAATCTCCTTCGAGGCTGTCTGACTTAGGTCAAGGACGCCAAACGGGCGAATCCGTAAACCAAGGCCGGCGCATCGGCGGTCGTGATATGTGACATATGAATAGAAGAGGTCTGACATGACCCATAAAATCGCAATTCTGGGCGCTTCCGGCTACACCGGTGCCGAACTCGTGCGCCTGATCGCCGAGCATCCGAATATGGAGATCACTGCGCTGGCCGCCGAGCGTAAGGCGGACCAGTCCATGGCGCAGGTCTTTCCGCATCTGCGCCATATGGATCTGCCGGACCTGTGCAAGATAGCCGAGATTGACTTTTCGCAGATCGACCTGTGTTTCTGCGCCTTGCCGCACAAAACCAGCCAAGAGGTCATCCGCGATCTGCCCAAAGATCTCAAAATCATTGACCTTTCCGCCGATTTCCGCCTGCGCGACCCGGATGACTATGAGAAATGGTACGGCAACCCGCATGCCGCTTTGGCGCAGCAGGACGAAGCCGTCTATGGCCTGACCGAGTTTTATCGCGATGATATCCGCGATGCGCGTCTGGTGGCGGGTACCGGCTGCAACGCGGCTACAGGGCAATATGTGCTGCGCCCGCTGATCTCGGCCGGGGTGATTGATCTGGATGACATCATTCTGGACCTCAAATGCGCGGTGTCCGGCGCGGGGCGGTCGCTCAAGGAAAATCTGCTGCATGCCGAACTCAGCGAAGGGTACAACGCCTATGCCGTGGGTGGCACGCACCGGCATCTGGGTGAGTTCGATCAGGAGTTCTCGGCCCTAGCAGGACGTCCGGTCCATGTGCAGTTCACGCCGCATCTGGTTCCGGCCAACCGGGGCATCCTGGCGACCACTTACGTGAAAGGCGATCCAGAAAGCGTGTATGAAACGCTGGCCAAAACCTACGAACACGAACCTTTCATTCAGATGCTGCCCTTCGGTGAGACCCCGTCGACCCATCATGTGCGGGGCTCGAATTTTTGCCATATCGGCGTGGTGGGCGACCGGATCGAACGTCGCGCCATTGTGATCGGCGCGCTGGATAATCTGACAAAAGGTAGCAGTGGCCAAGCCTTGCAGAATGCGAACCTGATGTTAGGTGAAACTGAAACCCTTGGCCTGATGATGGCCCCTCTATTCCCGTGAGGATATCATGAAGTCTCTCAAGAAACGTCGTCGCGTACAAATCATTCTGCTGGCTGTGGTGGCCTTGGTGTCATCGACGGCGTTGATTGGGTGGGCTTTGCAGGATGGAATCAACTTTTTCCGGTCCCCCAGCGAAGTAATCGCCGAGCCACCCAAACCGACGGAGGTTTTTCGCATCGGCGGGTTGGTCGAAGAAGGCTCAATCGTGCGGGGGCAGGGTGAGACTGTGACCTTTGTCGTCACAGATGGCGGTGAAAGTGTACCGGTGGCCTTTACCGGTGTCCTGCCTGATTTGTTTACCGAAAATCAGGGTATGGTTGGCACAGGCAGCTACGTGAATGGCGTGTTTGAAGCCACTGAAATCCTTGCGAAACACGATGAGACATACATGCCAAAAGAGGTGGTGGATGCGCTCAAGGAACAAGGCGTCTACAAAGAAGGCAGCGATAGCTGAACTCCGCTCAGATTTGAGTAAACGGGCGTTGCGAGGATGAACCTTGCAGCGCCCTTTGTCATTGTTCTGAATTAACCGTTCTCTGCCAGCGTCCTCGGCAATCAGATGCGGAGGATGCCATGCAAACGGTTCGGGATATCGCAAAGCAGATCGTGGCGCGCGAAGGTGGGTTCGTGGACGACCCGGACGACCCCGGCGGCGCGACCAAATACGGCGTCACAATCCATACGATGCGGCGTTTGGGGCTGGATTTGAACGCGGACGGTCAGATGACGACAGAGGATGTCAGGCTGCTCAGCCTATCGCGAGCCGTCGAGATTTTCGTCACGCATTATTTCGACCGTCCCCGTCTGGCCTTGCTGCCCGAGGGTCTTCAGGCGTCAGTTTTCGACATGTATGTGAATACCGGCGCGCAGGCCGTGAAACTCCTGCAACACTTGCTGCGCGATATGGGGTTTGCGGTGACGGTTGATGGGGTCATCGGGCCGCAAACCGCGCAGGCCAGCCTCAAGGCTGCCGAAAGGAGCCCAACGGCCTTGGCCGATGCATACGGGATTGCGCGCCGGAACTATTACTTTCGACTGGCCGACCGTCGCCCTGCGTCCCGAAAATACGCGCGAACGCGGGCCGGGGGGAAGGGCGGGTGGATACGCCGGGCGGAAGAGTTCATTTCGGCCCGCTATCACCTGAACGAACGCGAATTTCAGCAAAGGGTTGCGCAATGGGATTGATCTCGGATGTCTTGACGTTTCTGTTCGGAGGAGGGCGCAACGTGGTGCGTGAAACCGCTGAGGTATTCCGCGAGAATGCCGAAAACAGCGCTGTCCGGGATGCGACGGTTCAAAGCCAAACGCTTGCGCAGTTTGGGGCCGAGTTTCAGATGCCGCAGAAAGGCGCCTATGACCGGTTCATCGACGGGTTAAACCGCCTGCCGCGCCCCGCGCTGGCGCTGGGAACGATGGGGTTGTTTGTGGCTGCCATGATCGACCCGCTGTGGTTTGCCGCCCGAATGCAGGGAATCGCCTTGGTGCCCGAGCCGCTTTGGTGGCTTTTGGGGGTCATCGTGTCGTTTTATTTCGGTGCGCGACATCAGGCCAAGGCACAGGATTTGCAGCGGGAAATCTCAGCCACAGTCCTGCGCGCACCCCAGGTTGCCGGAAACATCGAGACCCTGAATGCGCTACGTCACACCAGCGTGGGTCGGTCGGATCCTGGCCCTGACGCAGAACTGTCCGAGATGATCTTGACCCCGGACCAGAACCCGGCACTTGAAGAGTGGCGTCGCGCGAAAACAGCCTGACCCGCGACACTATGTGCGTGCTGTTTAAGCGAAAGTTATTGGTGCTTGCGACGCAACAGGACTATATCCGGGGCCATGATTACAGAACTCGGTCACTACGCGCTCATCCTCGCCTTCCTCGTTGCGATTGTGCAAACAGTCGTTCCCTTGATCGGCGCGGCCAAAAGGTGGACCGGGTGGATGACATTCGGCGAGACGGCGGCCATCGCTCAGTTCGTTTTGGTCGGGTTCTCTTTCTGTGCATTAGTCTGGGCCTTCACGACTTCGGACTTCTCGCTGCGCATCGTGGTTGAGAACAGCCATTCCGCAAAGCCGATGCTTTATAAGATCAGCGGCACATGGGGAAATCACGAAGGGTCTATGTTGCTGTGGGTCTTCATCGTGGCGATTTTCGGCGGTATGGCAGCGATATTCGGCGCGGGGTTGCCGCCAACGCTGAAAGCACGCGTCTTGGCGGTGCAGGCGGCAATTGGTGTCGCGTTCTATGCCTTTATCCTGTTTACATCGAACCCGTTTGATCGCCTGATCGTCGCTCCGTTTGATGGGCGGGACTTGAATCCTCTGCTGCAAGACCCCGGATTGGCCTTCCATCCGCCCTTCCTGTATCTGGGCTATGTGGGTCTGAGCATGGCCTTCAGCTTTGCCGTCGCCGCCCTGATCGAGGGCCGCGTAGACGCGGCCTGGGGACGGTGGGTACGCCCCTGGACATTGGCCGCATGGGTGTTTCTGACCATCGGTATCGCGCTGGGATCGTGGTGGGCTTACTACGAGCTCGGCTGGGGTGGATTCTGGTTCTGGGATCCGGTTGAGAATGCCTCGTTCATGCCATGGCTTTTGGCGGCGGCGCTGCTGCACTCGGCCATTGTGGTCGAGAAACGCGAGGCGCTGAAAAGCTGGACCATCCTGCTAGCGATCATCGCATTTGGGTTCTCGCTGATCGGCACGTTCATCGTGCGCTCGGGGTTGCTGACCTCGGTCCATGCCTTCGCAAACGACCCGGAACGCGGCGTGTTCATCCTGTTCATTCTTGTGATCTTCATTGGCGGCGCGCTGACGTTGTTTGCCGCACGCGCGCAGGCGATGGAGGCCAAGGGTGTCTTTGGAATGGTCAGCCGAGAAAGCGCGCTGGTGCTGAACAATATCTTGCTGGCCGTTAGCTGTTTCGTGGTCTTTTTCGGAACCATGTGGCCCATGGTCGCCGAGATGGCGTTTGATCGGAAACTGTCCGTTGGGCCTCCGTTCTTCAATGCCGCCTTCACGCCCTTCATGATTGCTTTGGGCCTTGTGCTGCCCATTGGGGCGATCCTGCCGTGGAAGCGGGGTAAGATCGGCAAAGCGGCATATTCGCTACGCTATGCGTTTGTGCTGGCTGTTGCATTGGCCATTCTGGTTTGGGCGATGCAGACCGGCCGCAGCGCCATGGGCCCGGTTGGGCTGTTTCTTGGCGCATGGATCACCTTCGGGGCAGCGGTGGACCTGTGGAGTCGCACGGGCCGTAAAGGCAGCATCCAACGTCTGTTCCGACTGCCTGGTGCGGATTGGGGCAAAGCAGTCGCTCATACTGGGCTTGGCGTCACTATCTTTGCCATTGCGGGTTTGACCGCTTGGGAAGTCGAGGATATCCGCGTCGCACAACCTGGCCAACCTTTCGAGGTTGGGCAATTTACGCTGACACTGGAAGATGTCAGACGGGTTGAAGGTCCCAACTATTTCTCGACAACTGCTGATGTTCGGGTCGAAAAGAATGGTCGTCCGATGGGCAGCCTGCATCCCGAAAAGCGCGACTATCCAGTTGCGCGCATGCCCACAACAGAGGCCGCGATCGACTATCGCTTTTTAGGCGATCTTTATGTTGTGATCGGCGATCAGCAGGCCGATGGCGGCTGGGTCATGCGGACCTATATCAAACCGCTGGCCAACTGGATTTGGGGCGGGTGTATCCTGATGGCGCTGGGTGGTTTCCTCAGCCTGTCGGACCGGCGGTTCCGGGTCGCAGCGGGCGCGCGCAAGGCCCCAAGTGGCGGAGTACCTGCGGAATGAAGCGCCTTTTCCTGATCTTCGCCCTAATCGCCTCACCCCTGTTTGCGGTGCAGCCTGATGAAGTGCTGGACGATCCGGTTCTTGAACAACGCGCCCGCGATCTGAGCACCGGGCTGCGGTGCCTTGTTTGCCGCAACGAAAGTATCGACGAAAGCAACGCTGATCTGGCCCGTGACCTGCGCCTATTGTTGCGCGAGCGTCTGGTTGCCGGGGACACGGATGACGAGGCGATCCGGTTCATTGTAGATCGTTACGGCGAGTATGTCTTGCTGAAGCCAACAGTTACGGGGTCGAACCTGATGTTGTGGCTGGCCGGTCCGATCATGCTATTGATCGCCGCTGCGATGGGGTGGAATTTCCTGAGAAAACGTTCGGACGTTCAGGTCGCGGGCTCGGATACGCTCAGCGAGGCGGAAAAGAAGCGATTGGAACAAATTCTCAAGGACTAACCCTTGGTCGGTCTTTCCCTTGTGATGTAATTGCGTCAGGGTTTGCCCAAGACTGTTGTTTGGGGGGATCCTGATGAATTACGAAACCGTGTTGCTCGACATCTCGGACAATCTGGCGGTGCTGACATTGAACCGGCCCGACAAGATGAACGCGATGACAGCGCAGATGCGGGCCGAGGTCGCCTATGCGATGAAACAGGCGGCCGCGAATGCGCGTGCGGTGGTTCTGACCGGCGCTGGCGCAGCGTTTTGTTCCGGGCAGGATCTGGGTGATGCGTCCAGCACCGGCAAGATCGACCTTGAGCGGACCTTGCGCGATGAATACGAACCGATGCTGGAAACGATCTACAACTGCCCCGTGCCGACCATCGCGGCGGTGAACGGTCCAGCGGCGGGGGCAGGGTGCAATATGGCGCTATGTGCCGATGTAGTGATTGCCACGGAAAGCGCCTATTTCCTGCAAGCCTTCGCGCGGATCGGGCTGTTGCCGGATGCGGGCGGCACTTGGTTCACGCCGCGCCAGATGGGGTTTGCCAAGGCGATGGGCGCCGCACTTTTCGCGGACAAGATCAGCGCCCGGCAAGCAGATGAGTGGGGCATGATTTGGGAGGCCGTCCCAGACACGGAATTCGACGCACATTGGCGCAAACGGGCGACTTATCTGGCAAATGGTCCGACCGCAGGGTTCAGCGCGATCAAGAAAGCGATCCGTGGTACTTACGAAAAAACGCTGGACGAACAACTGACGATCGAGGCCCATTTGCAGGGCGAATGCGGACGTTCGCGTGATTTTGCCGAAGGTGTCGTGGCCTTCATGGAAAAACGCCCCCCGAAATTCGAGGGGCGCTGATCGTCAGGCGCGGCGGCGGCGGCGTGTCCGTCGCTCGGGCACGGCATCCTCACCCGTGCCGTCCGAGGCCGATGAGAACGGCCCCAGCGCATCCGTGATCTGATCCAGAGTAGGGCGCACACCACGCGGCGCGCTGTCCAGCGCTTCGCGCATCTTGCGCAGGTGATCGGGCATCGTGCCGCAGCAGCCACCGATGATTGTTGCGCCGGCATCGCGGGCCATGGCCGCATACTGGCCCATCAACTCGGGCGTGCCGTCATAGTGGATATGGCCGTTCACATATTTGGGGATACCCGCATTGCCTTTCGAGATCACAGGACGTTCGGTGCCCTGTGCCGCAAAGCCCAGAACTGTACGCAAAATGTCCGATGCTCCGGTGCCGCAATTAGCGCCAAAGGCCACGGGCGGGTTCGGTAGCGTTTCAACCAGTTGCGCCAGGTCGGCCGAAGTCACACCCATCATGGTGCGCCCTGCGGTGTCGAAGCTCATAGTCCCGCACCAGGGCATGTCGGCCAGCGCAAAGGCTTCGGCGGCAGCGCGGAATTCCTCAGGTGCGCTGATGGTTTCAAGCCACAGCACATCGGCACCGCCTGCTTTCAACGCTTCGGCCTGCTCGTGGAACATCTCGACGGCACCTTCATGAGAAAGGCTGCCCACGGGCTCCATAATCTCTCCGGTCGGCCCGACCGAGCCCGCGACGATCACGGTGCGGCCGGCCTTGTCGGCCACCTCACGGCCCAGCTCGGCCCCGATGCGGTTCAACTCAGCCACGCGGTTCTGCGCGTCGTGGAGTTTCAAACGGGCGGATGTACCGCCAAAGGTGTTGGTCAGGAACAGATCGCTGCCCGCATCGACCGAGCCCTGATACAAAGCCTTGATCTTGTCAGGCGCGTCTAAATTCCACAGCTCAGGCGCGTCACCGGATTGCAAGCCCATGTTGAACAGGTTTGTTCCGGTGGCCCCATCGGCCAGAATCGCATCTTTGGTTTCCAGAAGTTTCGTCAGTGCGTTTGTCATTGGGCTATCCCAAAAAGTCGGCGAAGCCGATAAAACTAAGAAGTCCCGTGTCTCATGACCGGGACTTCAAAGCAAATTCATAAATCTCATGAAGATCATGAGGCGGGGCAGATACCCGTCAGTCGGTCTCGCTGAGAACCTGCGCCTTGGCCTCAGGCAACAGCTCGGCCATCTTGGCGCGGATCTCGTCATCCGAGGACAGCGAGCCCAGATCGCCAGAAACCTTGCGCACGACATCTTCGTGCCCGGCCTCTTCAAAATCCGCGATCACAACAGTTTTGGCATATTCTTCAGCGTCGGCACCGGACTTGCCCAGCTTTTCCGCGGCCCACAGGCCCAGCAGCTTGTTGCAACGCGCCTGCGCCTTGAACTGCATTTCTTCGTCATGGGCGAATTTGGCTTCAAATGCGTTTTCGCGTTCGTCAAACGTGGTCATGGGTTGGGGACCTCTTCGGTTATATCTTCTTGATTGATGATATGACGATAGCCGCGCCCGGACGCAAGGGATTTGCGCTGCGTCAAAGCCTCTCGGTTTACTGCGCTTGCGGGAAAAGGGGGGTTGGACTATGAGAGCGCCAAGAAGCGGGAATATTCCCGCTCGTCAGTCTGGAAGGGTCGCTTATGGCGCGTCGCAAGAAAATCTACGAAGGCAAGGCAAAAATTCTGTATGAAGGCCCCGAGCCGGGTACGATCGTTCAGTACTTCAAGGATGATGCCACTGCCTTCAACGCGGAAAAAAAAGACGTGATCGACGGCAAGGGCGTTCTGAACAACCGCCTGAGCGAGTTTTTCATGACCGGTCTGAACCAGATTGGCGTTCCGACGCACTTCATCCGCCGCCTGAACATGCGTGAACAACTGGTGCGTAGCTGCGAGATTGTGCCGTTGGAAGTGATCGTGCGCAACTATGCCGCCGGGTCGATGTCCAAACGTCTGGGCATTGCTGAAGGCACGCAATTGCCGCGTCCGATCGTAGAGTATTGCTACAAGGATGACGCTCTGGGTGATCCACTGGTGACCGAGGAACATATCGCCGCCTTTGGCTGGGCCAGCCAGCAGGACATGGATGATATTCTCAGCCTTGCGCTGCGGGTGAATGATTTCCTCAGCGGCATGATGCTGGCGGTGGGTATTCGTCTGGTCGATTTCAAGATCGAAATCGGGCGCGTGTACGAAGGCGATTTCCAGCGCCTGATTATCGCCGATGAGATCAGCCCCGACAGTTGCCGTCTGTGGGACATCGAAAGCGGTCAGAAGCTGGACAAGGACGTATTCCGTCGCGATCTGGGCAGCCTGACGGATGCCTATTCCGAGGTCGCGCGCCGTCTGGGCGTTCTGCCCAAAAGCAATGTGACCAAGCCTACGCTGATCAACTGATCTGCCTCGCTTGCGTGGAATACTGGAAACGCCGTGCCCTTGCGCGGCGTTTTTGCTTTTGCGCCGGTTCCTGCGGCAAACTGCGTGCGGACAAGGGTTGTCGAATGGCAAAAGGCGCGCTATCCCCCGCGCAACGGAACGGGCCGCGACTTTTGGCCCTTAGCTGGAGTTGCAGGAATGAAAGCACGTGTGCATGTGATGCTCAAGAATGGGGTTCTCGACCCGCAGGGCGAGGCCGTGCGCCACGCATTGGGTGCCATGGGCTTTGATCAGGTCGAAGGCGTGCGTCAGGGCAAGGTGATCGACCTTGAGCTGGCCGACGGCGCGACCGAAGCCGACGTGACCCAGATGTGCGAAAAACTGTTGGCAAACACGGTCATCGAACGCTACGAGATCGAACTGGTCTAAGCGGATGCGGGCGGCGCGTCTAATCACCTATCGCCAGCCGCTCGAGCTGGCCTCGGTTTCCGATCCGAAACCGGGAGAGGACGGTGTGGTTCTGTGCGTGCTGGCCTGCGGCGTGTGCCGTTCCGACTGGCACGCATGGTCTGGTGCGGACCCCGACGTTGTCCTGCCCATGATCCCTGGACACGAATTCTGCGGCGAGGTGGTTGCGGTTGGAAAGCGCGTCAGCCGATGGAAGGTCGGAGACAGGGTGATCGCGCCCTTCATTCTGGCTTGCGGCCATTGCCCGGATTGCGCGCAAGGCCATCAGACAATCTGCGCCGATCAGGTGGTGCCTGGCTTTACCTGCGATGGCGCATTTGCTGAATATGTCTCGGTAGCGCATGCAGATGCCAATCTTTCGGTGTTGCCTGATACAATGGCTCCTGAAATTGCTGCTGCCTTGGGCTGTCGTGTCACGACGGCCTGGCAGGCCCTGGTGGGGCGTGCGCAGTTGCAAGGCGGTGAATGGCTTGCGGTTTTCGGCGGCGGTGGAGTAGGGATATCGACCCTGTTGCTGGGCAAGGCGCTGGGTGCGCGCGTGATCGTTGTGGATATCGCCGACGACAAGTTGAACTACGCCAAAACTCTGGGTGCAGATGTGGTGGTCAACGCGGCGACCAGCAATGCGCCACAGGCTATTAAGGATATCACCTGCGGTGGTGCCCATGTCGCGATCGAAGCTCTTGGGATCGAAACTACTACAATCGCCGCCATGAAATCCCTGCGTAAGCTGGGTCGCATGGTGCAAATAGGAATGCCCGCCGGACCGCATAGCAACATGACCTTGCCGATGGATGCGCTTTATTCCGGTCAGCTTGCCGTATTCGGAACCCGCGGTATGCCCAGCTGGCGCTACCCCTCGCTTTTGTCGTTGATCGCAGGGGGCAGTGTTGACCTGAGCCCACTGGTGACGCGGCATATTTCTTTGTCCCAGGTAAGTGAAGAACTTGCCGCCTTTGACCACCCGACGCCGCCCGGCGTTGCCGTTGTCACCGATTTCACGCATTAGGAGGCCCCGCCATGCGCGCAGCAGTCATCGTATTTCCCGGCTCCAACTGTGACCGGGACCTGGCCGTGGCCTTTGAACAGGCCGGTTTTCAGGTCGACATGGTTTGGCACAAGGATGCCGCTCTGCCCGAGGGCGTGGATATCGTGGGCGTGCCCGGCGGGTTCTCGTACGGTGACTACCTGCGTTGCGGTGCGATTGCCGCGCAGTCTCCCATCTGTAAGGCGGTTGTCGACCATACTGACCGTGGTGGCTATGCCGTGGGTATTTGCAACGGCTTTCAGATCCTGACCGAAACCGGGATCTTGCCGGGGGCGCTGCTGCGCAATGCGGGCCTGAAGTACATCTGCAAGACCGTCGGCCTGAAAGTTCAAACCAGCGACAGCGCCTTTACGCAGGGCTACAACGCAGGTGACGAGATCGGCGTGCCGATTGCCCATCATGATGGAAACTATTTTGCTGACGACGCAACATTGTCCACGCTTCGTGATCAAGATCGCATCGCATTCACCTATACCGAGAATCCGAATGGCTCGGTCGGGGACATCGCAGGCATCCTCTCGGAAAACCGCAGGGTTCTCGGGATGATGCCGCACCCTGAACGGGCGGCGGATCAGGGCCATGGCGGCACGGACGGAACGGCATTGTTCCGCGCATTATCAGGCGTTCTTGCTCCGGCGTGACTTGAGGAACCGATTCAGCCCGCGTAGTTTCCGGGGCATGAGTTCCGACAATCGTTCAGGCTGGTCTTCTTTCAAGACCCCGTTTCAAGGCGCCCCTTTGGGGTGGCGATTGCGCGTTGCGGTCACGGTTCTTCTTCTGGCAACCGTGGCGACGATTTGGGTCACGAACCGGTTGCTGATCGACCGCTTTACCGAATCCACGCGCAACCGCGCTGAACTGCGGCTGGCTTTGTACTCCGGAAATTTGCTGAGCGAACTACGCCGCAATGCTATTGTTCCGCAGCTTTTGGCGCGCGATCCCAGCCTGATCTCGGCCTTGCAGTCCAGTGATTATACGCTTTCCAGCCAACGCTTGATTTCATTTGTCGAGGAAATAGGCGCGGCCTCTCTGATGCTGTTGGACGGCGATGGTCTGACACGGGCGGCGACGGACAGGAACCGTCTTGGCGAAGGGCACAGAAACTCGCCTTATTTCATTGATGCGGTTCGCTCCAACGCGACGATCTTTACCGTGATCCAGACGGAGTCTGGTGGATACAGCTTTGTTTATTCGCGTCGGATTGAGGCAAATGCCGAAGTCCTCGGTGTCATCGTGGTCGAAGTCGATCTGCAAAAGTTCGAACGCGCTTGGGCCGGAATCTCGGATGCCGTTATGGTGGCGGACAGCACCGGGACCGTGATCCTTTCCACAGAACCCAAATGGCGAGGGCTGGACGAAAACACTGCCATTCAACGCCAATCGCCGGATTCTGCCATTGAACGCGCCATACGCGCGACGGCCGATTGGACAGCCCTGCCTGCCGACGCCTATGTGCAGGGCGAGGCCGTGATGCGCATGGAAACCCGCATTCCGTTTCGTGGATGGAAGATGACATCATTCACGACCTATTCCTCTATCCGCGAAAAAGTGAACAGTGTCATCGCGTTGGAGATCATGGGCTTTGCGATTCTTCTGGCGCTGGCCTTCTATGCGCTCAGCCGCCGGGCCACGTTCCGCATGACGCTGTTTCAGCGCGAGTCGGCAGAGCTTCGCGCATTGAACGCCCGCTTGCAGCGGGAAATTGCTGAACGTGAACGGGTAGAAAAGACGCTGGAAGTGGCTGAGCAGACGCTGGCACAAAGCTCGAAACTTGCGGCGTTGGGTGAGATGTCGGCAGCCGTCAGTCATGAGCTTAATCAACCTCTGGCTGCAATGAAAACCTATCTGGCCGGGGCACGCCTTTTGCTGCGCCGCAACCGTCCCGAAGAGGCATTGGCCAGCTTTGGTCGCATAGACGGGCTGATTGAGCGGATGGGGGCGATCACCCGCCAGCTCAAGTCTTACGCAAGAAAGGGGGCGGACGCATTTTCCCCTGTAAATCTTGGCGAAGCGCTGGCCTCGGCCTTGTCAATGATGGAACCGCAGTTGCGGCAACGCCATGTTAAGATCACTCAGATTCTGCCCGAAGAACCGGTATTGGCCATGGGCGACCGGATGCGGATCGAGCAGGTTATGGTAAACCTCTTGCGCAACGCGCTGGACGCCACCAAGTCAGTATCTGAGCCCGACGTTGAAATCATTTTGGCAGCAGGCGATATGGCGGTGTTGACGGTGCGCGACAATGGGCATGGTATCGAAGATATCGAGAACCTGTTCGAACCGTTCTATACAACCAAGCAGCCGGGCGACGGGGTTGGGCTGGGGCTTGCCATCTCCTCTGGGATCGTGAACGACCATGGAGGACGGCTGACCGCCCGCAATAGTCCCAACGGGGGCGCGGTGTTCGAGATGCAGTTGCCAATACTTGGAAGCGATGGCCTAGAGGCCGCGGAATAACGGGGTAAGAAAATGGCACAAGCCATGAAGATCGCCATTGTGGACGACGAACAGGATATGCGCCAGTCGATCAGTCAATGGCTGGCACTGTCGGGATATGACACCGAAACCTTTGCCAGCGCCGAGGATGCGCTCAAGGTATTAGGGCCGGACTACCCCGGCATCGTGATCTCGGACATCAAGATGCCCGGTATGGACGGCATTCAGTTGCTGAAGAAACTCATGGGCGCGGACAGTACACTGCCGGTCATCATGATCACCGGGCATGGGGACGTGCCTATGGCGGTTGAGGCGATGCGCGTGGGCGCGTTCGACTTTCTGGAAAAGCCCTTCAACCCCGACCGGATGTCCGAACTGGCCAAACGCGCCAGCAACGCCCGTCGTCTGACGCTCGACAACCGGGCTTTGCGGCGTGAGTTGTCCGATGGCACCCAGATCATGAGCAAACTGATCGGGGCCAGTCCGGTCATGGAGCGCCTGCGAGAAGATATTCTGGATCTGGGACAGGCCGATGGGCATGTTCTGATCGACGGTGAAACCGGAACTGGCAAGACATTGGTGGCGCACGCTCTGCACGCCGTAGGCAGTCGGGCAGGTAAGAAATTCGTCCTGATCTCATGCGCAGCCTTGGAGGAAGAGGCGCTGTCCAAACGGTTGTTCGGGCCTATGATGCCCGAGGATGCGCAATTGCCTGCCATTGAAGAGGCGCGTGGCGGCACGCTGGTGCTGGAAGATGTCGAAGCGTTGAGCGACACGTTGCAGGCGCGATTGCTGAGCGTGATGAATGATCAGGGCACACCTGCCGAGACCCGCATTATCGCAATTTCGAATTTGCAGGAAGCGGGAAAGACCTCGGAAGATGTTCTGCGACCGGACTTGTTCTATCGGTTGGCTGCGCTGCGCATCACCATGCCGCCGCTGCGCCAGCGCGGCGAAGATATCCTGACGCTATTCACGCGCCTTAGCGAGCAATTTGCCGAGGAATATGGCTGTGATGCACCGCAGGTCAGTGCGCAGGAGGCCGCGCAGCTGTTGCAGGCACCGTGGCCGGGTAATGTGCGGCAGCTTATTAACATTGCGGAACGTGCGGTTCTGCAATCACGGCGCGGGTCTGGAACGATCGCATCGTTGTTGATGTCGGATCATGAAGAGATGCAACCGGTTATGACCACAGAGGGCAAGCCGCTGAAAGAATATGTTGAGGCGTTCGAGCGGATGCTAATCGACAATACCATGCGCCGACACAAAGGCTCGATCGCTTCGGTGATGGATGAGCTGTGTCTGCCGCGTCGAACGTTGAACGAAAAGATGGCGAAATACGGGTTGCAACGCTCGGACTATTTGTGACGGTTGGGAGGGGGCCAGCCCCCTCTTGAGCCTGTGGCTCAATTCACCCCCGAGGTATTTTTTAAACAGAAGAAGGTTTGGGAGCGTGCTGGATTGAGGCGGCATGCAGTTTGCCCATTGTCTTTTCCACAGGACTGCTTTTATTGTACCCGAACGGGCCGGGCCATTTTTGTGCCCTGAAGTCCCGAATCTTTGAGTTTCGCTGCGAGGTCGCAGGTGGTGACATCTTCCCACACAGGCTGAGCAGGCCGATTGTGCCCCGATCAAGGGGCAGTTGAACGCCTGAACCCGTGGATGCGGGTGAAAGGAATATAATGGGCAGACAGCGTCAAGGCGCGTCTGTCGGAGAAGAACCGCGATGACGCGCGCGCAACGATTGACTATACGGGCAGGGGGCCACAGCGCCAGACCCTGCCGCGCGCCGTCCGAAATCGCCCGTACAAGACACCTCCCCAAAAGTGCCTGTCCGCCTGGACGGGTCAGGACAACGCGTTTGGCGCGGTGCACCAAGGACAAATGGCTAAGAAAATGCTTATCGATGCCACCCACGCCGAGGAAACTCGGGTTGTGGTGGTCGATGGAAACAAGGTCGAGGAATTCGATTTTGAATCTGAAAACAAACGCCAGCTCGCTGGTAACATCTATCTTGCAAAAGTAACACGGGTCGAGCCGTCGCTGCAGGCGGCTTTTGTGGACTATGGCGGGAACCGGCATGGGTTCCTTGCGTTTTCCGAGATTCATCCGGACTATTACCAGATCCCCGTCGCCGACCGCGAGGCGCTGATGGAGGAAGAGCGCGCCTATGCCGAGGCGATGAAAGCGCGCGACGAGGCTGAGGAAGCGAAGCCCAAGAAGCGCCGGTCGCGGTCGCGGAGCAAGGCAGCGGATGTGAAAACCGATGATGCAGTGGAAACGCTGGAGGTGTCGTCGGAACCGTCGGGCATGGAAACCATTGACCTGGATGACGGGGATGAGAACGCCGATATGGCCGTTCCCGAAGGTTCGTCTCCGGTCGATCGCGTTGCGGAAACGCCGGTTGAGGAACCCGAAGAGGATGCGGCTTCCGAGGATACTCCGGCTGAGACTGAAGAAGCGGATACTGAGGTTGCATCGGAAGATGACCAGCCGGATGTATCGGTGGAGCCAGAGCTCGCAGAGGAATCTGAGCCTGATGCTGCTATTACGGATGACGCGGTGGCAGAAGAAGCTGCGGAGACCGAAGAGGCAGAAGGAAAACCTGAGGACGAGGGCGAGGCGCGTGCAGACGCGACGGCCAAGGATGACACGATTGAATCAGTGGCGGATGAGGATGACAGCGAAGACATTCGTCCTCCGCGCAAACCGCGCCCGCGTCGGTACAAGATTCAAGAGGTCATCAAGGTCCGCCAGGTTCTGCTGGTGCAGGTCGTCAAGGAAGAACGGGGCAATAAAGGTGCCGCACTGACCACCTATCTCTCGCTTGCAGGGCGTTATTGCGTGTTGATGCCGAATACCGCGCGTGGCGGTGGGATCAGTCGCAAGATCACCAACGCTCCGGATCGTAAGAAGCTGAAGGAAATCGCTGCCGAGATTGACGTTCCCACGGGCGCAGGTCTGATCATTCGGACCGCTGGCGCCAAGCGTACCAAGTCCGAGATCAAGCGCGACTACGAATACCTGCAGCGCATGTGGGAACAGATCCGCGAACTGACGCTGAAATCCATCGCGCCAGCTAAGATCTATGAGGAAGGCGACCTCATCAAACGGTCGATCCGCGACCTTTACAATCGCGAGATCGACGAGGTTCTGGTCGAAGGCGAGGGCGGCTATCGCATCGCCAAGGACTTCATGAAAATGATCATGCCGTCACACGCCAAGAACGTGAAGCGGTATGAGGATTCGTTGCCTCTATTTGCGCGTTATCAGGTGGAAAGCTATCTGGCTGGGATGTTCAACCCGACCGTACAGCTGAAATCCGGCGGCTATATCGTGATCGGCGTGACTGAGGCGCTTGTGGCGATCGACGTGAACTCGGGGCGGGCGACCAAGGAAGGCTCGATCGAGGAAACCGCGCTCAAGACCAACCTTGAGGCGGCCGAGGAAGTCGCGCGCCAGCTGCGCCTGCGCGATCTGGCCGGTCTGATCGTCATCGACTTTATCGATATGGACGAGCGTAAGAACAACTCGGCTGTCGAAAAGCGCCTGAAGGACAAGTTGAAAACCGACCGTGCCCGCATTCAGGTGGGTCGGATTTCCGGCTTTGGACTGCTTGAGATGAGCCGTCAGCGCCTGCGCCCCGGTATGCTTGAGGCGACGACACAGCCTTGTCCGTCGTGCCATGGCACTGGGCTGATCCGCTCGGATGATAATATGGCGCTGACCATTCTGCGCCAGATCGAAGAAGAGGGCACGCGTCGTCGTTCGCGCGAGGTGTTGGTACGCTGCCCTGTCAGCATTGCGAACTTCCTGATGAACCAGAAGCGCGAGCATATCGCGCAGATCGAGGCACGCTATGGCCTGTCGGTTCGGATCGAAGGCGATATTCATCTGGTCAGCCCCGATTTCTCGATGGAGAAGTTCAAGACTGCCAGCCGAATTGTGCCCGAAGCCTCCGCGCCTGTTGTGTCGGTGGACGCGTCCCTAATGGATCTCGTGGATGCAGATGAAGAGGAAAAGGTCGAGGAAGAAACGCCTGTGACCGACGAAGAGGTCAAACCCAAACGCAAACGTCGTCGTCGGCGTCGCAAGAAAGGCAATGGGAATGGCGATCAGGCCGAAGGGATGGCGGACGAGGCTGAAAGCCAGGACGAACCCTCTGCGGAAGATGCGCCTGCCGAAACGGATGCAGCCGAGAAAAGCGACGAGGAAGCAGAGGTCAAACCAAAGCGCCGCCGCGCACCGCGTCGCAAAAAGAAAGAAGAAGAACCGGTTGAAGATGAAGTCAGCGCCGAGGCGTCTGATGAGGCCGAGACACCTTCGGAACCCCTTGAAGCGGCAGCGGTTGAAGAACCGCTTGTCGAAGCTGCCGAAGAACCTGCGGCCGAGGCGTCAGAGGATTCCCAAGAAGCGGAGCCTGCAGTCGCAGCGGATGGACCTGTGGCAGAACCCGAAGCCGAAGAAGTTTCCGAAGAAGGGGCTGCAGCAGAACCTGTTGAAGAGCTTAGCGCCGAGCCAACCGCTGAACCCGTTGCCGAAGCCACGGAAGAACCTGCAGCGGAACCCGTCGCTGAAGCTCCGCAAGAGCCTGTGGTCGAAGAACCGGTTCTTGAGGTTGTGTCGGACGAACCTGAAAAGCCCGCTAAGCCGAAAAGGCGTGGGTGGTGGTCATTGGGACAGTGACCAAAGGGCGGGCCAATGGCCCGCCTTTTTTGTTCAGTATTGAAACAATTCTAGCCTATTTTCTGGATGATATAGATCTGATGCCCGTCTGCCTCGTCCTGTGAAACGAGGCGATGACCGCTTTCCGCGCAAAAATGCGGAACGTCGACAACGGCTGCCGGATCGTCGGCCAAGACACGCAATAATGCGCCTTCCGGCATAGATTTCAGGCGCTTACGTGCCTTGAGGACGGGTAGGGGGCATAGCAGCCCCAACGCATCAAGTGTATCAGATGGGTTTGACATAGGCCTGAGATATTTCCAACTTGGCTGGGTGTCCAGCGTGCAACCACGAGGATGTGACCGAATGGCCCCGTGACGTTCACGGCTTCATACCATATGTGCTGAAACATGTTCGGAATTGATATCATAGACGCGGGCCTGCTGCCTGCCATGTTCATCGCAATGCTGGGCGGGCTGATCAGCTTTCTGTCGCCTTGCGTTTTGCCCATCGTTCCGCCTTATTTGGCCTATATGAGCGGCGTGTCGATCAACGAAATGCAGGATCAGGCCGCCGCCAGACGCAAGGCAACGCTAACGGCGTTGTTCTTTGTGCTTGGCCTGTCGACGGTCTTCCTGTTGCTGGGCTTTACCGCATCGGCCTTCGGGGCCTTTGTGCTGCAAAATCAGGTGCTGTTCGCAAAGCTGTCCGGTGCAGTTGTGATCGTGTTCGGCCTGCACTTTCTGAATGTGTTCCGTATTCCCTTCCTGGACCGGGAAGCGCGGATTGAAACGGGCGACTCGGGTGGTTCCGTGTTTGGGGCATATATTCTGGGCCTTGCCTTCGCCTTCGGCTGGACGCCCTGCATCGGGCCGCAACTGGGCGCGATTCTGTCTCTGGCCGCGTCCGAGGCTTCGGTCGCACGGGGAACCTTGTTGCTGGGCGTTTATGCGGCCGGGCTTGGTATTCCGTTCCTGCTGGCAGCGATGTTCCTGAACCGCTCGATGACTGTGATGAACAAGATCAAACCGCACATGGCGACTATCGAGAAAGTCATGGGTGGCCTGCTGCTGTTCGTAGGTATCATGCTGATCACCGGCCTGTTCACTCAGTTCAGCTGGTGGTTGCTGGAAACCTTCCCTGCGTTGGCAAATTTCGGGTAAAAACCGGACTCCTCTTACCTTGCCGGTAACGCTGCGCTAACCTGCGCCGCAGAAGGTAAGGGCATGCGCAGTCACGACAATCACAGGCAGGTTAAACGACGTCGGGTGTTCTATATTCCCGGCTATGACCCCATTCATCCCCGCCGGTACCGAGAGCTTTACCGGACCGAAAGCGCGGCTCAGGCGGCCATATCAGGGTATGAAATCACACTATCGCCCAGAACTGGCGATGGGCCATATGGTTGGCACGTGCGATCCGTGCAGGACGGGACGGCGGTAGAGGCCGAGTTTCAGGTGCTCGTGTGGTCGGATATCGTGCGCGACAGCATGTCGAACTCGATAGCGGCAACCTATGGGCAACTGATCAGAACTGCGTGGGTCTATATCTCGACTGGGGTTTTGTGGCGGTTGATGAAGCTCCGCAAAGGTCCTGTAATCGCCGCAATTTATCCGGTTGCGATGTTGCTGATCCAATTGGGTGTCGCTGTCGGCGCCGCGTTGGGAATATGGGCGCTTCTGTCGTCGATACTGGGCTGGGTGGCCTGCCTTCCTGCCACCGCATTGGGCTATGCCGTGCTGCGATGGTTCCGCAAAATCGACAACCACCTGTTCGCCTATTACCTGATGCATGACTATGCCCATTCCGCCGCATGTCGGGGGCGAACGCCTCTTGCGTTGCAGCAACGCCTTTGTGAATTCGCGTCGTTGGTCGACGCCGCGCTAAAGGACGACGTTGATGAAGTTCTGGTCGTAGGTCACAGTTCGGGCGCGCATCTTGGTGTCGCCGTCCTGGCCGAGCTTATCCGGTCTGCACTCCCAGACAGAGACGGTCCAACACTGTCTTTTCTGTCGCTTGGTCAAGTGGTTCCGATGGTCTCTTTTCTGCCGGACGCGACCGACTTACGCGCTGATCTGCAATTCCTCTCGCAGCAAGAGGGGGTGACGTGGGTCGATGTCTCGGCCCCAGGCGACGGATGCGCCTTTGCGCTTTGTGATCCAGTTTCTGTGACAGGCGTTAGAACCGACGCGAAGAAATGGCCTTTGGTACTATCGGCCGCCTTTACGCAGACACTTTCACCAGAGCGGTGGAGGCAGTTGCGCTGGCGGTTCTTTCGGCTGCATTTTCAGTATCTTTGCGCTTTTGACCGGGTGGGCGCCTATGATTATTTCCGTGTGACCGCTGGACCTTTGACCTTGGGTGCACGTTTCGGGGGTCGCGCACCTTCCAAATCGCGCATTGATACGCCTGTGTCGAAATACCGCTCGGTGGTTGGATGAAACCGCCCAAGCCGACCCCGCGGCCAGACAAGGTCTCGCTTTGGCGATATCTCAAACTGTTTCGGCAGGATCTTTTGTCGGCCCAGCCACAACGACTCTACCGGGCATGGATGGCTGAATTTCGGACTGTTTTCTTTCGATCCTACATGATCAACCAGCCAGAGTTGGTTGAAACTGTATTGAAAAAGAGGCCCTACGACTTCCCCAAGTCCAACCGCATCGCCGAAGGCCTGCGCCCTTTGCTGGGCAATTCAGTGTTTCTGACCAATGGTGACACGTGGAAACGCCAGCGGCGGATCATTGACCCTGCCTTTGAAGGCGGCCGTCTGAAAGATACCTTTCCGGCGATCCAGGATGCCGCGCAAGCCGCCAACGATCGGTTGCAGCAAAGCCTGAACCAGATCCTCGAATGTGAGAAATTCACCAGCCACGCGGCGGCGGATGTGATCTTTCGGACCCTGTTTTCAGTGCCCATCGAGCATGAAGTTGCCGCGCAGGTGTTCACTAAATTCCGCGCCTATCAACGCAGACAGCCCTTGTTGAACCTAGCCGCGTTCCTACCGCTGCCTAGCTGGATGCCTCGGTTCCATTCACGCCAAACAAAACAAAATGCCCGAGAAATCAGAGAGCTGATCGAACATCTTGTTTCAGCGCGCGCCGCGCTGATCGCCCAAGGTATGGCGCCAAACGATCTGGCGACCAAGATCATGACGACCCCGGACCCCCAGACTGGCAAGTGTTTCGACACAGACGAGATGGTGGATCAGGTGGCCATCTTCTTTCTGGCTGGCCACGAGACCAGCGCATCCGCATTAGCGTGGGCCCTGTACCTACTGGCACTGTATCCGGACTGGCAGGACAAGGTGGCTGAAGAGGCCGCAGCGCTGGACACCCCCGGCATGACCGCCGTTGCTGGCTTGAAGATCAGCCGCGATGTGTTCCGCGAAACCCTGCGCCTATACCCGCCGGTCCCGATGATGGTGCGGCAGGCCACATGCCCCGAAGTCTTTCGGAACCGGCAGATACAACCCGGTGCTCAGATGGTTATCAGCCCCTGGCACCTGCATCGTCATGAACGCCTGTGGGACAATCCCGACGGGTTCGACCCCGGCAGATGGCACACTGAGAATGGCAAAACCTGCCAGCGCACCGCGTTTATTCCGTTTTCGGCAGGCGCACGGGTCTGTAGCGGGGCAGGGTTCGCGATGGTCGAAGGGCCTTTGATCCTGTCTACGCTGCTGCGCCGCTATCGCTTCGAACTGGTCGAAGGCCAAACACCGGTTCCCGTGGCTCATCTGACCGTTCGCTCAAAAGATGGCATTCGGTTGCGTGTGGTTGAGCGCTAACAAACTACCATCACCAATCACGTTGCTGTATGCGGTTGAAAACAGCGGAATCATTTCGAACGGGAAAACCTTATGTCCAAATCAGAACAGCGCGCGCAAATGGCCAATGGGGCGGGGTTTATCGCCGCTCTGGATCAAAGCGGTGGTTCGACCCCCAAGGCGCTGGCGCTTTATGGTGTTGAGGCATCGGATTACAGCTCGGATGCTGAGATGTTCGGCGAAATCCAGAAGATGCGCGCGCGTATCATTCTGGCCGATGACTTCACCAAGGATAAAGTGATCGGCGCCATCCTGTTCGAACGTACCCTGGGCGAAGAGATCGACGGCAGGAAAGTTGCCGATTACCTGTGGTCGCAAAAAGGGATCGTGCCGTTCCTCAAGATCGACAAGGGGCTAGAGGATGAAGCGAACGGCGTACAGATGATGAAGCCGATCCCTGGCTTGGCGGATACGTTGGCCAAGGCCGACGGTGTTTTCGGCACCAAGGAACGTTCTGTCATCCATGAGGCGAATGCAGAGGGCATCGCCGCTGTGGTCGCGCAGCAGTTCGACGTCGCACGCGAGGTTGTTGCAGCTGGTATGGTGCCGATTGTCGAGCCTGAGGTAAACATCAACTCTTCCACCAAGGCCGAGGCTGAGGACATCCTGAAAGCGGAAATCCTGATGAATCTCAATAAGTTGGAGGACGGTCAGGATGTAATGCTGAAGCTGACCATCCCCAGCACCGCCAATCTTTACGATGCTGTGGCCGATCACCCGCGTGTTCTGCGCGTTGTGGCGCTTTCGGGTGGGTATTCGACTGATCAGGCCTGTGCGCTGCTGTCCGAGAACGGCAAGATGATCGCATCTTTCTCGCGGGCGCTGACCGAGGGTTTGTCGAAACAGCAATCAGATGCCGAGTTCAACGCGGCGCTGGGTGGCAATATCGACAAGATCTTCCAGGCTTCGGTCTGATCTGACCTAAACCGGTTTTGTGAATTCGCGGCGCAAACGCGCCGCTTTTTCACGCATCACACACCCTTCCGCGTGATCATTCACAAGCCCCATCGCCTGCATGAAGGCAAAAACCGTGGTGGGGCCCACGAATTTCCAGCCCCGTTTCTTCAAATCCTTCGACATAGAAATGGACTCGGCCGAGGTTGAGGCCGTTTGCGGAACCGGGGGCATTGTCGTCTCATACCGCCACACATAGGCTGCCAGCGACCCCTCGGCCGCGATCAATTCCTGCGCCCGTTGGGCGTTGTTGATCACGGCCTCGATCTTGCCGCGATGCCGGATGATACCTGCATCCTGCAACAACCGTTCCACATCCGCGTCATCAAATTGCGCCACCTCTTTGATATTGAAATGTTTAAACGCTTTACGGAAATTTTCGCGTTTGGACAGGATTGTGCGCCAGCTTAAGCCGGATTGAAAACTTTCGAGGCAGAGCTTTTCGAATAACCGTTGATCATCCGCGACTGGATATCCCCATTCAGCATCGTGATACGCAAAGAACTCAGGTGCGGCCTGACACCAGGCGCATCTGGGTTGGCCGTCCGGGCCTTGTACGGTCTTCAACATGTATGTACCCTTTTTGTTCCATTGACGCTACTGCGCCTCAGGCCAAAAAGCAATCGCTCACGGACGGTTGCGGTACCAGTTCAGCACATAGACCCGAATTGCCGACGCTAACCCGATATCAGGGTCACGCTCCACATCAATCTGCGCAGCCAACGCATTGATAGGCATTTGTTTTTGCTTTGCAATATCCCGAAATGCGGACCAAAATTCATCCTCAAGCGAGACCGAGGTTCGGTGCCCTTTGAGGGTCACAGAGCGTTTGACAGGGCGCCCGCTCATTCATCTAACTCGTGATTGTCCAGATCGCGTGTCTGTTTTTCTCGATCCAGCCGGTCCGCCTCTTTCTGAGCTTTACTGCGCCCGAAAGCGACGGCGTTCTGGTCAGCGCGGGCCTTTTTGTTGGCCCGCGCTTTTTCCTTGCGGTACCGGTTCAGATTGACCGGTTTGCCCATCAGTCCTTTGGACCAATCATCTGTTCGGGGCGGACAACCGCGTCAAAGGTCGCCTCATCCACGAAACCCAGCGCGATGGCTTCTTCTTTCAAAGTCGTGCCATTCTTGTGCGCCGTTTTGGCAACCTTAGTGGCGTTGTCATAACCAATGGTGGGGGCCAGTGCTGTCACCAGCATCAACGATTCCTTCATCAGCTTGTCGATGCGCGGTTCGTTGGCCTGAATGCCCAGCAGCATCCGTTCCGTAAAGCTGTCCGCAGCATCGCCCAGCAACTGGATGGATTGCAGCAGGTTGTAGGACATCATCGGGTTGTAGACGTTCAGTTCAAAATGACCCTGACTACCTGCGAATTTGATCGCGGCGTCATTGCCCATCACATGCGCTGCCACCTGGGTCAGCGCTTCGGCCTGTGTTGGGTTCACTTTGCCGGGCATGATGGACGAGCCGGGCTCATTCTCGGGCAGGATCAGTTCACCAAGGCCGGAACGAGGGCCGGACCCCAAAAGCCTGATATCATTGGCAATCTTGTAGCAGCTACCGGCAATTGTCGCCAAGGCGCCAGACAGGAATACCATGGCATCATGCGCGGCCAGCGCCTCGAACTTGTTGGGGGCGGTGACAAAGGGCAGGTCGGTGATTTCTGCCATATTGGCTGCCACAGCCTCGCCCCATCCGTGCTGCGTGTTCAAACCGGTACCTACAGCTGTACCGCCTTGGGCCAACTCATAAATGCCGGGCATTGCAGCGTTTACACGTGCGATTCCCTGTCGGATTTGATGGGCATAGCCGCCAAATTCCTGGCCAAGCGTCAGAGGGGTCGCGTCTTGCGTATGGGTACGGCCGATCTTGATGATATCTTTGAACTCATCCGCTTTCTGTTCCAGTCCACTGGCCAGCTTTTCCAGGCCGGGCAAGAGGACATCCCGAACGCTCATCGCGGTTGCGATATGCATGGCGGTTGGGAAGGTGTCGTTTGACGATTGCCCCATATTGCAGTGATCATTGGGATGCACCGGGTCCTTCGATCCGATCACGCCGCCGAGAATCTCTATGGCGCGGTTTGCAATCACCTCGTTCGAGTTCATGTTCGATTGGGTGCCGGAGCCGGTTTGCCACACTACTAGCGGGAAGTTGTCGTCGAACTTCCCTTCAAACACCTCACCAGCCGCCTGAATTACCGCATCCGCAATCGTTGCGTCCAGTTTGCCGGTTGCCTTGTTCTGCATGGCGCAGGCTTTCTTGATCACCCCTAGCGCACGCACGATGGCGACGGGCTGTTTTTCCCAGCCGATGGGAAAATTCATGATCGAGCGTTGCGTCTGCGCGCCCCAATACTTGTCTGAGGGAACCTCCAACGGGCCAAAGCTGTCGGATTCGGTGCGGGTCTGGGACATCGGTCACTCCGTCGTGTATGCCGTTGCATGCCGTTTACGCACAACTTTAGCATCATGCAATCGGCCAGTTGCGCGCACCATAAACTTAAGGTGGGCAAAGGTATAGATCGTGCCGAGTGTCATTTTCTTCTGTTAAACTTGAAACGGACCATTGTACGCGCCGGTAGGTGAGCTAGAATAAAACATCATCATTTTGGAGGCGCACGTGCTCCTACAAGTTCCGGTTCATTCCTTTAGACTTATTGGCCTTATTGCAGGTTGGGTGGCGTTTTTTTCGGTCGTCGCATTGCCATCGCATGCTGCTGAGATCACGCCCTTTGTCGGTGACTATGTAGGTTCGGCCAATATGGTTGATCAGGATGGCACCGAAACCCCAAGGGACATGAGCGTTTCGATCCAAGAGAACAAAAACGGATTCAATGTCAGTTGGAAAACGACGACCTACAAGCATGACGGGCGCGTGAAAGAGCAGGCCTTCTCGATCGACTTCAACCCCTCTGAGCGGTCTGATGTTTTCTCGGCCGCGATGCGCCGAAACGTTTTCGGGCACGAAGTGCCGTTGGACCCGATGCAAGGCGAGCCATTCGTCTGGGGCCGCATCATGGGCGACACCCTGACCGTGTTTTCGTTGTTTATTGATGAAAACGGTGGATACGAGCTGCAGCAGTTCGACCGCACCCTGGCGGAGGGTGGGCTTGATCTATCCTTTTCCCGGTTTCGCAACGGGATCAAGTCCCGCTCGGTCGAGACCTTCCTGAAAAAACAATAATCCCGACAGGGTTACTTCCGGAAACTGTCTAGCGACACGACATCAGCGTCATGATGCTCGTCCTGCTCGGCCTCGATTTCAATCGGCGCCTCTGCTATCGGTACCTCATCGTCCTCATCTTCGGCGCTTTCAAAACGCAGTCCGAATTCGACAGAGGGATCGACGAAAGTTTTGATCGCAACATACGGAATATACAGCGGTTCCGGAGCATCACCGAAGTTCAGCGTAATTGCAAAACCCGAGTCTCCGACTTCGAGGTTTTCGAACCAGTGCTGCATGACGATCGTCATCTCTTCTGGATATCGCTCGCGCAGCCAATCGGCCATTTCAACGCCGTTCTGGCGCGTGTCGAAAGTAATAAAGAAATGATGCGCTCCGGGAAGACCGTTTTCAGAAACGCTGGTCAGAACCGTTTTGATCAGCCCGCGCATGGCGGTGTGCATCAGGTTCCCGTAATCAATGTCCTGCGACATGTGTCATCCTCAAATATGGTGCCCTTCAGCATAAGGGATTCCATTGGAAACGAAAGACCGAGAGTCACGGGATTGTTCAAAGAAAATATGTTCCGACACCGGCTATGGCCATCAAGGCCAATGTCTTTCCCATGCCGAATTTGAATCGAAATATCAACACTCCAGCGATCACAGTTAATATCAGGGCGGAGATATTGAGCGTATTTGAAGCGGGCCAGGGCAAACGAACAAGCCCCCACGCTATCTCTTTCACGTTCGTGAAAAAAACATGCAAGGCAAACCAAAGAGAAAGGTTGAGAATCACACCCACAACTGCCGCCGTTATGCCATGCAATGCGGCTGAAAGGCGGGGTCTGGCGGCCAGCTGGTCCAAGTATGGTGCGGTCAGGAATATCCACAGGAAACACGGCACGAATGTAGCCCAAAGCGCAACGATTCCCGCAGCCAACGCCAACGGCAAACCTGCCGTTGTTTGTCCAGTCAACATGGCGACGAATTGGGTAACAAGGATAAGCGGGCCCGGGGTTGTTTCAGCCAAACCCAATGCGTCGATCATCTGGTTGGTTGTGATCCACTCGTATTTTTGGACGACGGTTTGCGTCATATACGCAAGAACGGCATATGCGCCACCAAATGTGACTACTGCCAAACGGGCGAAAAACCAACCCAGATCGCTTAACAGTTTAGCGCCCGCAATGCTGAGGAGAAACAAAGGTGTCAGCCACAGAGTGATCCAAATCAGACAGGTGCGCACAGGGTTGGTTTGGGGCGAGTAAATGCCCGATACGGAAGACTGGCCCCCATCAAGCCGTAGATACCCCCAAACCGCGGCACTCAGAATAATGACAGGAAAGGGCAGTTGCAGTGCGAAGATGGTCAGAAAACCGAACAGGGCGATAAATTTGCTTTCGCCACTAGTCAACGCGCGGCGTGACAGATTGCGCAATGCTTGAATGACAATGACGATGACTGTTGCCTTCACTCCTAGAAAGCCTGCTTGGACGAAAGGAAGGTCACCAAACCGAGCATAAAGCCAAACCAAAGCGCCAATCACTATGGCACCCGGCAGTACAAATAGGGTGCCGGCAATCAAACCGCCGGGCACGCCGCGCAAACGCCAGCCGGCATAGGTGGCCAACTGCATTGCCTCGGGGCCGGGAAGCAGCATGCAAAGTGACAGCGCCCGCAGATAGGTGTGTTCATCCAACCAAGGGCGTTTTTCGACAAGTTCTTCGTGCATCAATGAGATTTGCGCCGCGGGTCCGCCAAAAGATAGCAGGCCAATACGTCCAAAAACACGGATCAACTCGGGGACCGAAGGAGGCGTCATCTGGTTCTGTCCATGAAAACGGCTAGGTATTGCGCTGACGTCAAACGCCAGCTGCTGCGAGCAATTCCACTTTCAGTGCGGGAAGTTAGGTCTAAGCAACAAAGAGTTACGGCGGGAATATTGCGTTTTTGTCTTTGGAGTACATTCAGAATAGGTTGAATAGGGCACGGCATGTCACTTGCCTCAGGCACGACCACGCGAAGCTTGGGGTTGCCCCATCACGGGTGTTCGCGACCTGACCCTCTGCCCGTTGCTAACGCGCATCAGACAAACGGGTCAAGCGCCCCGCAAAACTATACCCAATCCAACCGCTGCCCGGTCATGCAAACAGGCAATGTATCCTTTGGGAACTGTCCTAATTGCTCGAAAAGCGAGATGAAGTCGAATTGGTTATATGCCTCAACCATTTTGTCGCCGCGAAAGCGCGCCACGACCTGACCCGTCACCTCAACCGGGGCACCATTGTCAGCCCGAGAGGTTTGAACGTGCAAAATACTGGACACCCAATCGCCGTTCTCGATGGTCTTACGTACATCAATTGAGATTTCTCCCAAGATATGGCGAAAAGCCATGACTAAATCACGAAAGTCGTCGGCACCGACCTGCATCTCGGGGATCAACCCCTCAGCCGCTGTATCAGGCGTGAAATACCGATCAATCGCATCGGTGTTGCCGTTTTCCCAAACCTCGGAATACCACTCACGTAGGATCTCTGCATGTGACATCTCAGCTCTCCTGTCTTGCTGGAACAAAGATGAACAAAAGGAGTGAACAAACTCTGAACACTGAAGATAATATGAGGTGGAGAAATGCAGGTTTCTGTTGCCAGGTACCTGCGAACCCCGCCTTACGCGGCTAGGCGCAAGGGCTTAAGTTTCGGTCTTGTTACTGCTTACGCAGCAACTGCAACCGGAGCACGATTGTCGTTTGCAATTGTACTAGTTTCGCCGATAACGGTGGCAGACAGCCGAGACAAAGCTAACCCCTTTAGACGTTCGTCGATCCTATTTCGGCCCCGAAATCCTCAAACGAAGGATGATTGGTGGAGCCGCCGGGTACCGCCCCCGGGTCCGATCCGCTTATTACGAGCGCGTTTATGTCCATAGTCCCGAGGGACACATCTTATATAGGTGAGGGTCGTCGGGGATGCAATTGCTCAGTTTTAGAGCGTGTATTACATGATTACAGTTGCTTACGGTGCTTTATTCAAGTTCGCCACTATCAACCACAGGGCAAGTACCGCTTCGATTCCGCCAAAAGTCAGAGCCTTGACCAAAGGCGGATTGTCCAGAATGACCGACAAGAACCGCCCCAGTGCTGCGCCTGCATAGACCACGCCCAACATTGCGTAGGCCATTGGCGCATTCAGCCATAGGACCGCAATACCCGTCACAACAAACAATCCGCCAACCGAGGCACGCATTTCGCTCAGCCCCATGGTGCTGTTGGTCGGGGCCAGATCCAGCGCGTTGGCGGTATAAGCCGGAGCCAGAAAGCCGAACAATCCAAAGCCGATTGTCAGCACGGCCGCAGTGATATTTAGGACGGATACCATCAGATCCTCTCTAGGCTGGTTTGCGTCGCTGTTCCGCGACATCATGGGCCAGTTTTCGTGTGTATTTTTCAAGCTTTACGAGGCTCTCATCAACCACGTCTGCATCGCCGTTTTCCAGGCCGTCGGCAATCTGAGTGTGCAGCGAAATGATTTCCTCGCGGGACCGGGCGGTGAAGGTGATCATGTTCATCAGTGGCTGCATCGCTTCGACCGCACCCGCCAACTGGTAGGACAACACAGGGTTTCCTGCGCCGTCGACCAGCGCACGGTGGAAGGCCACATCTGACGCGCAGAAAGCTTCATCCGTCAGGCCAGGCTGCGCTTGGCGAAAGATCTCGGCCCGCATGGTGGCCAGTTGATCGGCCGTCCGACGCTGTGCCGACAATCGGGCGCAGGCGCGTTCCAAGGCATAGCGCGCCTCGCAGGCCGTGTCGAAACTGACCGTGTTCATGGACAACAACAGTGTCGACGTAGTGATTTGTTGGGAATAGGCGTCCTCAAAACTCAACCGATTGACAAAAGCACCGCCGGTCGCACCCCGTTGCGTGCGGATTAGAGACTGCGCAGCCAGCCGCTTCAAGGCCTCGCGCACCGTCGGGCGCGACACCTGAAATTGGTCGGCCAACTCTGCCTCGGACGGCAAACGCTCATCAACGATCAACTGGCCCGAGACGATGGCATCGCGGATCGCCTGCGCAATCTGCGCGGACAGGTCGGCGGGCTTCTGAGGATCGATTTTCATATTCCGGCACCTGTTGGTACGTTTTTATTTGTCTGACATTTAAAAGTCTGACATTTGAATTGCAAGGACTGAGTCGGGAGGGACAAGTGAGTCGCGCAGTTCTCCGCAATGGATTTTGGCTGGGGTTTTACGCTCTGATCCTGTGGGCGTGGTGGATGATGTTCACCATGAGCCGCGCAATGGACCTGGACTGGATCGGCCGTCCGGGTCCGATGGGACAGGCCATGGCCGCGATGGATCCGCGGATGGACATGTATATGCCGATGGCCGAGTTCGGGCCCTTGTTCTGGATGTGGGCAATCATGATGGCTGCGATGATGCTGCCGACATTGGTTCCGACCCTGCGCAGCTATGACGACCTGATCCGCAGCGCCAATGGCACGCGGGCAGGGTGGCTGGGCGTGCTGTCCGGTTACTTCGCTGTTTGGGTCGGGTTTGCAGCACTTATCACGGCTGTTCAACTGGCGCTGTTGTTCGGTGGCGTGGTTGACATGCTGGGCATCCCCAAATCGACGTTCTTATCCGGCGCTTTGATGATCGCAGTGGGCGCATTTCAATTCACCCGAGCTAAAGAGGTCTGCCATGGCGTCTGCCATGCGCCAATGAGTTATTTTCTGGGCCATTGGAAAACCGGATTTACTGGCGGACTGCGGATGGGGCTTAGACTTGGCGCATTCTGCGTCGGCTGTTGCTGGGGGTTCATGGCGCTTGGTTTTGTTGGTGGCGTCATGAGCTTGTTGTGGATGGGTCTTGCGACTTTCTTCATGGTTCTCGAAAAACTGCCTCAGATCGGGCACGCGATCACGCGTCCGCTGGGGTTTGCTTTGATTGCGGGCGGCGCTCTGCTGCTCATCTATCCCTTTGCTTACGGAGGATAAGCTGATGGCTAAAAACAGAAAAACAGATTCGGACCGCTTGCCGATCAGTCAACGAATCGACAGCCGTATGCCCAACCCCAAACGGCGCGAGATGAGCCCGACCAACTGGGCCATCAAAGGTGAACTGATCCTGAATTGTTCCTGTGACGTGTTCTGCCCCTGTGTGGTCTCGCTGGGCGCGCATCCTCCGACTGAGGGGCACTGCCATGCCTGGATGGGTGTGATCATCGACGAAGGTCATTTCGAGGGCGAGGACCTGTCGGGACTGAATGTGGGTCTTCTGGTCGACATTCCAGGCCGCATGGGCGAAGGACAGTGGAAAGTCGCGGCTTATGTCGATGAACGCGCCAGCGGCAAGGCCTATAACGGTTTGCTGCAAATCTTCAGCGGGCAGGCGGGCGGCACCACCGGGCTGTTCACCATGCTGGTCAGTGAGATCATCGGGGCGGAGCGCGCTCCGGTCGTCATCGAACGCGACGGCACCAAGCGGCGTATCGTGATCGGCCGAAAAATTCAGGGCGAAATTGAAATGATGGCGGGCAAGGATCCGGATCACCCAGTGATGGTCTCGAACTCGAAATACTGGATGGGTCCGGATATCATCGTGGCGCGTGGCACCAAATCCAAGGTGCGGGACTATGGCCGGGTGTGGGATTTTGGTGGTAAATCGGCCGAGATTTGCCCAATCGACTGGCATGGACCCAAGTGATGATCACCGCGGCTTATGCGCAGGAGATGGCGCGCTATAATCGCTGGCAGAACAGTCAGTTGAAAAAGTTCTTTAGCGCACTCACCACCGAGGAATTGAACCGTGAGCGCGGAGCGTTTTTTGGGTCGATTCTTGGGACTGCCAATCATCTGCTTTGGGGTGACTGGATATGGATGTCACGTTTCGACGGAGGCGAAGGACCCGACGGTGGCATTCCGGAAAGCACAGCGATCTGTGCTGATGTCGATGAGTGGGTGGTGTTGCGTGACGTTGTTGATACCCGGATAGAAGGTTGGGTCGCCAGCCTGAAGGATGAGGCGTTGTCAGGGCCCTTCACATGGTTTTCAGCGGCAAAACAAGCCGATGTCACGAAGCCCTACGCGCAATGTGTAATGCATTTCTTCAACCATCAGACACACCACCGGGGTCAAATTCATAAAATGTTGACCGAGACCGGATCGGCAGCGCCGGTCAGCGATCTGGTCTTCTTACCACAGGAGGGATGAATGGCTCAGGTTTCGTTTTCACGTCGGTTGCGCCGGACCCCTTTCTCTGAGGGTGTCGAGGCGGCGGGGGTCAAGGCCTACACAGTCTATAACCGGATGTTGCTACCCACCGTTTTCGAGTCGGTAGAGGCCGACTACCGACACCTCAAGGAACATGTGCAGGTGTGGGATGTATCGTGCGAACGTCAGGTCGAGTTGCGCGGCCCGGATGCAGCGCGTTTGATGCAGATGCTGACCCCACGTGATCTGCGCGGCATGTTGCCAGGTCAGTGTTTCTATGTGCCCATCGTGGACGAAACCGGCGGGATGCTGAACGACCCGGTGGCCGTGAAGCTTTCCGAGGACCGTTGGTGGATTTCGATTGCCGATAGCGACCTATTGTTGTGGGTAAAGGGTATCGCCAATGGCTATCGGTTGGATGTTCTGGTGGATGAACCGGACGTGTCCCCTCTGGCCGTGCAGGGTCCCAAAGCCGATGAGCTGATGTCGCGTGTATTCGGCGACCGCGTGCGCGATATCCGGTTTTTCAAGTTCGACATGTTCGCGTTCGAAGGCCGCGACTTGGCCGTTGCACGCTCGGGCTATTCCAAGCAGGGCGGGTTTGAGATCTATGTCGAGGGCTCAGATATCGGTATGCCGCTGTGGAACGCGCTGTTTGCGGCGGGGGAGGATTTGAATGTGCGGGCGGGATGCCCGAACCTGATCGAGAGGATCGAAGGTGGTTTGCTGTCTTATGGCAACGATATGACCGACGACAACACGCCGCATGAATGTGGGTTGGGCAAGTTCTGTAATACGCACACAGCAATTGGATGTATCGGTCGGGATGCGCTGTTGCGCGTGGCCAAGGAAGGGCCGGTTCAGCAAATCCGGCCGATTGCGATTGACGGCGCGGCGGTACCGCCCTGCGATCGGCCTTGGCCTGTCTATGTTGACGGGAGACGGGTGGGGCAGGTGACGTCTGCTGCTTGGTCTCCGGATTTTGGCACCAATGTTTCCATCGGGATGTTGCGGTTGAGCCATTGGGATGCCGGCACCCAGGTAGAGGTTGAAACACCTGATGGGATGCGTAGCGCAATCGTACAGGCGCATTTTTGGACTTAGGCGTGGTTGGGGCACTGCCCCCGTCGCTGCGCGACTCCCCCGGGATATTTTTTGCCAGGTGAAGGACGGGGCCTGGCACCATGAGATGAAAGGAACGTTCAGATGTTTAATGCGTTGGTGATGGAGAGAGACGACGAGAGCGGTCTGGCCAGCCCCGTGGTCACACAGCTGTCAACCGATGACCTGCCTACGGGTGAGGTTACAGTTGCGGTCGAGTATTCGACGGTCAATTACAAAGATGGTCTTTGCATGTCGCCCAAAGGTGGCGGTCTGGTGCGCAGCTACCCGCATGTGCCGGGCATTGATTATGCTGGTACGGTCGAGGCGTCCGCGGATGATCGTTACAAGCCCGGCGACAAGGTTGTGCTAACTGGCTGGCGTGTGGGCGAGGCCCATTGGGGTGGTTATAGTCAGAAGGCCAACGCAAGAGCCGACTGGCTGGTACCGCTGCCCGATGGGTTGGACACGCGTCAGGCGATGGCTGTAGGAACCGCTGGGTTTACCGCCATGCTGGCCGTCATGGCGCTTGAGGATCACGGCCTCAAGCCTGGCAACGGGCCGGTGCTTGTAACCGGTGCTGCGGGCGGTGTTGGTTCGGTTGCGACAGCGATTCTGGCAAACTTGGGCTACGAGGTCGCAGCAGTGACGGGCCGGGCCGAAGCAGGCGATTATCTCAAATCTTTGGGGGCTACGACCATTGTTCCTCGTGATGAGTTGAACGAGACGACCAAGCGTCCGCTGGAAAGCGAGACATGGGCAGGCTGTGTCGATGCCGTTGGTGGTGACATGCTGGCCCGTGTTCTGGGGCAGATGAAATACGGTGCGTCGATCTCGGCTGTTGGTTTGGCAGGTGGCGCCGGACTTCCGGCAACCGTCATTCCGTTCCTGCTGCGTGGTGTAAACCTGTTGGGGATCGATAGCGTGATGCAGCCCTACGAGAACCGCGTTCGGGCGTGGAAACGCGTTGGGACCGATCTGCCCATGGACAAGTTGGAGGCCATGGTTCACCCGGCCACACTGAGTGATCTGCCACAATTGGGCGCTGATATCCTTAGGGGGCACGTCAAAGGCCGGGTGGTTGTGGACGTAAACGCCTGAACCCATGTCAGAACACCGCACCGGTCCGGCGCTGCCCGGGCCGGTTCCCGCGCCCTTGAACGACCGTGAAAATGCCGCAAACAGCTCTGGTCATTGGCGCAATTCCGGATCATCATCGCTATACATCCCAATTGTGATGGCTTATGAGCCATCCCAACAGCACCTGAAGACGGGGAGTGAGCAGAATGGCTGACGATTTCGAACTGGATACCGATGATCTGAAGCGCCGCATGGAAGGCGCGATGTCCAACCTCAGAACCGAATTCGCATCGTTGCGGACCGGGCGGGCTTCGGCCTCGATGCTGGAGCCGGTGATGGTTGATGCCTATGGTTCGATGACGCCCATCAATCAGGTTGGCACGGTCAATGTACCCGAGCCGCGTATGGTGACGGTCAATGTCTGGGACAAAGGTCTGGTCGGCAAGGTCGAAAAAGCCATTCGCGAAAGTGGGTTGGGGATCAATCCGCAACTAAACGGGACGATCATCATGCTGCCGATTCCGGAGCTGAACGAAGAACGTCGCCGCGAGCTGGGCAAAGTCGCCGGTCAGTATGCTGAACATGCGCGCGTCTCGATTCGTAACGTGCGTCGGGATGGGATGGACCAGATCAAAAAGGCCAAGGCAGACGGGATGTCCGAGGACGATCAGAAGTTCTGGGAAAGCGAAGTTCAGGACCTGACCGATCAGATGATCAAAACCGTGGATGCCGCGCTTGAGACCAAGCAGGCCGAGATCATGCAGGTCTGAGACCGGATATGCCTGACACCCCACAGACGGCGCCTCAGGATGGGCCTCGGCATGTTGCGATCATCATGGATGGCAACGGTCGCTGGGCTCAGGCGCGTGGACGGCCGCGCCTGTTTGGCCATCAGGCCGGTGCGCGGCGCGTGCGGGATGTGGTCGAGGCCTGCCCGGGGCTTGGCATCAAGTATCTGACTGTCTTTGCCTTCTCGACCGAGAACTGGAAGCGGACACAGGCCGAAGTGGCCGGGCTGATGAGCTTGTTCCGGCGCTACATCATTAAGGAAACAGCGAACCTGACAAAAAACGGGGTTCGGGTTCGGTTCATTGGAGATCGGGTGCGTCTGGACGCTAAGCTGATCGACCTGATGGACACGCTGGAAAATGCCACCAAGGATAACGATCTGGTGCATCTGACCATTGCCATAAACTATGGCGGTCGGGACGAGGTTGCGCGTGCCACCAAGCGGCTGGCGCGTGACGTGGCCGAAGGACGGTTGCGACCCGAGGATGTGGATGAGGAAACCTTACCCAAGTATCTGGACACGCACGTTCTTCCCGATCCTGATCTGGTGATCCGAACCAGCGGTGAGGCGCGAATTTCGAATTTTCTTTTGTGGCAATCGGCATATTCGGAATATGAATTCATTGACACGCTCTGGCCGGATTTCACTGCTGATGAACTGGCGCGGCTGTGCCAGAATTTCGGGTCTCGCGAACGTCGGTTTGGGGCTGTCCCAGCATGAGCGACAGCCGATGGTCTGATCTGACAGCGCGGGTTCTGTCGGCTGTGGTGCTTGTGGCCGTCGGCTCGGTTGAGGTTTGGCTGGGCGGGCTGTGGTTCGAAGCCTTCATCGCTATCGCCTGCGGCCTGATGACCTGGGAGTTGGTTCGGATGATCGACCCGGTCCGGACTGGGGTCGCTATCCAGCTTGCAGTGTTGACCGGGGTTGCTGTTGTCCTCAGTTATCATCTTCCGCCGCTTTATAAATTGCCGTTCCTGCTGGCTCCGGCACTGGTTGGGGCGGGGCAGGTAAGTCGGGCCAAGGGTACGTATCTGCTGTTTGCAGCGTGGATTGCGGCGGCGGGGCTCGGGTTTATCTCTATACGTGAAAACATGGGGTTTGGCTGGATGGTCTGGCTGATCTCGGTAGTTGTGGCGACGGATGTCGCGGGATATTTCGTGGGCAAGGCGCTGGGTGGGCCTAAATTCTGGCCGCGCGTGAGCCCCAAGAAAACATGGTCGGGCACTGCCGGCGGGTGGTTCGCGGCGGCGATCGTCGGCGCGGTTTTTGCGGCTTTCGCAGGGTTCGGATTTTTGTTCGTGTTGGTGTCCGTCGCAGCCTCGATGGCCAGTCAAGCCGGCGACATAGTGGAAAGCGCGACAAAACGGAAGTTTGGCGTCAAGGACAGCTCGAACCTGATCCCGGGCCATGGCGGCTTTCTGGACCGGTTTGACGGGATGATGGGTGCGGCTTTGTTCGTTCTGATTGCTGGGCTGCTATACGCACCGGGACCGATGTGATGCGCAGGGTTTCGATTTTTGGCGCCACCGGGTCGATTGGGCAGAACACGATCGACCTGATCGACCGGAACCCTGATGCGTATGACGTGGTGGCACTGACGGGTGGGGCGAATATCCACAAACTGGCGGAGGATGCCAAACGCCTGCGCGCCAATGTGGCTGTAACTGCCCATCAGGACCGGCTGGAGGATCTGCGGGCTGCTTTGGCGGGTTCCGACGTGCAGGCAGCGGCTGGCTCTATGGCCCTGACCGAAGCGGCCGCGCGGCCAGCGGATTGGGTGATGTCGGCCATAGTTGGGGCTGCCGGACTTCCACCGGGGCTAGAAGCTTTGAAGCAGGGCGCGACGCTTGCCCTGGCAAATAAAGAGACTTTGGTCTGCGCTGGTCCCCTGGTCCTTGATACGGCGCGGCAACACAATGCAACCCTTTTGCCGGTCGACAGCGAGCACTCCGCTGTGTTTCAGGCCCTGGCTGGAGAAGATATGAGCGCCGTCGAGCGGATCATCATCACAGCCAGTGGTGGGGCATTCCGCGATTGGCCGTTAGGTGATCTGGCCAACGCAACGGTCGAGCAGGCGTCCAACCATCCGAACTGGAACATGGGTCAACGAATTACTATCGACAGCGCCTCGATGTTCAACAAGGCGTTGGAGGTAATTGAAACCAAGGAATATTTCGGGGTTTCACCTGAGCAGGTTGAGGTTCTGGTTCACCCCGAGTCCATCGTCCACGCGCTAGTCGGGTTCAACGATGGGGCGTTGATGGCACATATGGGTGCGCCCGACATGCGCCACGCCATCGGATACGCGCTGCATTGGCCCGCGCGGCAGGACTTGCCGGTCGAACGGCTCAATCTGGCCAAGCTTGGTCAGTTGCGGTTCAGCGAGCCCGACGATGCACGCTATCCTGCGCTGAAACTGGCCCGGCACGTGATGCAACGTGGCGGCTTGTCTGGTGCCGTGTTCAACGCCGCCAAGGAGCGCGCGCTTGATCACTTCATCGCGCGTAGGATCGGATTTTTGTCGATGGCCGATTGCGTTGCCGCTGTTTTGGACCGATTTGATGCCCAAAGCAGCCTTATTGATGCCCCTTTGACCCTTGATAACGTGCTGCAAACGGACCATCTGGCACGTAAATGGGTCGATGAAGCCATAAGCCAAAGAGCAGGATAGAATTTTGGACATACTCTCGCTGATCCCTCAGTTTGGAAACTTGCTGTATACAATTGTGGCTTTTGTCATCGCCTTGTCGGTGATCGTCGCGGTGCATGAGTATGGACACTACATCGTCGGCCGCTGGTCAGGCATCCATGCCGAGGTTTTCTCGATTGGGTTCGGACCCGTGCTGCTGAGCCGCGTGGACAAGCGCGGAACGCGGTGGCAAATCGCTGCGCTGCCTTTTGGCGGCTACGTGCGGTTTCTGGGCGATTCCAATGCGGCATCCGGCAAGGATGAGGCGGCGATGGACGCAATCACCCAGAAAAGCCCCGAAGAACTACGCCGCACCATGCATGGCGCGCCTCTGTGGGCACGCACGGCAACAGTTGCGGCTGGACCGGTGTTCAATTTCGTCATGTCGATCATCGTTTTTGGCACAATTTTCCTATCGCAAGGCGTGACCAAGGAACCTTTAACCGTCGGCAGCCTGCACCCGCTGCCGGGCACCGAACAGCAATTGCGGGAAGGCGATGAGATCTTGTCGATCGCCGGTATTCAGGTGCCCGAATTCGACGAACAGGACGCCTGGACGCAGTTCACCGATGCGCTACCCGTGCAGCCCGTTTTGGACTATACTGTCCTGAGGGACGGCCAGACGCAGGACGTAACCGGCCCTTGGTTGTTCCCGCCTCTGATCCAACAACTTGCCCCACGCAGCGCAGCCTATGACATCGATCTGAAGCCGGGTGACGTAATCACTGCAGTCGATGGCGATCCGATCTTTGCGTTTGAACAACTTAAAGAGCATGTCGAAGGCTCGAATGGAAAAGTCCTGTTGCTGAACGTGTGGCGTGAAGGGGCCGAGCTGGATTTTGCACTAGCCCCGCGTCGGACGGATGAGCCGCAGCCTGATGGCGGGTACGTCACACATTGGCGGATCGGCATTGTGGGCGGCATGATGCTGGAACCGGCGACCGAACCGACCGGCCTGTGGGCCTCTGTGACAGGGGGCGCGCGTCAGACCCTGCGTATTATCGACGCGTCCCTGTCGGGCATGTGGCACATGGTGACGGGTGCAATTAGCACGTGCAACATCTCGGGCCCCATCGGAATTGCGGAAACGTCAGGCGCTATGGCCAGTCAGGGCGCTCAAAGTTTCATCTTCTTCATTGCCGTCTTGTCCACAGCAGTCGGGTTGCTGAACCTGTTCCCGATCCCTGCACTGGATGGTGGCCATTTGGTGTTTTACGCTTATGAAGCCGTGACAGGCAAGCCGCCCAGCGACGGCGCGTTGCGGATATTGATGGGGATCGGGGTCTCGTTGATCCTTGGTCTTATGGTATTTTCTGTAACAAACGATCTCTTCTGTTGAATGTGGCCTTAGCCGCTCAGAAAAGCCGTAATTCCGCCGCATTCAATCTGTAGGTTTGTGACCAAATCCAAACTGAGTCAGAGGCTACAATGGCAAAGGCGCTGAAAAAATCCTATCGAAGCTTCAGCTTCCTGTTCATGTTGAACTGGGACTCGATCCTGTTCTTTGCGGCGACGGCAATTGCGATGGCAGGCTGGGCCTATTTGATCAGCATGTGATTCTGTAAGCACCGAAATTGAAAAGTGTTTGGCGGCCCATTGGGCCGCTTTCTGTTTTGGGCTTTTGACAAGAATAATTAATCCCGTTACTCAGCTTCTAAGTCCTATAATTTTGGGTAGAGAAAAATATGACTGATCGGCGAGGCGCAGGCACATCCTGCGGAGGGCAGACGCTGGCAAACAAGATTTTGTGGCGGGTGCTATCCGTTTTTTCCTTTATTGTTCTGGTGGGTTTAGTTGCCCTGCCACAATCGGCAAAGGCGCAAAGTTTCATCATCAACTCCTTCGAGGTTGAGGGTAACCGGCGGATCGAAACGTCCACGATTATCACTCGAACAGGGATCGAACCGGGGCAGACTGTCACCGCGGGTGAACTGAATGACGCGTTTCAGCGTTTGCTTGACAGTGGTGTTTTTGAAACAGTCGAACTGACGCCGCGCGGCAATACATTGGTGATCGAGGTTCAGGAATATCCAACGATCAACCAGATCAGCGTCGAAGGGAATCGCCGGGTCAAGGATGATGTCTTGCTCGAGGCGATTTCGTCCGAACCCCGTCGTGTCTTTACGCCTCAGGTTGCCGAAGCCGATGCGGATCTGATCGCGCAGATATATTCGGCGCAGGGCCGGGTGTCAGCGACGGTTATTCCGCGCATTATCCGACGCAGTGACAACCGCGTCGACCTTGTGTTTGAAGTGTCCGAAGGCACCACGATCGAGGTGGAGCGCGTCAGCTTTGTCGGGAACCGCGCCTTTACCGACCGTCGCTTGCGCCGCGTGCTGGAGTCCAAGCAGGCAAACATCCTTCGGACTTTCATTCGCAGCGATACGTTCATCGCCGACCGGATTGAGTTCGACAAACAGGTCATTCGGGATTTCTACCTATCCCGTGGCTATGTCGATTTCCGCGTCAACAGCACTAATGTTGAATTCACTCAGGAGCGCGACGCCTTTTTCCTGGTTATGAACATTACCGAGGGGCAGAAATTCTCGTTCGGGAACATCACAACAGTCAGTGAAATCCCAGGGGTGAACGCGGCGGAGTACCAAGCGGCGCTCAAAATCAAACCTGGGGTGACCTACACCCCGTCTTTGGTGGAAAATTCGATCGCCCGGCAAGAGCGGTTGGGCCTTAAACAAGGCGTCGATTTCCTGCGGGTTGAGCCACGGGTGACGCGCAATGCGCGCGAATTGACCCTGGACGTCGAGTTTGTCCTGACCCGTGGTCCGCGCATCTTTGTTGAACGGATCGATATCGAGGGCAACACAACCACGCTTGACCGTGTCATTCGCCGCCAATTCGATACGGTCGAGGGTGATCCGTTCAATCCACGCGAGATCCGTCAGGCCGCTGAGCGAATTCGGGCTCTGGGTTTCTTTGCCAACGCTGAAGTCGAACCGCGCGAAGGCTCAACCCCCAGTCAAGTCATCGTCGATGTGGATGTCGAGGAACAGCCTACTGGCTCGTTGAGCCTCGGCGGTAGCTTCTCCGCCTCGGATGGTTTCGGTATCGCGGTTGGCCTGACCGAGACGAACTTTCTGGGTCGCGGACAAACCCTAGGGCTGAACCTGTCGACGGCGCAGGATTCGGAACAGTATTCGTTGAATTTCACTGAACCTTTCCTGCTGGGACGCCGACTGCAATTCGATGTGGGTCTGGGCCTGGCGACTACAAACTCGAGCTTTGCCAGCTTTGACACCGACAGCCTGTTCTTCCGTCCCCAGCTGAGCTACGCCATCGGTGAACTGTCTTCTCTGCGTCTGCGCTATGAGTGGGATCGCAGTGAGATGACGCAGCAGGACAACGAAGTGAACGGTGTTGTCGTCGCGTCCGAGATTGCGCAGGGCGAACGGACAACGAGCGCTCTTGGTGTCTCGTATGTGTATGACAGCCGTCGTGGTGGCCTGAACCCCAATGCCGGAGTGCTGTTTGAGGTTGGCGTTGATGCCGCAGGTCTGGGTGGTGACAATGAGTTCTTCCAGACGACGGCCCGCGCGATCGCCCAAACTCGCGTCCTGAGCGAAGAGGTGGTTCTGCGTGCCTCTTTCGAACTGGGCGCATTGCACTGGACTGGGGATGATTTCAGCCGCACAGTCGACCGTTTTGTTCTTGGCCCCAGCACATTCCGCGGTTTTGAACCTGCCGGTCTGGGTCCGCGTGACCTGTCGAATGGTCAGGATGACGCCATTGGTGGCAACTATTACTGGGTCGCTCGGTTTGAATCGGACTTTCCTTTGGGCCTGCCCGAAGAACTGGGCCTGCGGGGCGGGGTGTTCTATGATGTCGGCAACCTCTACAATCTGGATGATGTGAACACAGCAGGAGCGGATATCGTGGGCGAGGACGGGTCGGTCCGACACGTTGTTGGTGTTTCCGTGCTTTGGACGACACCCTTTGGTCCGCTGCGCTTCAACTTCTCGAAAGCGATCGTGAAAGAAGATTTTGACCAGGAACAGAACTTTGACCTGACCATTCAGGCACGGTTCTGATCCGTTCATGATGAGCTTCTGGAAGTCGTATCTACAGGGCCCTATCTGGGCCCTGTATTTTATTTTCATCCATGCCTTAGCGCTACCGCTTGAGGCACAGCAACTGGGTGTGCCGGAAACGACCGTGCTGACGATTTCCAGCGACCGTTTGTATTCGGATTCTGCCTTCGGTCAGCGCATATTGCGCGAGATTGAGGCTGAAGGAACTTTGCTGGCAGATGAAAACGAGCGCATCGTGGCTGAGTTAAGCCGCGAAGAAAAAGAATTGACCGAAAAGCGGGCTGAAATGCCAGCAGATGAGTTCCGTCCCTTGGCCGAGGCATTCGACAGCAAAGTTCAGTCCCACAGAGATGGCCAACGGGCCAAGTTGGATGCCTTGGCGCGTCGCAGCGATGAGGCGCAACAGTTGTTTTTTGAAATGATCCAGCCGGTTCTCATTGAACTGTTGCGCGACTCTGGCGCGACCGTGATTATTGAACGCTCCAGCGTCTTTCTAAGCTCGGACAGGACGGATGTGACCGAGATCGCGATTGGACGGATCAACGCGGCCATTGGCGATGGTAGCGCCCTTGAAAAGAATGGCGACCAATAGGTTCGCTTGCCCTTGCGGCGCTGTGTTGCTAACCACGCGTCCAAGAGAAATCCATAACGGGACGACCAAAAGATGACCTCGGAAACAAAAAGCGCAGATATTCAGCTGATCCAGCGGATCTTGCCACATCGCTATCCGTTTTTGCTGGTTGATAAAGTTGTCGATATCTCAGGCTATCAATCCGCCGTTGGCATCAAGAATGTCACCATGAACGAGCCCCATTTTCAGGGCCACTTTCCCGGCACCCCAATCATGCCCGGTGTCACCATCGTCGAAGCGATGGCGCAAACCGCAGGTGTGATGCTTGGTGTCGGCATGGACGTGATCGACAGCGAGCTGTTGATCTACTTCATGAATATCGACAAGTGCAAATTCCGCCGCAAGGTCGTACCCGGTGATGTGCTGGAAATGCATGTGGAAACCGTGCGCGGTAAGAAGGGCGGCAAGATCTTCAAATTCGCCGGCCGCGCGACCGTTGATGGCGAAGTTGCGGCCGAGGCCGAATTCTCTGCCTATGTGGACTGGGACATGGAAAAAACGACATGAGCGGCATTCACCCAAGCGCGATCATCGAAGACGGTGCGCAAGTCGGTGAAGGCTGTATCATCGGGCCGTTTTGCTATGTCGGTTCTCAGGTCAAGCTGGGCGACCGGGTCGAGTTGAAGTCGCATGTTGTGGTCACCGGCGATACGGTGATCGGCGATGAAACCGTCGTTTTCAATTTCTCGGTCATCGGTGAAATCCCACAGGACTTGAAATTCGGTGGCGAAAACACGCGGCTGGAGATAGGCAAACGCAACCGCATTCGCGAGCATGTAACGGTAAACACCGGCACCGAGGGTGGTGGTGGCGTGACCCGGATCGGCGATGACTGTCTTCTGATGGCAGGCGTCCATGTGGCTCATGACGTTCAGATCGGTAATCGTGTGATCATGGTAAACCATGCGGGTGCCGCTGGGCATTGCATCATCGAGGACGACGTGATCGTTGGCGGTATCTCGGGTCTGCACCAATGGGTGCGTGTCGGTCGTGGCGCAATCATCGGTGCTTTGACCATGGTCCCCAATGATGTGATCCCTTATGGCCTTGTTCAGGCTCCGCGCGGTGAACTGGACGGGCTGAATCTGGTCGGCTTGAAACGCAAAGGTGTGTCGCGCGAAGACATCTCGGCCCTGCGGGCGGCGTTCAAAGAACTTTCGACCGGCGACGGTACATTCATGGAGCGCGCCCATCGCGTCGGAGCCAAGAATGAAAGCGAATATGTCCAGCGGATCGTGGACTTCGTAACTGGGCAGACCGACCGCTCTTTCCTGACACCGAGGAAGTAAGCCCATGCTGGCCGTGATTGCGGGAACCGGCGCTTTGCCAACCGAGGTGGTCGACCAACTGGCTAACCGCCCGGTGATCTGCGCGATGGAAGGGTTCGCGCCCGACACTCTGGACGTGGATATGACCTTCCCGCTTGAGCAGTTGGGGACATTCATCGCGGATTTGAAAGCACGCGGCGTAACGCAGATTTGCATGGCAGGCGCGGTGCGGCGCCCTGCAATTGATCCAAGCCGGATTGATGCCGCGACCATGCCTTTGGTGCCCATCTTGCAACAGGCCATCATGTCCGGCGACGATGGGGCCTTGCGAGCGGTGATCGGGATTTTTGAAGATGCGGGCCTACAGGTCCGTGCCGCCCACGAAATCGTGCCAGCCCTTTTGCCAGCTCTTGGACCGCTGACCGAGGCTCAGCCATCGGACGCGGACCTGTCTGACGCGAATCGAGCAGCTGGGATCGTTCGCGCCATGGGTGCTGCGGATATCGGGCAAGCTTGCGTCGTCTCGAAGGGGCAAGCGCTGGCGGTCGAGGGGATTTTCGGGACCGCCTGGATGCTGAAATCGCTGACACAACGGCCCGATGCGGGCGGAGGCGTCCTGTTCAAGGCCCCCAAACCCGATCAGGATCGACGTGCCGATTTGCCTGCGATTGGCCCGGATACAGTCGCGGATGCAGTGGCCGCCGGGCTGTCTGGTATCGTCATTGAAAAGGGTGGGGTGATGGTGCTGCAACGGCCGCAAGTCATCGCCGAATGTGACCGGCTGGGACTGTTTCTTTACGTGCGCGAGCGGACGAACTGATGCGCGTTTTCGTGGTCGCCGGTGAGCCGTCAGGCGACCGCTTGGGTGGCGCACTGATGGAAGGGCTGCGCAGTCTTCAACCCGATGTGCAGTTCGACGGAGTCGGCGGCCCTCTGATGCAGGCGCAAGGATTAAACAGCCGCTTTCCCATGTCCGAGCTTTCGGTGATGGGGCTGGTCGAGGTCCTGCCTAAGTTCTTTCATCTCAAACGTCGCATAGCCGAGACTGCTCAGGCAGTTCTGGACATGCAACCTGATGTTCTGATCACCATCGACAGCCCCGATTTCTCGCTTCGCGTCGCCAAGCTGGTAAAAGCGCAAAGCAACATTCGTACGGTGCATTACGTGGCCCCCAGCGTCTGGGCTTGGCGACCGGGGCGGGCGGACAAGATGGCCAAGGTCATCGACCACGTTCTGGCGCTATTGCCGTTCGAGCCGCCCTATATGGAACGCGCGGGGATGGAATGTGATTTCGTCGGCCATCCCGTCGCAAGTGAACCCATAGCAACCGAGGACGATATTGCCGCGTTCCGCAACGCTTATGATCTGGGGAATGCGCCGATCCTCTTGACCTTGCCTGGTTCGCGCCGGGGCGAGGTTGATCGCTTGGCCCCAGTCTTTGGACAGGCACTTGACCTTTATCTGCGCGATCACCTCGATACGCGCATAGTGGTACCTGCCGTAGCTCATATGGTCGAGACGGTTCAAGCACATCTGGAAAACTGGCCCGGTAATCCAGTTGTTGTAGATCCCCGCAACTTGCCCGCGGATGAGGCAACCGCACAAAAACGCGCGGCCTTTGCAGCCGCCGATCTGGCTCTGGCTGCCTCTGGAACTGTGTCACTGGAACTGGCAGCGCAGGCGACGCCGATGGTCATCGCCTATCGTTTGAGCTGGCTGACGCAAAAGATGGCCGAGCGGATGGTCAAACTCGATACCGTCACACTGGTCAATCTGGTGTCCGAGACCCGAACCGTGCCCGAATGCCTGCTTGATGAATGCCAGCCAAACAAGATCGCCGAGGCGTTGGGGCAAGTGGCGGCAACGCCCGATCTTCAACAGCAGGCGATGGCCGAGACAATGCAGCGACTGGGCCGGGGTGGCGAAGCGCCGGGCCTGCGCGCTGCCCGCGCCGTGCTGGAGCGGATGGCAGGCTAATGCTCGACCACGTTCTTTTTGCGGCCTCGGCCGGATTGGCCATGATCTCGACCAATCTGGACAATCTGGCGGTGCTGCTGGGCCTGATCCTGATTATCGAGCAACGCCGCGCCATTGCAGGATTTGCGGTTGCACAGGCTATGGTCTTGTCCCTCGCAATGATCGTGGCAATCGGGTTGGATCAAAGCGGCATCCCCGAGTGGATTGGATATCTGGGCGTCATCCCCTTGGTGTTCGGCTTGCGCGGCATCTGGCAGCAATATCGCGGGGACGCGGGCGAGGACATAAGCGCGAAAGGTGCTGTCAGTTCGGTTGTAACCCTGTTTCTCAGCCTGTCGGTCGACAGCTTTGCCGTCATGACCCCGCTACTGGCCGATTCCACACCTTCTTTCCGACTGGCCGCCCTGCTGGGTGCTGCAGTGGCCGCGTTCCTATTGGTCGCGGTGGCGGCTTGGGGGGCGCCTCGGGCTAAAAGCCTCGGGCCGCAAGTGGCGCGCCTGGACCGGATCGCGCCCTATGTCATGGTGTGCGTCGGGCTCTATATCCTGTTCAACTCGCCCACCGATCTGTTGTGATGCGTTGACCAAATCGGTCTCATCAGGTCTTTATGGCCCACCGCCAAGACCAGCCATGTCCGGTGAAGGAGAAATTTGATGTCCCGAATTCCGCCCCTCGTCGACGACGACATGACCGAGGCCGCGCGCGCGTCTCGGGCCCTGCTTGGGGCGTATGGGCCATTCGACAATTGGGCGCGCATTGCTGCCCATAGCCCTGCGGTGTTGGAACATGTGGCTGAGATGCTGACGGCATTCAAGGCGCAAGAAAACCTGCCGCGCCGTGCATTGGAACTGGCGATGGTTACGGTGTCCAAATTGAACGCCTGCGACTATTGCGTATCGCATCATATACCACAACTGACCGTGACCGGGCTAAGCCCTGAAGGCGCGGCGCGTCTGCCGGATGTCGAAAATCACCCCGAACTGGACGATTGCGACAAAGCGGTCGTTCGCTATGCCGAGGCGGTCACGACGCGGTCAGGCCGGATGCGCGATGCCGAAGTCTCGGACCTGCGCGCATGGTTCAACGATTCTCAGATCGTTGAACTGACATGGCGCATTGCCCTGACCGGCGCGTTCAACCGCTTCAACGATGCGCTGCAAGTCGAGATCGAGACCGAGGTCGCGCCCGTTTCGGCCTAGTAGCCGCGCCAGATCCAGCCGCCGCCAAAGATGCGGCTGCCCTCAGATGCATAGAACACGCAGGCCTGACCGGGTGAGACGCCTTCCTCGGGCGTCAGCAATTCGACCTCGGCGGTGGTATCGGACAGGGGGCGAATGATTGCCTCGCGCGGGGGGCGGGTCGAGCGAACTTTGACCTTCAGATGCCATTCATCACGAGACGTAAATGGTTCATCACCCAACCAGTTGATCTCGCGTACCGGGATCGTGCGTGTGGCCAACATGTCCTTGGGGCCGACGACGACCTGTTTCTTGTCCACATCCAACTTGACCACATAAAGCGGCTCGGTCAGCCCGCCGATGCCCAGGCCGCGGCGTTGACCGATGGTGTAGTGGATCACTCCGTCATGCTGCGCCAATACACGGCCATCGGCATGCACGATCTCACCCGGTTCAGCTGCGCCGGGGCGCAGTTTCTCGATAACGCTGGCATAGTTGCCGTTGGGCACAAAGCAGATGTCCTGACTGTCCGGCTTGTCGGCCACAGCCAGGCCATACTGTGCTGCCATCTCGCGCGTCGCATCCTTCGAGGGCAGGTGGCCCAGAGGAAAGCGCAGGTAGTTCAACTGTTCAGGCGTGGTGGAGAACAGGAAATATGACTGATCGCGGTTCGCATCCTCGGCGCTGTGCAACTCGGGACCGTTGGGGCCCATCTTGCGCTGAATATAGTGACCGGTGGCCATGCAGTCGGCTTCAAGGTCCTTGGCGGTTTCCAGCAGGTCCTTGAACTTCACCCGCTCATTGCAACGGATGCAGGGCACCGGGGTGGCACCAGCCAAATAACTGTCGGCGAATTCGTCAATCACCGCGTCCTTGAAGATGTTCTCATAGTCCAGGACATAGTGGGGAAAGCCACGTTCTTCCGCCACACGCCGCGCATCGTGGATGTCGATACCCGCACAGCAGGCGCCTTTCTTGGCCAAGGCCGCGCCATGGTCATAGAGCTGCAAGGTCACGCCGACCACGTCATAGCCCTGATCGGCCAGATGCGCTGCCACAACGGAACTGTCCACGCCACCGGACATAGCGACAACCACCCGCGTTTCCGAGGGCGGTTTGGCAAAGCCAAGCGAGTTCAGAGGGGTCTCGGTATCGAGGGCCATGACGATTCCAGTGCGGGTTAAGAAAGACCGGCAGAATATAGGAAAATTCTACACACTCTCAAGAGGCGGTTTCACCGCACATTAAGTAGGCTGGTGTCAGCTTTGTCGCAGCAGAAAAGGTTGGAAAGATGTATTTGCACAAAGTTGAAGGGCCACGGTCCGTAACCCTGCCGGATGGAACGGTTTTATCGCGTGCAGACCTGCCACCGGACGACACGACACGCTGGGTGGCGTCCCGCAAGGCAATAGTAGTGCGCGGGGTACTATATGGCTTGATCGCACTGTCGGATGCCAAGAAACGCTATGGGCTAAGCGATGAGGAGTTCAACTCGTGGGTTTCAGCCGTGGCAGAGCATGGAACAGACGCTCTGAAGGCAACTTCATTAAAAAAATATCGACAACCTAAAGTAGAGCGTGAATAAATGGTTCAACGGTAACGTCAGATTAACCATTTTTGATCAGGCTCAGTTTGAATTGGTAAATTGAACCGAATTGGAGCAGTAAATGCGTATACTTCTTGTCGAGGATGACCCCACCACGTCGAAAAGCATCGAGCTGATGCTGACGCACGCCAACCTGAACGTCTATGCGACGGATCTGGGTGAGGAAGGGATCGATCTGGCAAAACTCTATGACTACGACCTGATTTTGCTGGACCTGAACCTGCCGGACATGAACGGCCATGAGGTTTTGCGCCAATTGCGCTTTGCGCGCGTTGAAACACCGATTCTGATATTGTCGGGCGCAGATGATACCGAAAGCAAGATCAAGGGCTTCGGCTTTGGCGCAGATGACTATATGACCAAGCCTTTCCACCGCGAAGAGCTGGTGGCCCGCATTCACGCAATCATACGACGCTCCAAGGGGCATTCGCAATCGGTCATTCACACCGGTCAGGTCGCTGTGAACCTTGATGCCAAGACCGTCGAGGTCGAAGGAAAGACCGTGCATTTGACCGGCAAGGAATACCAGATGCTCGAACTTCTGAGCCTGCGAAAAGGCACAACGCTGACCAAAGAGATGTTCCTGAACCATCTCTATGGTGGAATGGATGAGCCCGAGCTGAAGATTATCGACGTATTCATCTGCAAACTGCGTAAGAAACTCAGCAATGCAACGGGTGGTGACAACTACATCGAAACCGTCTGGGGCCGGGGCTATGTGCTGCGCGACCCGCAAAGCAACAGCGTCGATGAACGTCGCATGGCCGTCGGGGCCTAAAACAGATCTGCCGCTTTGGTCCGGGGCGGCTCCCTCACTCACTGAACAGCACATCTGGACCTGACCATGGCCTCGCCCTATCACTGAGGTCCAAGAAGACGTGACAGGGCGGGGCTATGGGCGATTCACTTCCGGTTTCAGAGCTGACAGAAGACAGCGCGCGCGCAGAACTTGCGCGGTTGGCCGAACTGCTGGCGCGGGCCAATACGCAGTATCACACGCAGGACGCGCCCGAGATTTCGGACGCGGAATATGATGATCTCAAACGTCGCAATACCGAGATCGAGAAGCGCTTTCCCCATCTGAAACGCGCAGACAGCCCATCTGACCAGGTCGGTGCCAAGCCGGGTGATGGGTTTTCAAAAGTGACCCACGCCGTACGCATGATGTCGCTGGGCAATGCGTTCGATGATGAAGATGTCGGCGACTTCACCCGTTCAATCCGAAAATATCTGGGCCTTGGCGACGATGCTCCGCTAGCGTTTACGGCTGAACCCAAGATTGACGGCCTGTCCCTGTCCTTGCGGTATAAAGACGGCCACTTGGTGCAAGCCGCAACGCGTGGAGATGGCGAGTTTGGCGAAAACGTCACCGCCAATGCACGCACCATCTCGGACATTCCGCACCGATTGGAGAATGCTCCGGCGGTGCTTGAAGTGCGGGGCGAGGTTTACATGTCGCACGCAGATTTCGATCAGTTGAACGCGCGGCAAGCGGAGGCAGGCGAGAAGACATTCGCCAACCCACGAAACGCGGCTGCAGGATCGCTACGGCAACTGGATTCGGCGATTACTCGGGCGCGACCATTGCGCTTTTTCGCTTATGCTTGGGGAGAGCTGTCCGCGCCCTTGGCTGAGACGCAAATGGGCGCCATTGAACGGCTTAAGCAGTACGGCTTTTCGACCAACCCCCTGACGGCCCTGTGTGAGACGACGCATCATATGCTGGACCACTATCGTGGGATCGAAGCCCAGAGGGCAACACTTGGCTATGACATTGATGGTGTCGTCTACAAGGTCAATGATCTTGCGTTGCAAGCGCGATTGGGGTTCCGGTCGACCACGCCACGTTGGGCGATCGCTCATAAATTCCCCGCTGAACTGGCCTGGACCCGGTTGGAGGCCATCGACATCCAGGTCGGTCGTACCGGAGCGCTCAGTCCTGTGGCTCGGCTACACCCGGTGACGGTCGGCGGTGTGGTCGTCTCGAACGCGACCCTGCACAATGAAGACTACATTGCCGGGCGCGACGCCAAAGGCGGGACCATCCGGGACGGCAAAGATATTCGCGTCGGCGACTGGGTGCAGGTCTATCGCGCAGGGGATGTGATCCCAAAAATTGCAGATGTTGATATCTCAAAACGCCCTGATGATGCGGTCGAATTCACCTTTCCGAATACCTGTCCGGAATGCCAAAGCCAGGCAATCCGCGAGGAAGGTGATGCCGTTCGGCGGTGCACGGGCGGCATCATTTGCCCCGCACAGGCCACTGAAAAACTGAAACATTTTGTCTCACGCAAGGCCTTCGACATTGAAGGTCTAGGGGCCAAACAGATCGAAATGTTCTATGACGATCCTGATCTGTCCGTCAAAACGCCCGTCGATATCTTCACGCTGCAAACGCGTGACGCGGCAAATCTGAATAAGCTGGCCAATCGCAAGGGATGGGGTGCGCAAAGCGCGGGCAACCTTTGGGCTGCGATTGACGAAAAACGCCTTATCCCGTTTGGGCGGCTGCTGTTTGCCCTTGGGATTCGCCACATGGGCGAGGCGGCCTCAAACCTGGTGGCGACCCATTACGGAGAATGGTCTGAATTTGAGCGGGCGGTGACGGCCGCCTCCGGGTTCGAAGGGCCGGAATGGGATGAATTGCTGAGCATTGACGGCATCGGCGAGGTGATGGCGCGCGCGCTTGTGTCCGCCTTCGCACAAGAGGCCGAGCGGGCGAGCATCGACGCTCTGGTCGCGCAGCTTGAAGTTCAACCAGCCAAACGGCCCGACACCGATGGCAGTCCGGTGGCCGGAAAGACCGTGGTTTTCACCGGCACGCTTGAAAAAATGACGCGGGCCGAGGCGAAAGCACGTGCCGAGGCGCTTGGGGCCAAGGTGTCAGGTTCGGTCAGCAAAAAAACCGACCTGTTGGTGGCGGGCCCCGGCGCGGGGTCGAAGGCCAAAAAGGCCGCCGAGCTTGGCATCGAAACGTTGGACGAGGATGGCTGGCTACACCTGATAGGCGCGGCATGACCGGACGACCAGAAATCCTGTTTCCCCTGTTTGCCGGGTTGGAAACGCTTGATGGGGTTGGTCCCAAGACGGCGCAGCTTTTGACCCAAAGCGGGACCGAAGCGCCGCGAGATGTCCTGTTCGGTCTGCCTTACGCCGTGATCGACCGGCGACGGCGGGACACGATCCAAGGGGCGGATTTACCCTCGACCCTGACGGTAGAGGTCACGGTCGGTGCGCATCGGCCCGCACGAAACAAGGGTGGTGCCTATCGCGTTCATGTCGAAGATGCGCAGACAGAATTTCAGCTTGTGTTTTTCCATGCCCGCGGGGACTACCTGAAAAAGGTGTTGCCGCAGGGCGATCGGCGTGTGGTTTCGGGAAAGTTGGAGCTGTTCGACGGAATGGCGCAGATGGTACACCCCGACCACATGCTGCCGGTCGAAAGCGCAGGGGATATCCCAGAATTCGAACCCGTTTATCATCTGACGCAAGGCGTGACCCAAAAAACGGCCTATAAGGCTGCGCGCAGTGCGCTTGCGCGGGCACCGAAACTGGCAGAGTGGATAGATCCGTCACAGATCGGCAGAGAGCAGTGGCCTAACTGGTTCGATGCGGTTACTGCGGCGCACAACCCCTTGGGGGCAGATGACGTGTCACCTCATGCCCCGGCGCGAGCGCGATTGGCTTATGATGAGTTCTTTGCGCATCAGGTGACTTTGGCCCTCGCGCGTCAACGGGAACGCAAGGCGCGGGGGATTGTCAGTGTGGCGACCGGGCGGTTGCAATCCAGGGTTCTGGCAGATTTGCCCTACAAACCCACCGGCGCGCAGATGCGGGCGATTGATCAGATCACCGAGGATATGGCCTCGGACGCGCGGATGAACCGCTTGCTTCAGGGCGATGTCGGCGCTGGTAAAACGCTGGTGGCTTTCATGGCTCTGTTGGTCGCGGTCGAGGCGGGCGGGCAGGGTGTCATGATGGCCCCAACCGAGATTCTGGCGCGACAGCATCTGGAAGGGTTGCGCCCCTTGGCCGAAAGCGCGGGGATCGTGCTGGAGATCCTGACCGGGCGCGATAAAGGCGCGGAGCGGCGCGCAAAGCTTGAAGCGCTACAACGGGGCAATATCCATATACTCGTCGGCACTCATGCGGTGTTCCAATCTGACGTCGCCTTCCGCGATTTGCGCCTTGCCATCGTGGATGAACAACACCGGTTCGGTGTGCGGCAAAGGATGGAGTTATCGGAAAAGGGACAGGGCGCGGATGTGTTAGTGATGACGGCGACGCCGATCCCACGCAGTCTCGCGTTGGCGCAGTATGGGGACATGGACGTTTCGGTTCTGGACGAAAAACCACCTGGGCGAAAGCCTGTGAAAACAGCGGTGATCAGCACGGAACGGATTGACGAAGTCGTCGCCCATCTGCGGCGGGCCATCGACGAGGGACGTCAGTGCTACTGGGTTTGCCCGCTGGTCGACGAATCCGAAGTGTCGGATCTGACCGCCGCAGAAGAACGGTTCAAAAGGTTGCGCGCGGTTCTGGGGGAAGGGATCGTGGGGCTGGTTCACGGTCAGATGCCGCCAGCCGACAAGGACGCCGCGATGAAAGCCTTTCAGGAAGGAAAGACAAAGGTTCTGGTCGCGACCACCGTGATTGAGGTTGGTGTAAACGTACCCAACGCTTCGATCATGGTGATCGAACGCGCCGAGATTTTTGGACTGGCGCAGTTGCATCAGCTGCGCGGTCGGGTCGGGCGGGGTGAAGCGGATTCGACTTGTCTGCTGATGTATCAACCTCCGCTAACGGACGGTGGTCGGAAACGGCTGGAGATTCTACGCGAAACCGAAGACGGATTTCGCATCTCGGAAACCGATCTTGAGATGCGCGGTGCGGGTGATTTGATCGGGACCGCCCAATCAGGCCTGCCAAAATTCAGAATAGCGGATATCGAGCGACAAGCCGGGTTGATGGCAACGGCCCAGACGGATGCGCGCGCGCTGCTGGCCAAAGACCCCAAGCTGACCTCGGATCGGGGCCGGGCAGTTCGTGTTCTTTTGTGGATGATGCGGCAGGATCAGGCGATCCGTTTAATTTCAGTGGGTTAGTCGAAAAGTTCGCGCAGGTTCACAAATGTTCTTAAAAAGTTCTTTACCGACTCGGTAAAATATGAGAACAAAAGGTCAACAAAGGATTAAAACTCTGACCGGAGGTGACCTCATGCTGACCCAGATCAAAACCGCTATCAGCCGCTCGCACGCCACTTTGCTGCAAGATGCTGCCGGTGCTGTGTCTTTGGTCGTTATCCTGATGGTTGCCCTGCACCTGCCCGGAGCGTTCTGACCCTTTCTGCCTGCGATCTCATGCCGACAACGCCGCGCTGTCATCCCCATCTCAGTCAAGGGTGACCTGCCTGTCCCAATTCCCTTGAAGGGGCCATGCCTCGGCCCCGTGCGGTATACCGGACCCCACATGAGACACGCACAACCTGCCGCCGCCCTTTCCGCCCGGAAGGTGCGGCGGTTTTTTTCTTAGAGCTGTCCGGTGCGAATAATCTCGAGCACTGCCGACAAAACTGAGTTCACAGCGACCGAAGCCAAGATCATCCCCATGATCCGGCTGATAATCGCAGCGCCCGAGTGGCCAATTAGGCGAATGATCGGCTCAGCCAGCAGCATCAATACAAACGCAATGGCGATGACCGAGATCATAACCAGGGCCGTAATCCCCTGATCCGCAATGCTATATCGGTTGTTGTCGGTCAGAATCACGATGGCCAGCATGGCGCCGGGCGAGGCCAGAGACGGCACCGCCAGTGGGAAGATCGCCGGATTGTGCTGGTGCGACGTATCTTTCTCGTCATCTTCAGCGGCGCGTTGTTCCACATCCTGTTTGCTTTCGCCAAAGATCATAGTCAGCGCAAAAAGAAACAGGATGATCCCACCTGCGACCTGAAAGGAATTGAGACCGATATCCAACGCCTCGATCAACAATTGACCGAAGACGAGGAAGAACAACAAAACTCCGGCACTGATCACCGAGGCTAACAGCGCCATTTTTCGTCGTGCTGCAGCGCCCAGTCCAGCTGTCACCGCTATGAAGACCGGAATGGTGCCGATGGGATCAATGACGACCCACAGCGTTACAAAATGTTCAAGCAGATTGTTCACCGCGCCCCCTGCATTTCCAAAAGGTTAGACCGGATGCGCGAAAAACGCCATGTTTAGGCGCAGTTGGCTTGCTCGGCCTGTTCCATTGCTTCAGCGGTCGCATCCAAAGCCAACAGGATCGACGCGTGCCGGTTTTTGTAGTCACGCGCAGGCATCAGCACCTCAAGCCCGTCAAACGGTGCATCGGGGGCAGGGCCGTCCTTCTTAAGCATGGCCGCCAGTTGATCCCGCGCGGCTTCGACCTGAGCACGGGTGGCACCGATCACCGCTCCGCCAACAACAGCGGCCGAGGCCTGACCCAAAGCACAGGCTTTCACATCCTGCCCAAACTCTGAAATCCGACCGTCCGTCAGCTTGACATCCACAGTCACCGTCGACCCACACAAGGGCGAGCGTTTCTTCACCGTCGCGTCGGGATCGCTCAGGCGGTCCAGATGCGGAATATCCGCCGCCAGCGCCAGAATACGGCCGGAATACAGCTTGATCAGATCATTGTCGCCGGACATGGCTTTCCCTCGGTTCGTGTTCCCCATACATAGTAAGCATCCACCCGGATGCAAAAGGTTTTTACGATGACGACCCCTGCGACTTTTGACCCATTGACCCTGACGTTCAACGAGGCTGGGCTGATCCCGGCCATCGCACAGGACGCAGACAGCAACGAAGTGCTAATGATGGCGTGGATGAACGCAGATGCCATCCGTAAAACGTTGCAGACCGGCCGGGTGACGTATTGGTCCCGGTCCCGACAATCCTTTTGGACAAAGGGCGAAAGCTCGGGCCACGTACAAGAGTTGGTCGACTTCCGCGTGGATTGCGACCGAGATTGCCTGTTGGTGATTGTTCGGCAAACAGGACCGGCCTGCCATACGAACCGGCGTAGCTGTTTCTACACCGCTGTGCGCGACGGTGACGAAACAGAACTGATGTCACCGATGGTCTAACCCGATCATAGCGCGGATATCGGCGGGCGAAACGCCCTCGTCGCGGTATTTCGAGATGGCGCGCGCATCGTCGCGTTTGGCCAATCTCTTGCCGGCATCATCGCGGATCAGTTTGTGGTGGTGGTAGATGGGCTGGGGAAGATCCAGAAGCGCCTGCAGAACCACATGAATGCGGGTGGCGTCGAACAAATCCTGCCCACGGACCACATGCGTCACATTCTGCGCGGCATCGTCCAGCACTACCGACAGGTGGTACGACGTGCCCATATCTCGCCGGGACAGCACGACATCTCCGATTGTGTCGGTCAGTTCCCGATCCGAGAAGAAGACACAGCCCGTGCTTCCACATGGTCCGCAACCGGTTTCAAAGAACTGAAATTCATTCGTGACCTTAACAGTTTGCGCGGCTTTCTGCATGTCCAGACGAAGCGGAATATCGCGTGGCACCGGACCTGAGCGATCTGCTTTCTCGCGGCACGTACCGGGATAAACGATACCGTCTGGTCCCAGCAAAGGCGCGCCTTCTTGTGGTGCGCTGGCCGCCGCGGCAATATCGCGCCGGTTGCAGGTGCAGGGATACAGAAGGCCGCGTGACCACAATTGCTGCAACGCGATCTCATATACCTCCATCCGCGTCGACTGCCGAAGGACGGGTTCGGGCCATGTCAAACCCAACCATGATAGGTCGTCGTAAATCTGCTCTTCCCAATGTGAACGAGCGCGGGTGCGGTCAATGTCTTCGATCCTCAGCAAGAACTGACCTTCGTGCTGCCGCGCCAAGTCGCTGGCCAGCAAAGCCGAATAAGCGTGACCAAGATGAAGAGGGCCGGTTGGGGATGGCGCAAACCGAGTGGTGAAAATCACGCTTTTTCAACAATGTAGACGTCAGATTTCAGGTCCATACCCGGCAGGTGCGGACCGTATTCCCGAAAAAGCAGCCGGGCGGCCCCGATATCAAGCCAATCGTTCAATCGACAGGTGTAGCTGTAATCCTTAAGCGTGTGATCATTAAATGAAAACGCCAACAATCCACCCTTGGGCAGCGCCTTCATCAGCATGTCGAAAGTCTCAGGAGGTGCCGCTCCGACGCTGATAACACCGATGGCTGCAATCGCCTTATAGGCCCCTGCGTTAACCGGATTGGGATTGGAAATCTCGAATGAGGACAACTGCCGGTAAACGCCTTTGGATTCGGCCTCTTCCAGCATTCTGGGTGTGGGATCTATGCCGTCGATAACTTCGAACCCGGCGGTCCGCAGCGCCTGACCAGACAGCCCGGTGCCGCAGCCATAGTCAAGGATCGGCGTCTGAGGTTCGGGGAGTTTCGACCACAGCGCCTCGGCCACACGGGTTGGGGTAATATAGCCGTGCGATGCGACCTCGCTATCGTATGAGGATGCCCATTTCTGATAGTGGTCGCGGGTTGCCTCGGGAGTGTCCAGCCCGTAGACGTCTTTCATGTATTCGTCGCTCATGCCCCCATGTTAGGCCGGTACGGCGCGTTGCGTCCAGTCAGCAATGCGCCAGCCAGTCTGACCACGCCGCCTTGGCCCGATCTGTATAGGCCTTGTAGCGGTCCTTGCGGCCACGTCTGCCACCTTTCAGCCCATCGACCGGGCGGAACAGGCCGAAATTCACATTCATCGGCTGAAAGGTCTTGGCCTCAGCACCGCCTGTGATGTGATGGATCAGTGCGCCCATGGCGCTGTCTTGCGGCACATTTGGCAACTCTTTCCCCAGAATCTGCGCCGCAGCCAGCCGCCCGGCCAGCAGGCCCATAGCGGCGCTTTCGACATAGCCCTCGACCCCGGTGATTTGCCCGGCAAAACGAATGTTGGGTCTAGACTTCAACCGCATCTGTGCGTCCAGAAGGGTTGGAGAGTTAATGAACGTATTGCGGTGAATCCCGCCCAGCCGCGCGAAACTTGCATTCTCCAGCCCCGGAATCATACGGAAAACATCCGTTTGCGCGCCGTATTTCATCTTGGTCTGAAAGCCCACGATATTGAATAGCGTGCCCAATGCATTGTCGCGGCGCAGTTGCACAACGGCATGAGGCTTCACATCGGGCTGGTGCGGATTGGTGAGGCCAACGGGTTTCATCGGACCATGGCGCAGGGTTTCACGACCGCGTTCCGACATCACCTCGATCGGGAGGCAGCCATCGAAATACCCGGCGGTTTCGCCTTCGTGGAACTCGGTCTTGTCAGCAGCCAACAAGGCATCAATGAATGCCTCGTACTGGTCGCGGTCCATCGGGCAGTTCAAATAAGCGGTGCGCTCTTCCTCGGTCTCGCCCTTGTCATAGCGCGACTGCATCCAGGCCTGGCTCATGTCGATGCTGTCGGCATAGACGATGGGTGCAATTGCATCGAAAAAGGCGAGCGAGTCGGTGCTGGTTTCCGCCCGGATCGCCTCACCCAGCGCAGCCGAAGTCAGTGGCCCGGTTGCAAAAATCCATTGGCCGTCATCGGGCAGGGTGGTTACTTCCTCCTCGGACACCTCGACTCGTGGATGGGCCCGTAGCTTGGCTGTCACGGATTCGGCAAAGGGATCACGATCCACCGCCAGGGCGCCGCCTGCCGGCAGCCGATGGGCATCAGCGGTTGTCATAATCAACCCGTTCGCGGCGCGCATCTCCCAATGCAGCAAGCCAACGGCGTTCTGTTCATCATCATCCGAACGGAAGGAGTTCGAGCAAACCATCTCGGCCAGGTTACCGGTCTGGTGCGCAAAGGTGCCCACTTTGGGCCGCATTTCGTGGATCACAACATCCACGCCCATTTCCGCCGCCTGCCAGGCAGCCTCGGACCCGGCCATGCCGCCGCCCACGATATGCAGTTTCTGTGTCATGCGCAGCCACATAGGGCAGAGCGCGCGCCAACGCAAACACCTGTTGGGTCAGATTGTCTGAAGAAGGGAAATTTTGGGGTCGCCGCTGCGGGAATGTCAACGCCGGTGAGAGAGACCAGCTGGAGGGACCTTCCGCCTACGGCGACCCAAAATCGGTTTTCAGGCCATAGCCTTGTCTCAGCATTGCCACAGTGTCGCCGTTTTGAAAAGTCCCAAAATGCGGAATCGGGCAGAATTCCCAAGAAACAATTGCGTTATTGTTCCCAATTTGGCGTTCTTTTTTCGATAAATGCAGAGATTCCTTCCTCGGTATCCCGGTGCATCATGTTCTGCGCCATCACTTCGCCGGTATGTGCGTAGGCTTGTTCAATGGGCATATCGAGCTGCTGATAGAACGCTTCCTTACCGATTTTCACTGCCGATCCCAACTTTTCCGCCAGTTGTTCCGCAAGGGATTGTGCCTCATGCTCCAGCAGCATTTCCGGCACGGCCCGGTTGATCAGCCCCAGTTCTGCCGCACGTTCAGCCGTTATGAAATCGCCTGTGGTCAGCATTTCAAACGCTTGTTTTCGGGGAATATTGCGGCTGAGCGCAACCATGGGTGTCGAACAAAACAGACCGATATTCACGCCATTGACGCCGAACCGCGTCGTCTCTGCCGCCACGGCCAGATCGCAAGTGGCAACCAGCTGGCATCCAGCGGCCGTCGCGATGCCATGAACCTGAGCGATGACAGGTTGAGGCAAGGACTGAATTGTCAGCATCATCTGTGCGCATCTGCTGAACAAGTCCTGGAAATAGGCCTTGCCCCCATCTTCGCTTTGACGCCCCGCTGTCATCTGCTTCAGATCGTGGCCCGCGCAAAAGGCTTTGCCCGAGCCCGACAAGACCACCGCGCGGATAGTCCGGTCGTCGCGCAGGGCATCAAACTCGGTTTGCAGCGCCGCCAGCATTTCGTCGCTGAGGGCATTCAGACGTTCCGGCGCATTCATCGTCAACCTTGCGACCGCTCCGGCGTCGCTGCGTTCCAGAATTCCCATCTTGCCCTCCGATCTGATGTGAGGCCAACTCTAGGTCGGCAAATCGAGGAGGGGAAGCATGTCATTGGCCTTAGACCGGGAAGAATTGACTGCCTATATGAAACAGGTCTTTCCGCAGGTGCATCGGGATTTCGTGGTTGAAGACTTGACCGAGGACACGATCACCATGCGGTTGGTGGTCGAAGACCGGCACTTGCGGCCGGGCGGTACGGTTTCAGGGCCGTCCATGTTCGGTCTGGCCGATGTCTGTGTCTACGCGATCATTCTTGCGCGCAAGGGCCGACAATCTCTGGCCGTCACAACTGGCTGCTCGATGGACTTCATGCGCAAACCCGATGGAGACCAAGACATGATCGCACGCTGCACCCTGTTGAAGCTGGGAAAGGCTTTAGCCGTAGGTGATGTGCTGATGTATTCGGAAGGCTCTGACAAACCCGTTGCACGTGCCACGATGACCTATTCGCTGCCGCCCGAAGGGTCTGCCGCCGCGGCATTCGGATAAAAAATGGCCGGGACGAGCCCGGCCAAGGAAGAGGTCCCAATAAAGGGACTGGGGATATCTTACCCGTGCCAGAACGGGCGTTCGATTTCGCGGTTGGCCTGATCTCGGGTCAACCCGACATCACGCAGCAACCGATCATCCAGCTTCGACAAATTGACTCTGCTGCGGCGCTGTCGCTCCCACTTTGTGACAGTCGCCGCAAACCGCACGGCCAGCGATGCGATCAGCGGCAGCCGAGGGCTGTCGTTCAGCAGCAAAAGGGCGGGGGTGTGCATTGCGCGTGTCATCTTGGGTATCCTTTCAAATTGTATTGACACAAACGTAATATGTTCGGTATATGTGATTGATACATTCGACATTGTGTCAAAATCAAAGGAAGAATTGTAATGGATACAATTTGGCCGGAGTCTCTACCGAAATCCAAGGGACCTAAGTATACACTTGTGGCCGATACAATTCGAAAAGCTATTGATAATAAATTATTGGAGGTCGGAACTAAGCTGCCTCCGGTACGAGAACTGGCGTATCGGTTACAAATTACGCCGGGCACCGTTGCGCGTGCGTACACGATTCTTACGGATGAGGGATTGTTACAAGCTGAGGTGGGGCGTGGTACATTCGTGGCCCCGCCGAAATCGCCGATTCTGGATGATGTCTGGGCGCGGCAGTTGCATCTGCGCGACGACAAGTACAATGCCAGCGTCAGCCTGTTTAGCCCGCGACTGGCGGATGTAGGGCAGGTGGCGCTGATCCGGGAGTGTTTGCAAAAAGTGTCGCAATCCGATCCGGGGCTGTTTCTGAACTATCCGACCCGCGACGCCTATATACCGATGCGCCAGGCCGTAGTTAACTGGCTATCCGATCTGCCATTGGGGCCGTTGTCGCATAACGATATTGTACTGACACATGGCGGGCAGAACGGATTGTGCCTTGTGTTTCAAACCATTCTGCGTGGTCCCAAACCTTTGGTCCTGGTCGAGGACCTGTCCTATGCCGGGTTCCGCCGCGCCGGAGAGCTGATGCGGGCCGAGGTGGTCGGTGTGAAGATGGACAAATGGGGCATTGACCCCGACGCGATGGAGCACGTCCTACGTCAAAACCCAGCGCAGGCTGTCTGCGTTTCTCCGGAAGTTCAGAACCCGACTGGCGCGCATACCCCCCTGGAGCGACGCAAAGAAGTTGTCGAGGTCGCCCGTCGCTTTGACCTGCAAATCATCGAGGATGATTGCTACCGAATGGGCGACGCACGCGAGCCCAGCTACCGCGCCCTGGCCCCCGAGCGTGGATGGCACGTGTCGTCCATTTCCAAAACTTTGACGCCTGCGCTGCGAGTGGGCTTTGCGATTGCCCCGCGTGAGCGCAGTGTCGATCTGCGGAGGTCGGCGGAATACGGGTATTTCGGATTGGCGCAACCGCTGGCGGAACTGACCCGGCTCATGCTGTCCGACCCGCGCACCCGGCGAATTGCCCGCGATGTACGCGAGAAGATGGGGGAATATGTGCGCGTGGCTGTAAATTCTTTGGGTGGGTTTGACCTGAACTGGGCGCCTGATGTGCCGTTTGTCTGGCTTAACTTGCCCTCGGGCTGGCGTGCTGCTGCATTTAGCCGGGCGGCTGAGCGGGAAGGGATCCAACTGCGATCCGCCGATGAGTTCGCCTTGCGCGATGGACGCGCGCCGAATGCAGTGCGCATTGCGATGAACGGGCATGTCTCGCTGGAACGGTTCGAAGATGCAATGCAGCGCCTGCGCAATCTGTTGGACAACCCGCCCGAGCAAATCAGCGTTTAAATTGGGGTAAAATAATACCTATTTTATAAGTCACTGTTTTTACTGCATTTAAAAGAGATTACTGCAGTTGACCTGCGCAACGCTCCCCTCTAAATACGCTCCATCGAATTCGGGCCGCTCCACACGGGGGCGGTCTTTCACATCAAACAGGACTATCCTGCCATGAAAACCTTTTCTGCAACACCTGCAGACATCGACAAGAAATGGATCCTGATCGACGCCGAGGGCGTTGTTCTGGGTCGTCTTGCTTCGATCGTCGCCATGCGCCTGCGTGGCAAGCACAAAGCGTCGTTCACCCCGAACATGGACATGGGCGACAATGTTATCGTGATCAACGCTGACAAAATCCAGATGACCGGCAAGAAGCGCGAAGAGAACTTCTACTGGCACACTGGCCACCCGGGCGGCATCAAGTCGCGCACCAAACAGCAGATTCTGGAAGGTGCACATCCTGAACGCGTTGTCGTTCAGGCCGTCAAGCGTATGCTGCCGGGCAACCGCCTGGCGCGCAAGCAGATGACCAACCTGCGCGTTTACGCCGGTGGCGATCATCCCCATGAGGCGCAAGCGCCCGAAGTTCTGGACGTTAAGTCCATGAACAAGAAAAACACCCGGAGCTAATGACCGATGGCTGATCAGATCAATACTCTCGAAGAGCTGAGCGCCGTCGCAGGCGTTGAAACCGTGGCCGAAGAAGTCATCGTGCGTGAACCCGTGCGCGACGAGCTGGGCCGTTCCTACGCCACCGGCAAGCGTAAAGACGCTGTTGCACGCGTTTGGATCAAGCCGGGTTCCGGCAAAGTCACCGTGAACGGCAAGGACCAGGACAAGTACTTTGCTCGTCCCGTTCTGCAGCTGATCCTGCGCCAGCCGTTCCAGGTTGCCGGTGTAGAAGGTGAGTTCGACGTTGTTGCGACCGTAAAAGGCGGTGGCCTGACCGGTCAGGCCGGTGCGGTCAAGCACGGCATCTCGAAAGCGCTGCAGCTCTATGATCCCTCGCTGCGTGGCGCGCTGAAAGCCGCTGGCTTCCTGACCCGCGACAGCCGCGTTGTGGAACGTAAGAAATACGGTAAGCGCAAAGCGCGTCGTTCGTTCCAGTTCTCGAAGCGTTAATCGCCACGGACACCGAATTGGAAAGGGCTCGCCTCGGCGAGCCCTTTTTCTTTGGTTTATTCTTCGTAGACCAGTTTCCAGGCCCCATCTTCGACAACGCTGACAAAGACAGTATCCGCGCCCTGATGGTCGTCTGGACCATAGGTGATCTGGTTTCCGACCAGATCATCCTTGTAGTTCAGGGACTCCATCGCCGCGATAAAGCTGTCATGGGTCAGATCAGGGCCTGCAGCCTCTAACGCTTTGACCATCATCTCGGCGGCCGAATAGCCCAGCATCGAGAAACCGACAGGGTCTTCGCCTGTGGCCTCCTTGTATTCGGCGATGAATGCGGCCGGGGCAGGCTCTTCCGCGCGCGCCCAGAGGTCCAGCCAGGAGGCCGCTGCATAGAACCCATCGGTTACGCCACCGGGTACTTGCGCAACCACGGTCAGGAAACTGGCCGAAGTACCAAGGAACTTCATATCCGCTAGCCCCATCTTTTTGGCCGTGCCAACCACTGTGATGGCCTGCCGCACTCCCAAAGCCATTGTGACGATATCGCAGCCTTCCTCCTTGAGCTTGCTTAGAGAGCCGACGAAATCCGTCTCATCCGGTTTGTGCGTTGTTTCAGCTACAAATGCGATACCGGCCTCTTCCGCCCCTGCTTTGCTGCCTTCCAGAATTTCTTCGCCGAAATCGGTGGGCAGGTACATGGTGCACACGGATTGTGATCCGAATTCGCCGTTCAGATATTTCACCCCTATCCGGGCCTGATCAAAATAAGTCGAGAACGAGGTAAACTTATTCTTCATCGGCTCTTGCAGCATTTGCCGTGCGGCTGTCAGAGGCGCAACGTTGGGAATACCTTTCGGGTCCAGCAGTTTGAATCCGGCCACGTTCATCGGCGTGCCCAGTGACTGCAGCATGGCAAACACCTTGTCACGGTTCAGCAGCTTGTTATAGCCCTGCATCGCGCGCGGCATCTGATAGCCGTTATCCTCAACCACGAAACGGATTTTGCGCCCGTGCACGCCGCCTTCGGCATTCACGCGGTCAAACACTACATTTGCGCCCTTGGTGGCCGGAACTCCGACGGCAGCGAAAATACCGCTCAGATCGTTGACCGAGCCGATGACGATCTCATCATCGCTCACACCTTGTGTCTCAGCACCTGCAACAGTTGCCGCAGCCGTCAAAGCGGTGGCGGTGGCCAGCCGTTTGATCACGTTCCTCATGTTTCTCCTCCCTTTGGGTAAACCCTTATCTAATTGTACATATCTTCAATGAGATCTGCGTGTTTCTTTTCCACAAAGCTGCGTTTCAGCTTCATAGTGGCCGTCAGCTCTTCGTCATCGGCGGTCAGCAACACGTTTATCAGGCGGAAATCCTTAATCTGTTCGACCCGCGCAAATTCCTTGTTTACCGCGTCGACTTCTGCCCCGATCTGATCGCGTACCTCAGGCGCGGCACAGAGTGACGCGAAGTTCGAAAACGGAACTTTGCGGTCCTGCGCAAACTTCTCGACGTTCTCCTGGTCGATCATTATCAGCGCCGTCAGAAACTTGCGTTGGTCGCCGATTATTACAGCGTCCGAGATATAGGGGCTAAATTTCAAGCGGCTTTCGATCTCGGCCGGGGTGATGTTCTTGCCGCCCGCCGTGATGATGATATCTTTCAGTCGCCCGGTGATTGTCACATAGCCGTCACCGTCGATCTGCCCCATATCGCCTGTGCGCAGCCAGCCATCGGCGGTGAAGGTCTCGGCGGTTTTGGCATTGTTGCGCCAATAGCCCTGAAAAACATTCAAACCTTTGATCTGAATTTCACCGTCATCTGCAATACGCACATCATTGCCCGGCACCGCGCGGCCAATGGTGCCGATTTTGTTGTGCTCTGTCGTGTTCAGCGTCGCCAGTCCCGAGGTTTCGGTCATCCCGAACCCTTCGACAATGGGCACCCCGATGGACCAGTACCATTTCAGAAGGTTAGCCGAGATGGGCGCCGCTCCGGTGCCGCCACGCCGCATCCGGTCTAGCCCCAGCATCCGCCGCAGATTGCGCAGAACCAAACGGTCCCACAGCCAGAACTGCGCGCTCACAGCGGCGGGCACCGGCTTTCCGGCCAGGATATACTCGGCCCGCGCCATACCCGCTTTCACGGCCATCCCAAAGGCGGCGCGCCCTGCGGGGGTGGCGTCCTGCGCCAGAATCTGAACCTGAGAATAGATCTTCTCCCACACCCGCGGGACGGCGGTAAAGGTGCTGGGCGAGACCTCTTGCAGGTTCGCAAACACGGTTTCGGGGCTTTCGGCGAAATTCACCACGCATTTCGACGCAAGCGGCAGGTAAACCGATACATCACGTTCCAGGATATGGCACAGCGGCAGAAAGCAAAGCTGCTCATCCGTTTCCAGCGAGGGCAGGGCGTGCGCACCGCATTCAATCGCGGCCAGGATGTTCTCGTGACTCAGCATCGCGCCCTTAGGCGCCCCAGTGGTGCCCGAGGTGTAGACCAACAGAGCCGTGTCCTGCGGCGAGGCCAGGGCGATCTCGGCTTCGAACCGGTCAGGCTCTTCGGCTTCAGCCCGTCGTCCGATGTCATACAGATCGCCAATCATCAAGCAGCGGTCGTGGCTCAGATCATGCAGGCCCTCATCCTCGAGGATGATGACGTTCAGCAGACCGGGAAGCTCGGTTTCGACCTCGAAGAACTTGTCCAACTGTTCTTCGTTCTCGACCACAAGAAAGCGGCTGTCGCTGTCATTCACAAGGTATTTCAATTGTTTGGCAGAATCGGTGGTGTAGATGCCCGAAGCAATGCCGCCCACACATTGGATGCCCATATCGAACCACGCCCATTCCTTGCGGTCCTCGGACAGGATTGAGACAACCTCGCCCCGTTGCAGCCCCAGCTTCCGTAAGGCCAGCCCGATCCACTTGGCATGTTGCCAGTAATCGGCCCAGGAATAGGACTTCCATATGCCGAAATCCTTTTCCCGATGTGCAGTGCGGTCGCCCAAATCGGCGCAGCGTTTCTGAAACAACCCGCAGATCGTCATGCATTCATCCACCAGCACGGGGCGTTGGCCGGGGGTAGCGTTGAACTGGATGCCGTTGATCTTGGTCTGAGGGGGCAGGGTGCTGATATTCATGCCGCTTACCTCCAGGTTTTCTTGCGTTTCCAGCGGCGGTTTTCCCGCGCGCCGTCTTCCTGCACGCCCAGATAAAAATTCTGGATGTCCTCGGATTGCATCAACACATCTGCCGTCCCGTCCATGACGATACGGCCGACTTCCATCACATAGCCATGATGGGCCAGTTCCAGCGCGGCATTGGCGTTCTGTTCGACCAGCATCATGGTCATGTTCTGTTCGTCATTCAGGCGTTTGAGGATGCCGAAAATCTCCTGCACCAGCAGCGGTGACAGACCCAGCGAGGGCTCGTCCAGCAGCATGATCTTAGGGTTCGCCATCAGCCCGCGCCCGATGGCCAGCATTTGCTGCTGTCCGCCCGACAGGGTTCCGGCCTCTTGATTGCGGCGCTCTTTCAGGATCGGAAAGTAAGAGAACACCAGCTCGCGGTCATGGTCGATCTGCCCCTTGTCGGTCGCCGTATAGGCCCCGAGGCTGAGGTTTTCGTCCACGGTCATCAGGGGGAACACCTCGCGCCCTTCGGGGACATGGACGATGCCTTTTTGCACGACCTTATGCGGCTCGGACCCTTGGATTTCATCGCCATCAAAGTTGATCTTGCCTTTTTCGGGGTCCATCACCCCGGACACAGTCTTCATCAGCGTAGTCTTGCCTGCGCCGTTTGCGCCCAGGATCGATACGATCTGCCCCGGATGCACATCCAGCGACACGCCGCGAATGGCCATGATCGGGCCGTAGAAGCTTTCGACATTGCGGATGGTCAGGATGGGCGCGCTCATGAGGCCTTCCCCAAATAGGCCTCGACCACAGCCGGGTGGGATTGCACCTCGGCCGGTGTTCCCAGCGCCAGCATCGCACCATCAGCCATCGCCAACACGCGGTCAGACACGCCTGAGACCAGCCCCATGTCATGTTCGACCATCAGCACCGTAATCCCCATCTGCCTGCGGATATCGTCGATCCACCAGCGCAGATCCGACGTCTCCTCGACCGACAGGCCGGATGCAGGTTCGTCCAGCAACAACAGTTTGGGTTCCGTGGCCAGTGCACGGGCAACCTCGACCACTTTGCGGACGCCGTAAGGCAGGCCAGAGATCATCTTGTCGCGGTAGGCCTGCAGGTCGAGGAAATCTATGATCTCTTCGACCTTTTCGCGGTTTTCCAGCTCTTGCCGCCGGGCCGAGGGCAGGAACAGAACCTCTGATATCAGGTTTGTTTTTCGATGGCGGTGCCGTCCGACCAGCAGGTTCTGCAACACGGTGGCATGTTCGAACAGTTCGATATTCTGGAACGTCCGCGCCACGCCATAGGCTGCCACGCCAGAGGGTTTGACCTGCAGCAAATCATGTCCGTCAAACCGAATAGAGCCCGCAAACGGGTCGTAGAAGCGTGAGATCAGGTTGAATACCGTCGACTTACCCGCGCCGTTGGGGCCGACAATAGCAAAGACCTCGCCTTCTTCGACCGAAAAGGACAAGTCATTCACCGCCGTGAGGCCACCGAATTTCAGGGTGACGTTCTGGAACGCGAGCAGGCTCATCTCAGGCGCTCCGTCTTGAGGTAGGATTTCTGACGCTTGAACATGTCCTTGCGGTAGAACGGGAAAAGCTCGAACCACGTGCGTATTTTCAGCCATCGGCCATACATGCCCATCGGTTCAAACAGGATGAAGGCAATTAGGATCATGCCGAAGATGCCGAATTCCAGCCCCGGAATGGCGACGGTATTGCCGCCGAACAGGGCACCCACATATTCCTTTGAAATCGACAAGAATTGCGGCAGGAACCCCACGATGATCGCGCCCAGAAACGCACCGTGGATCGAGCCGAGCCCGCCGATCACGATCATCATCAGCAACTGGATCGAGATCACGACACTGAACGTCTCGTTGTTGAACGCGCCCGAGAACATCCCCATCAGCGCACCCGCCCATCCGGTGACGGCACAGGACAAAGCGAAAGATATCATCTTGGTGCGCGCGATATCGACACCCATCGCCTGCGCCGAAACCTCGGAATCGCGCACGGCGATGAAACTGCGTCCCAAAGGCGCGCGCAGCAAGTTAATAAAACCCAGCGTCACCAGAACGGCGACCACCAGCACCAGCCAGAAGAAATGTACCGGAGTGCCCCAGCGGTCGATCGTCAGGCCAAAGATGTCGACGCCTCCGATGAACTTGCCACCAACGCCGCCGGTGATCGGCTCGGCCAAGACGATGACATCATCCATCAGGATGGACAGGGCCATGGTAAAGATTGCCAGATAAATGCCATGCAACCGCAGGGCAGGGATCGCGACAGTCACGCCCGCAATACCGGTCAGGATACCAGCCAGCGGAAAGGCGATCAGGAAGGGCACGCCCGCCTCAAGCAGGATGACGTTAGCATAGCACCCAAAGGCCAGGAAAGCCGCGTGACCCAGACTGACTTGCCCCGTGTGGCCTGTCAGAACCATCAGGCCCAGACCTGCGATGGCCCAGATCAGGACGTTTGTCAGTTCACCCAGATAGAAATCGTCCAACCACCACGGGGCCGCAGCCACCACCGCCAGTAGGATCAGATAAAGGACCAATTGATGGCCATCTTTCCATGGCCGGATATCCTGCATGTAGTCAGTTTTGAATACAATCCGCATCTGCCTAAACCTTCTTGACCCGAACCTGACTAAACAGCCCGTTGGGGCGGAAGATCAGCACAGCCAGCAACAGCGCATACGGCGCAATCTGGCTGTAGCCTGCTGCGATATAGCGACTGGCAAAGGGTTCGATGACACCGACGATCAACCCTCCGGCCAGTGCGCCGGGGAGGCTGCCGAACCCGCCGATCACGGCGGCGGCAAACGCCTTGATCCCCAGCAGACCCGTGGTCGGATCGACCGATCCCTTGGCGGCAAACAGGATTCCTGCGATCCCGGCGACCACGCCCGCAAGACCCCAGATGAACCCTTGCACCCGCTTGACCGGAACGCCCATGTAGTAGGCGGCCAACTGGTTTTGAGAGGCGCCTTGCATTGCCAGCCCTAACTTGGTCCGGCTGAAGAAAACATACAGCGCCCATGTCAGCAGGATGGTGACGATGATGACGGCCACATCCTCCATCCCCAGCACCAGCCCGCCAAACCGCACCTCTTTCCCGGCCAGCGGGTTCTGAAGCGTCTGCGGCTCGTGCCCCCAGATCAACCCGGCCACAAACCGGATCACAAAGCCCAAGGCGATGGTCAGGATTACCACAGCCGTCTGACTTTCTCCGAACAGCCGTCGGATGATCAACCGATCAAGCAGATACCCCAACGCTCCCATGATCCCCAATGAGATTGGTAGCGCCAACCAGAATGGCAGCCCCATATATTCGGTATTGGTCAGGCCGATGGTGACGAACGCGCCCAGCATCATGAAATCGCCCTGCGCGAAATTCACCGCCTCGGTCGCTTTGTAGATCAGAACAAAACCAAGTGCGATCAGGCCGTAGACACAGCCATTCGCCAGCCCGCTAATCAGCAGCTGCGCGTTATCCAACTTCACCTCCCAATACCGGTTTGCCCGGCATTCTTCGTCCCCCTCGGCCACGATGGCCAAAGGGCTTTGTTCTACTATGGGGTGATAATCACCTTTCCGTCACTCTTTTTTAGCGCATGGGCCAGTTCTGACACCACGTTTCTGAGCGATAGGCGATCTGCAACATCTGTTTTCCAACGACCATCGGCGAAACGCGCCTGAACCTCGGCCACAACCCGCATCTGATCGGTGGGCGGGGTGGTGGTCATCCACTTGGTTAGCCAGAAGCCTTCGATCTGCTTACCCATGAAAATCATCTGGCCCATCTGGGTTAGTTTGGGCAGATCGGGGCTGAGCTTGCCATAACAGACCCAGCGCGCGCCGTTTGGCATGGCACAAAACACCTGCTCGGATATCTGGTCGGCCACCGCATCCAGGAAAACGCGCGGTTTCAGCGCGTGACATAAGTCGGTTAGTTTTTTCGGCATGTCCGGGTTAGACGTCACCAGAACCTCATGCGCGCCAAGATCCTTCAGACTGTCTACCGCATCCGCCCGGCGCACGATGGCAATGGGTTTCAGGCCCAGATCGCAACCCAAACTGCACATCAGCTTGCCCAACTGGCTTGTCGCGGCAGAGACTATGAAAGCCTCGCCGGCATTTCGCGCGATATCCACCATCGCTATGGCCGTCATCGGGTTCACGATCTGGGCCGAGCCGTCCTCATCCGAAATCTCGGGCCTCAGGGGGATGCACATCATCGCCTGTGTCACCACATATTCAGCCCACGCCCCGGCGCCCGCCGCAACGAAGGCCACACGCTGACCGTTCAGGACTTCGGCCCCGGCACCTGTCGCAACCACATCGCCGCATCCCTCAAACCCTGCGGCGGCTCCCTTAACGCGGGGCTGGCCGTATTCGCCTTTGATAAAGTGAATATCCGACGGATTTACCGAGGCCGCGCGCAGCCTGATCAACACCTGACCGGGGCCCGGAGCGGGCACCGGCAACTCCGCTTCACTCAACCATTCTGCGGCGTCTTCCAATACTGGGCCGGTGGCCGTTCCCGAATACCCGTCCTGTGTCTGAACAACGGCAAACATGGTTGATGGCGGTGTGTTCATTTCAATCCCCTGAAAACAACAGCTTGAAGCATCCCGTGTATGGTTTGATACAAAAACGTCTGTTGGCATTGTAACCCTCAGGCCAGCCAATCACGTGATCCGGCAAGGGTCAACGCAGGGCAAAGCTTACGTCGCGCAACGGCGCAGGCAATTGCAGAACTCAATTTGCGTTCAACAACTCTCGCAGTTCCTGAATTTTCGCGGCAAGCGTTTCGGGCGAGGCCTTGATCTCCTCCAAGATAGCTGTGGCCTGTGTTTTGATGTCCTGCGCCAGATCGCTGTCCTGAACCGAGGCCATAAGGGTATCGTAGTCGAAATTCTGAACGGTCAGCATTCCTTCTTCGATCCATTGGTTCATCAAGTCCTGCCCCTGATTGGCCAGAACGGCGACTTCCTGACCAGCCTGATCAACAAGCTGGCTGGCTGTTTCCCCAATGGTCTCAGAGGGTGTCTCATCCGGGGCCGTCGCCGTTGCCGGTTCGAGCGCCTCTGACGTATTGAGGTAATAATAACCGCCCGCCACGATCGCTGCCACAAGGATGGCTGGAATTAGTTTCTGCATCTTACTAATCTCCTTTAGTTTTATAAACTTAAGATGATTTGAATATATGCATTGCCCAAGGGGAATTACGTGCGCCAAGCGTCACCCAAGCGAATTGGGCTACCTTGTGCCGATACGGCCCAACCAGCAGGCAAGAACACGCCGTCCGGCGGGTGTCTCGGAATTGGGCGTCACTAGGGAAAGTGGCGGAGAGACAGGGATTCGAACCCTGGGTGGGCTTGCACCCACAACGGTTTTCGAGACCGCCCCGTTCGACCACTCCGGCACCTCTCCGCGGGGGTCTGTGAGGGGGGGATTTAGTGAGGAACGCGCGGGGGTGCAAGCAGAAAATTCCCCAAATTCACTCTTCTGGGATTTTCCATTGCCTGATGGCGTAAATCACCTAGGGTCTATGTCCATGACACATATCGCTCGCTTCTTCGCATTGCCCGTTTCACTGCTTCTTTTCGCGCTGGCCGCGTTGCCGTCCCATGCGGCCACAGCGGATCGCGACCGGATCGAAGCGTTTCTGACCACCACAGGCTTTGACGTCGCGCTGCAAAGTATCGCGCTGGCCTCGGCCTCGGCTCCGCAGATGTTGGGGATTGATCCCGAAGGGTTCGGGTCGGACTGGGCGCGTCTGACCGAAGAGGTGTTCGACACTGATGATATGCATGAAACCGCAGTGGCTATTCTGGAACAAACGCTCAGCAATGAGGCGCTGACACACGCGGTCGAATTCTATGCCTCGGATCTGGGGCAGCGGCTGGTCGTGGCGGAAAACGCCGCTCATATCCACGAAGACGAAGATGCCAAGCAGTTGGAGGGCCAGAAGATCGTCGCCGACCTGATTCAGCAAGGGTCACAGCGGGTCGAAGAGTTGAAGCGCATGAACAATGCGATCGATTCCAGCGGCACCGCGCTGCGGGCGCTGCAGGAAATCCAGATCCGGTTTCTGCTGGCCGCAAGCGCGTCCGGTGTGATCGACCTGCAAATGGATGCGGGCGATCTGCGTGAGTTAATGAAACAGAACGAAGGCGCCATGCGGCAAGCCATTCAGCTTTCGGCACTGGCTGGCGCGGCCTACACGTATCAGGATTTCTCGGATGCCGACGTGACCGCCTATGCTGACGCATTAGAACAACCCTTGATGCAAGAGGTCTATGAGCTGCTCAATGCCATCCAATATGAAATCATGGCGATGAAATTCGAAGTTCTGGCCGCGCGGATGGCCGATCTTCACCCAGCACAGGACATCTGATGCGACTGCTGGCGGCCTTCCTTTCACTTGCCCTGAGTGTGACCCCAGCGGTCGCCGAGCAGATTGACCGTTTGATGACGGCCCTGCACATGGACGAGGTGATCGAACTGCTGCGCCACGAAGGGCAGATGCAGGCGCAAGAGATCAACACAACGATGCTGGACGGGGCAGGCGGGGCCTATTTCGCAACACAAGTCGATATGATCTATGATCCCGACTGGATGCGCGACCAGTTTTCCACCGCCTTTGTGGAAACGCTGTCAGACAGCCAAATGGAACGCGCCGTGCTGTTTTTCGAAAGCGATCTGGGACAGACCGTTGTGCGGCTTGAAAACTCTGCCCGTCAGGCTTTTCAGGACGACACCATAGAAGAGATGGCGCAAGACGCGTATTCCGCACAGGATCAGGACAGCACATTCTTCCAACTGGTGGATGAGTATATCGAGGTCAACGAGTTGATCGAGAAGAATGTTAAAAGCGCCGTGAGCGCAGATTATAACTTTTTCCGAGGCTTGAATTCCGAAATTGGCGGCGATGATGGCGAGGTTCTGGCCCAGCTTCTCGCTGAAAAAGACACCATCACGCAAGAAACGCGTACGTGGCTGTATTCTTTCCTTCTGATGGCCTATCAACCCCTGGACGAGGCGCAACTGCGCGAGAACATCGCCTTTTCGCGGACCCAGACCGGCCGCGCCGTGAACGAGGCCTTTTTCGACAGTTTCGACCGCACCTATGACAAGATCTATTACCGGTTGGGTCTTGCAGTTTCACAGGTACTGCGCGGCTCGGATCTCTGAGTTGCTTTTGATGTTGACTTTGTCCTGCATTCTATGGATAAGCGCGCATCCCGGCCGGTTCCTCCGCGCCGGGTCTCGTTATTATTGACCCATCGGGACTATCCCAAGGGTCGTCACACGGCCCGAAAAGGGCGCGCTGTTCGAGGTGGCGAAAGCCGGCAACACCCGCAAGGGGACCACAGAACGCGGTTAGACAAAGGAAAGACGCATGTTTGCGGTCCTCAAGACTGGCGGCAAGCAGTACAAGGTTCAGGCGGGTGATATCCTCCGCGTTGAAAAGCTGGCTGCCGACGCAGGTGAAAAAGTTCAATTCAACGATGTTCTGATGCTGGGCGGTGACGCTCCGGTTGTTGGCGCACCTTTCGTTGAAGGCGCAGGCGTACAGGCCGAAGTGATCGAACAGATCAAGGGTGACAAGGTCATCAAGTTCGTCAAACGCCGTCGTAAGCACAGCTCGAAGCGTACCGTTGGCCACCGTCAGAAACTGACACTGGTCAAAATCACCGACATCCTGTCGTCGGGCGCTGACAAGTCGGGCATCAAGGCTGCAACCGGTTCTGCACCGGCTGGCGAAGCGGCACCTGCTGCAAAGCCTGCCAAGAAAGCTGAAGCCAAGGCAGAAGCACCCGCCGCCGCTGCGGCTGCTGCTGACGATCTGACCAAGCTGAACGGTGTCGGCCCCGCCGCTGCCAAAAAGCTGAACGACGCAGGTATCGAGAGCTTTGCCGCTCTGGCCGCCTTGTCGGACGAGCAGATTGCTGCTATCGACACCATCAAAGTGAAGCCCGAATGGGTTGAGCAAGCCAAAGAGCTGGCTCAAGGCTAAGGAGAGAGAGAATGGCACATAAAAAAGCTGGCGGTTCCTCCCGTAACGGTCGCGACTCTGCTGGTCGCCGCCTTGGCGTGAAACTCTATGGTGGCCAGGCGGCCATCGCAGGCAACATCATCGTACGTCAGCGCGGCACCAAGTTCTGGCCGGGCGAGGGCGTGGGCATGGGCAAAGATCACACCATTTTTGCAACTGTTGATGGCGCCGTGAAGTTCCACAAGGGACTCAAGAACCGCACCTTTATTTCGGTCCTGCCAGTGGCGGAGGCCGCAGAGTAAGCCGAAACCCTAAAGGTTTAGAAATAAATGGGGGACCGGCAGAAAATGCCGGTCCCTTTTCTCGTTTTTAACACAGTTTTGACCTATGAGCCCGATGACACTCCCAGCAAGCACCATACCGCCCCTGTTTCAGGGACGCATTGCCCATGCGGTTGAAGATCGTCTGGGCCGCAAATATCTGATGTGGGCTGTAATTGGTTTCACTGTTACGTCCGCAATTTACGTGTTGTTCGGAGGAGGACCGCACTCATGAAGCTTGAGACAATAATAAACCAGCCGGTGATTGAAACCGAGCGGTTCGACCTGCGCCCGTTGCGCCGGTCGGATATGGGTCTCATTGAACATTATGCAGGTGATGAGCGCGTGGCGCGGATGACGTCGTCTATTCCGCATCCATTGCCGCCTGGCTCGATCGAGGCATTTGTGAACCGCGCCATGTCTGAGGACCGGGACGAAGACGTCTGGGCGATGGATGCCACCAAGGACGGCGGGCCGGAACTGATCGGTTTGATCTCGCTGACACGGCTGGATCGCAACCAGTCCGAGGTGGGCTATTGGGTTGCGCCGGTCTATTGGAACACCGGAATTGCTTCGATGGCGGTGGAAACGCTGGTTGCGGCGAACCCGCTGGAAAACGCCGCGATGTTCGCCAGCGTGTTTCAAGACAACCCGGCCTCGGCGCGGGTCTTGACCCATTGCGGGTTCGAATATCTGGGCGACGCCGAAACATACTCGGTGGCGCGTGACGCGAACGTGTCCACCTGGACATATACAAAGAAACTCTGACTTGTGGCCGATGGGGCCTTTGCAGTAGGGGACAGTCATGAAATTTCTCGATCTTGCAAAGGTCTACATCCGGTCCGGGGCCGGAGGTGGCGGCTGCGTCAGCTTTCGGCGCGAAAAATACATCGAATATGGCGGTCCGGATGGCGGCGATGGCGGCAAGGGCGGCTCCGTCTGGGTTGAGGTTGTAGACAGTCTGAACACGCTGATCGACTTCCGTTATCAGCAACATTTCTTTGCCAAAAACGGCCAGCCCGGCCGCGGGCAGCAGCGCACCGGTAAGGATGGCGATGACATTGTCCTCCGCGTACCTGTTGGGACCGAGATTCTGGACGAGGACGAAGAAACCGTCATCTGCGACCTGACCGAGGTCGGGCAGCGCGTGCTGCTGGCCAAGGGCGGCAATGGCGGCTTCGGCAACCTGCACTTTAAATCGGCCACCAACCAGGCCCCGCGCCGGGCCAATCCGGGTCAGGCGGGGATCGACCGCACCATCTGGCTGCGGCTGAAACTGATCGCCGATGTGGGGCTGCTGGGGATGCCCAATGCGGGCAAGTCAACCTTTCTGGCAGCCACCTCGAACGCACGGCCCAAGATTGCCGATTATCCGTTTACCACGCTGCACCCCAATCTGGGTGTTGTGGGCGTGGATAGCGTCGAATTCGTTGTGGCCGACATCCCCGGCCTGATCGAAGGCGCCCATGAAGGGCGCGGTATCGGCGACCGTTTTCTGGGCCACGTGGAACGCTGCGCGGTTTTGCTGCATCTGGTCGATGGCACCTCGGAAACCGTGGCCGAGGATTACCGCACCATCATTCACGAGCTTGAGGCTTACGGCGGTGAGCTGGCCGAGAAGCCCCGGATCACCGTGCTGAACAAGGTCGACGCACTGGATGATGAGGAACGCGAATTGGCTAAGGCCGAGTTGGAAGAGGCCGTAGGCGGACCCGTCATGACTATGTCTGGCGTCGCACATTTGGGCGTGACCGAGGTTCTGCGCGCCCTGCGCGCGGAAATTGACGACAATCGCCTCCGCCACAAACCCGCCGAGGAGGCCGCGCCTTGGCAACCCTGACCTCGGCCAAACGTCTGGTGGTGAAGATCGGATCTGCCTTGCTAGTGGATCGGGATACTGGGTTGTTGCGGTCCGACTGGCTGCATTCGCTGGCGCAGGACGTGGCATGGCTAAAGGGGCAGGGGACGGATGTTATTCTGGTGTCCTCTGGGTCGATTGCTCTGGGGCGTGGGGTTCTAGGCCTGCCGATGGCTACCTTACCGCTGGAACAATCTCAGGCCGCTGCCGCTGTCGGTCAAATCCGGCTGGCCCGCGCTTATGAGGAGGCTCTTGCGCCGCACAATATCACCACGGCGCAAGTTCTTGTCACGCTAGAGGACAGTTCTGATCGCCGCCGCTATCTGAACTCGCGCGCGACGCTTGAGACCCTGTTGGGACTGGGTGTTGTCCCGATTGTCAACGAAAACGATACAGTCGCCACAGATGAGATCCGATATGGCGACAATGACCGCCTCGCGGCGCAAATCGCTGTTACAGTCGGCGCCGATCAACTGATCCTGCTGTCGGATGTGGACGGGTTCTATACCGGGAACCCGACCGAGGACGCCTCGGCCACGCGCTATGATGTGATTAAGGACATCACGCCCGAGATCGAGGCGATGGCCGGTGACGCTGGTTCGGGCCTTTCCAAGGGTGGGATGAAGACTAAATTGCTGGCGGCCAAGATGGCGACGGCAGCGGGTTGCGATATGGCGATTACCGAAGGATCGCCCTTGAACCCGTTGAATACGCTTGAGAATGGTGCGAACTGCACGTGGTTCACGGCCACCGTCGATCCGCACGCGGCGCGCAAACGCTGGATCTCGGCGATGAAGCCACGTGGCGAGATTGTGGTGGATGCCGGCGCGGCGCGTGCGCTTGGAAATGGCAAAAGCTTGCTGCCTGCAGGTATTGTCGAAGTGACCGGCGATTTTCAGCGCGGCGATCCTGTGGCCATCATCGACCCGCAGGCGCGGCGTTTGGCGCAGGGTCTCAGCCGATATACCGCGCAAGAGGCGGACGCGATAAAAGGGCGTAAATCATCCGAGATCGAGGCAACGCTGGGCTATCCTGGTCGCGCCGTGTTGATCCACCGGGACGATCTGGCGCTATAGGACAACAGGAAAGGCACCCAAGATGAAGGATTTCGACAGCATTCCCGCCCTGATGGCCGATTTGGGCGCGCGCGCCAAGGCTGCCGCTGCTGAGTTGGCCTTTGCCAGTGCAGAACGCAAACACGCCGCTCTGATCGCCGCGGCCGAGGCCGTCTGGGCTCGCCGCGCTGAGATTATCGAAGCCAACAAGAAGGACCTGGAATTTGGGCGCGACAAGGGCCTGAGCCCAGCGATGATGGACCGTCTGATGCTGGACGAATCCCGAATTCTGGGAATGGTCGATGGACTGCGAACCGTGGCGGATCAGACCGACCCGGTGGGCGAGGTTCTGACCGAATGGGACATGCCCTCGGGGCTGCATATCCAGCGCGTGCGCACGCCTCTGGGTGTGATCGGAGTGATCTATGAAAGCCGCCCGAATGTAACAGCGGATGCGGGTGCGCTGTGCTTGAAATCAGGCAATGCGGTGATCCTGCGAGGGGGCTCGGAAAGCTTCCATTCGTCTGGCGCGATCCATGCTTGTTTGGTCGAGGGTCTGAAGGCCGCAAACCTGCCTGAAGACGCGATCCAACTAGTACCCACACGCGACCGAGCAGCCGTTCAGGAATTGCTCACCATGACGGACTTTGTAGACGTGATCGTGCCTCGTGGTGGCAAGGGGCTGGTCGGATTGGTTCAGCGCGAAGCCCGCGTGCCTGTCTTTGCTCATCTCGAAGGCATTGTTCATATCTATATCGACAAGGCGGCAGACCCCGCGAAAACCCTTGAGGTCGTGCTGAACGCCAAGACCCGGCGGACGGGGATATGCGGTGCCGCCGAGTGCCTGCTGATCCATCGGGACATTGCTGAAACGCTGGGGCGGGATGTCATCACCGCGCTGCTGGCCGCCGGAGTTGAGGTTCACGCCGAGGGCTCCTTGGCTCTCGACGGTGCGTTGAAAGCGACGGATGAGGATTGGGGTAAAGAATTCCTCGACAGTATCATCGCCGCTAAGCCCGTAGCAGATATCGATGAGGCCATCGCGCATATCCGTCAATTCGGCTCGAACCACACAGACTGTATCATGACCGAGGACCCGCAAGCTGCGGCCCGGTTCTTTGAACGGCTGGACAGCGCGATCCTGATGCACAACGCCTCAACCCAGTTCGCCGATGGCGGCGAGTTCGGAATGGGGGCCGAGATCGGGATTGCCACGGGCAAAATGCATGCCCGTGGGCCGGTTGGGGCCGCCCAACTGACCAGTTTTCAATACCTTGTGCGGGGCAACGGGACGGTCCGCGCCTAAAACCTGATCTCGACGCGGGTTGCGGTGGTTTCCGCCGTAATCCGCCGCCGCATCGCATGCGCCGTTTCCGGCAGAAGGGCGAATTGCACCTTGGCGGGGGTGACCTTATCAGCAAACCGACCCTTGGGCAGGTTATTCCACAGATCGCTGTCGATGTTCAGCTTGTCTGCCACGCCCGTCACGGTCCATTGATCGACATCGTTGCGGATCGTCACCTCACCCCCGAAGGGCATCGCGCTTTCGCAGCACATCAGCGCCAGAAACGCCAGTTTGACCTGATTGCGCGGTACCGCCTCGGTCAGGTTCCATCTCACGCGCACACGGCCTGCGGCTTCAACATCTTTCAGCAAGGCGCTGACCTCGGCGCGGCCCAGGGGTTGATCGCTGGCCGATCCAAACGCCACCCGGAAAAAGCGGATACGCGCGCCTGCGCTGCCGACACTGCCCGAGATCAGCTCCATCTCCGGGCCTTGGGCGCCGCCAACCATTTCCAGCAGCTCCAACCCGTTGGTGATCGCGCCGATCGGGCTGATCAGATCATGACAGATCCGCGAGCCGATCAGCTCGGCCAGGTTGACGTCTGTTGCGCTCATGCGTACCTCCTGCTGTATCTGCCGCCGGAGCCGGAGCCCAGTCATGTCAGAACTCAATGCCATTCTTGCACCGGGCATGTTTGTCCGCCACCCCGATTTCCCCGATTGGGGCATTGGGCAGGTGCAGTCCAATATCGGCGGCAAAATCACCGTGAACTTCCGCGAGCAGGGGAAAGTGGTGATTGACGGATCGCGCATCGCCCTGATGCCCGTCTTTGATCCGTGAAACTGGTTTAGGAAAGGTTAACATCCAACCGGTTCAGGCGATGTTGCCATTCCCCCGACACCTGCGGTATCAGCCCTGAAACCACAGGGACTTTCTGATGTCGGGTACAGGCCCATCCTTCACCGTCAAACTCGCCGAGACCGAGGCCGAACTGCGTGCCGCGCAGCGGCTGCGCTATGACGTTTTCGTGCGCGAACTGGGCGGTGGCGGAGAGATGGTGGACCACGACGCAGGGCTAGAGCAGGACCGGTTCGACCCGTATTTTGACCATATGCTGGCCATCGACGACCAGACCGGCGAAACTGTGGGCGTTTACAGGCTGTTACCGGGTGAACGTGCAGCAGATCTGGGGCAGTTTTATTCCGAAGACGAATATGATGTGAGCGTTCTGAAAGACAGCGGTCGCAAGCTGTTGGAATTGGGGCGATCCTGCCTCCACCCTGACTATCGCGGCGGCACGGCAATGTATCATCTGTGGAACGGTCTGGCCGCCTATGTGAACGCGCGCCAGATTGAAGTTCTATTCGGCGTCGCCAGCTTTCACGGCACCGATGTTCAGGCGCTAGCGCAGCCTTTGTCTATGTTGCATCACAACCACCTCGCGCCGCCAGACCTGAGGGTCCGGGCGCAACCCGATGTGTTTCAGTCGATGGATTTGGTGGGCGTGGATGCGCTGGACCGCCGCGCAGCTATGGTGCAGGTTCCGGCGCTGATCAAGGCCTATCTTCGGCTGGGCGGGTTCGTGGGCGAGGGCGCTTTCATCGACCATGCCTTCAACACAACGGACGTGTGCCTGATCCTAGACACAGCGCGCATGAACGAGCGCCAACGGCGCATCTATAGCGGAGCGTAACCCTTGAGCGACGCATCCTGGCACAGCGAAGACGCGCCTGATCCCATTGAACTGGGCCTGATCGGCTGGATTCTGGTCATTCTGCGAGGTCTGCCTTTGGCGGCATTGGTCTTTGGCGGGCTGATTATTCTGCTGACCCTCCGCCTGATCGAGAGACCGATTTACGGCGTCCGCCGCCCAATCACGCCCTTCATCACACAGTTTGTCTGTCGCAACGCTTTTCGCATTCTAGGAATGGGATTCCGCAGTTCCGGAGAGTTGATGACCCAACGTGGAGCAGTGGTGGCCAATCACTCTTCGTGGTTGGATATTTTCGCACTTAATGCTCGCAAAAGGGTCTATTTCGTCTCCAAGGCCGAGGTTGCAAGGTGGCCCGGCATCGGCTGGCTTGCCCGGGCCACGGGTACGGTCTTCATCGAACGCAACCGAAAAAAGGCGCGCGAGCAAACCTTGTTGTTTCAGGAACGCTTGTCCGCAGGTCATAAGTTGGTGTTCTTCCCGGAAGGCACCTCGACCGATGGAATCAGGGTTTTGCCCTTTAAAACAACACTCTTTGCTGCATTCTTTACAGATGAACTGCGCGAATTCATGTATGTGCAGCCGGTTTCCGTTATTTACCATGCACCTGCCGGACAACCCAACAGGTTCTATGGGTGGTGGGGAGATATGGATTTCGGTCCGCATTTGCTGAAAACGCTGGGCGCCCGTCGGCAAGGCTGGGTCGAGTTGATCTACCACACACCCGCCAAGGTCAGCGATTTTGAAAACCGCAAAGCGTTGGCTGCGCATTGCGAGGAAGCCGTCCGTCATGCCCATAGCTTGGCGCGGCTTGAAAAATAGGGGCGAAAGCCTCTTGCGTTGTACCAAAACCTGCCGTATACGCGCGCCATTCAAACCCGCAGGCGGGGTTTGGGCTTTTTGCAGGGAGACATCCTCATCAGGCCCGCCGGTTGGAGCATCCGCTTCTTTCACCCCCGCCAAGGCGTAAACCGGAAAAGGAAAATAGCATGGCTCTTCCCGAGTTCACCATGCGTCAGCTGCTGGAAGCTGGCGTTCACTTTGGTCACCAGACACAGCGTTGGAATCCCCGCATGGGCCCGTTCATCTACGGCTCGCGCAATGGCATCCACATCATGGACCTGACCCAGACCGTTCCGATGCTGGATCAGGCTCTGCAGGCTGTTCGTGACACCGTTGCAAAAGGTGGCCGCGTTCTGTTCGTTGGTACCAAGCGTCAGGCCGCTGGCCCGATCGCCGAAGCGGCTGAAAAGTCGGCTCAGTACTACATGAACCACCGCTGGCTGGGCGGTACGCTGACCAACTGGAAAACCGTTTCCCAGTCGATCAACCGTCTGAACCAGATCGACGAAGCAATGGAAGCCGGCGCAGAAGGCCTGACCAAGAAAGAGCGTCTGGGCATGGAGCGTGACCAACAGAAGCTGCAGGCTTCGCTGGGCGGTATCCGCGAGATGGGCGGCGTTCCTGATCTACTGTTCGTCATCGACGTCAAAAAAGAAGCACTGGCCATCGCCGAAGCCAACAAGCTGGGTATCCCGGTTGTGGCTGTTGTCGACACCAACTGCTCGCCCGACGGTGTTGACTACATCATCCCCGGCAACGACGACGCAGCCCGCGCCATCGGTCTGTATTGTGACCTAGCCGCTCGCGCCGCTCTGGACGGCATGACCGCTCAGATGGGTGCTGCTGGCGTAGACCTGGGTGCATTCGAAGAAGCACCGGTTGAAGAAGTCGTTGCAGAAGAAGCCGCTGAAGCTCCGGCTGAAGCGTAAGCTGCCCGTCACGTAATTGACACATGGGGCAGGGTATGACCTGCCCCAATTCCGTTTGAATTGAGGAGAGCCAAAAGATGGCAATCACAGCAGCAATGGTTAAAGAACTGCGCGACAGCACAGGCGCAGGCATGATGGACGCGAAAAAAGCCCTGACCGAAACCGGCGGCAACATGGACGAGGCCGTTGACTGGCTGCGCACCAAAGGCCTGGCGAAAGCGGCCAAGAAATCGGGCCGTACCGCAGCAGAAGGTCTGGTTGCTGTTCACGTCAACGGTGGCAACGGTGTTGCTGTCGAAGTGAACTCGGAAACCGACTTCGTTGCGAAAAACGCTGAATTCCAGGAAATGGTCGGCAAGATCGCGTTTGCAGCCGAAGGTGTTGCAGACGTTGACGCTCTGCTGGCGGCTGACTTGGGTGGCAAATCCGTTGCCGACACTCTGACCGACAAGATCGCCACCATCGGCGAGAACATGTCGGTGCGCCGCATGGCGAAACTGTCGGGTGACACTGTTGTGTCTTACGTCCACAACGCAGCCACCAACGGCATGGGCAAAATCGGCGTTCTGGTTGCTCTGACCGGTGGCGACGAAGCGATCGGCAAGCAGGTTGCGATGCACATCGCAGCTGTGAACCCGGCAGCTCTGTCCGAGGCCGACATGGACCCGGCGGTCGTCGAGAAGGAAAAGCAGGTTCAGATGGACATCGCCCGCGAATCCGGCAAACCGGAGCAGGTGATCGAGAAGATGATCGAAGGTCGTATGAAGAAATTCGTGGCTGAATCGACTCTGCTGAACCAGTCGTTCGTTGTGAACCCTGACCTGACCGTTGAAGCAGCCGCCAAAGAAGCAGGCGCAACCATCACCGGCTTTATCCGTCTGGAAGTTGGCGAAGGCATCGTGGTGGAAAAAGAAGACTTCGCCGCCGAAGTTGCAAAAGCAGCCCAGGGTTAAGCGATTTTCCGGACCTCTTGGGGTCCGGGACACTTTAAGAACCGGTCGCGCAAGGCGTGGCCGGTTTTTTCTTGCGCGCACAAAAAAAGACGCCGAAGCGCCTGGCATTGAAGGATAGGGTTGGGGGGCCCCGCATGATGGGGATGGTCGAGGCCCCCCGGATTTCCGACATAGGTACGTGGACGAATAGACGCCCCTGTGTCAGAGCGGCCGGAGAGCCCTGAAATCACAAAGATCCGACCAAATGTTCCCAGGCTAAAGCCACCACTCACGGAACGCTCTCATTTTGCAACTACGCGTCATAATCGAAAAGTAATGTTTTCCTTACCCTAGGTAAATTGACGCAGGTGAGCGTCAAAAAATTGGGGTTTAGGCCTCCATCACGAACATCTGATTTTGAAAAGATGCCTTCAGAACCGCCTGGGCTGTGGTTTCGACCGCCAGCGACTCACGCGCCAGACGCAAATGTTTCTCAACAGTGGCTGCTGTCAGGCCCATCAGCAGCGCGATATCCTGCGTGGTTTTTCCATCTCCGACCCACTCCAGCGCCTCTCTTTGGCGCTTTGTCAGAGCTCTGTTTGGAGCGTTGTAAGGCAGGGTCAGGATCTTGAGATGCGCCATATTGTTCATCAGCAAAATATCTTCGCCGTGCTCTGCCCAGATTGCATCCACATCTTCCTGAGACCGTGCGCCACAGGCAGATAGAGAAATCGCACCTTTCGACCGCGCCGACACTGACGTAAAGCTAACCGTATACCCGGCAACAACACCCTTCGAGCGGTTGAACTCAAGCACTTCCAACTCCTGCGCAGTCAAAGCGCCGGACATCATCATATCCTGCGTCATCTGCCAACTGGCCGCACCTTCATTTTCCAGCGCCCATTTCAGCATCGGCGCATGAAAATACAGCCCACTGCGCAGGAACCCATCCAGATAGGGTTTGGTATGGTTGGTGAGAATGACAAAATCTTCCGGGTCGCCCAACGAGGTCGGGGTCTTGTAGCGCGTATACCCGTACAACAGCCGGTCGAAGCCGTATTCAGCCATTTGGCGGCAGTGGGCATCCCACAATTCCTCAAGCGTTTTGGTGTAGCTCAGGAAATAAAGATACTCACTCAGCCTCATTAAGCGCCCTCACGGTCAAGGAACCCAGCCAGCGCGTCCAACGCCAGGATGTAGCTTTGCGCACCAAAGCCACAAATCTGACCGACGACGACTTTCGAGATATACGAGGTATGGCGAAAGCTCTCGCGTGCATGGATGTTTGACAGATGCACCTCGATGGTGGGAAGCTCGACCGAGGCGATAGCGTCCATCAGCGCAATAGACGTATGGGTATAGGCACCGGCGTTCAGGATGATGCCGTCCTGCGTCCCTTTGGCTGCGTGGATCGCGTCCAGCAAGGCACCTTCATGGTTCGACTGCATGTGCGCGACTTCGAAACCGATTGTTTCTGCGTGCGTTACGCACATTTCCTCAACCATTTTCAGGGTTGTTTTACCATATACCTCTGGCTGACGCGTGCCCAGCAGATTCAGGTTCGGGCCGTTTAAAATCAGAGCTTTACGCATTTTTTTCACTGTTCCCGTTTTTTTGGTTCTTAAACGCCAATGGGTCCCCTTGTCCACCGCCAGCGCTGCGTCACTTTCCTGGTTGCCCGAACGCAGTGCTGCAACTCAACACCGGCCCGCTCTTATTGTAGGGTTGTCAGAGCATCGTCACGACAATTTTGCCCAAGGCACCGCGCCCGGATAGTAAGGACAAAGCCTCAGCGGCTTTTTCCAGTGGAAACGTCGTGCTGATTTGCGGCTTGATCCTGGCAGCGTCGTAGAACTGGAACAGTTCCTGCACATTCTCCGCGTGTCCTGCAGGGTCTCTAAAGACCGAAGCGCCCCAAAACACTCCGACAATCTGACAGCCTTTCAACAGTGGCAGGTTCAGCGGAATTTTGGGAATCCCAGCCGGGAATCCCACCACCAGAAAACGACCACCCCACGCCATCGCACGCAATGCGGGTTCCGCATAGTCTCCGCCGACCGCGTCATAGACAACATCGACACCAACTGGCCCAGCCAACGCCTTAATATCGGATGAAAAAGTCTTTTGCGCGTCCCGATCCATTTCGGTCGCGTAAACGATTGTATCATCCGCCCCAACTTGTCGACAGAACGCGGCTTTTTCTTCCGATGACACGGCGGCGATGACACGCGCGCCCATTGCCTTGCCCAATTCGATGGCAGCGGTTCCTACTCCACCCGCAGCCCCCAGAATCAACAGGGTTTCGCCAGCCTTCAGCGCCGCGCGATCCTTCATAGCATGATAAGAGGTGCCGTAAGTAAAGATGAAACACGCGGCATCCTCAAAGGGCATGGAATCCGGGAACTTCACCGCAGTCGAAGCCTGAATAGTCAGATGTGTTGCGAAGCCGCCATGACCGGTCAGCGCCAACACACGGTCGCCGACTTCGAACCCAGCGGCACCTTCACCTACCGCCAGCACCTGACCCGCAATCTCGCCACCCGGAGCATAAGGGCGCGGCGGTTTGATCTGGTAGAGGTCCCGGATCATCAGCGTATCAGGAAAATTCACCCCGGCGGCTTTGACGCCCACCAACAACTCGCCCTTGCCCGGCTGCGGATCGGGCAGGGTGGTCAGTTCCAAAGTTTCTGGTCCACCCGGAGCGACGCTGAGTAAAGCTTGCATGTTGACCCCGTTATCCCTGTTATTCCTACAGGAGGAAGTTTGGCGCAGCCCGATACGTTGTCAAGGATATGACGTTGCAGCGGTACGCGTATGCAGACACCATGCCAGCGCCAAATGAACAAACACGAGGAGCACCCGATGACACCCGAATCCCTATTCTCGGTAGAGGGAAAGACAGCCCTGGTAACTGGCGGTGCCACGGGAATTGGCCGCATGGCCGCCGAAGCCCTGGTACGGGCCGGTGCAAGGGTTCTCATCGCCTCGCGCAAGCAGGACGCGTGCGAGACCGTAGCAGCCGAACTCAATGCGCTGGACGCGCCCGGCAGCGCAGAGGGGTTTGCCGGTGACGTTGGTAGCAAAGAGGGTGTGGATGCGCTGGTGGACGAGGTTCACAACCGCACGGACAAGCTTGATATCCTTATGAATAACGCAGGCGTGTCTTGGGGTGCGCCAATGGGACAGTTCCCTTATGAGGCCTGGGATAAGGTCATGTCGGTGAATGTAACAGGTATATTCGAATTGACCCAGAAACTGTTGCCAACGCTTATGAAATCAGGTTCGGCCGATGATCCGGCCCGTGTTGTCAATGTGGGATCGGTCATGGGTGAGGTACCGATGGGCGACGGCGCCTACAGCTATTCAGCCTCTAAAGCAGCGGTTTTGCACCTGACCAAGATCATGGCCAAGGAATTCTCGCCCTACCACATCACAGTCAACGCCTTGGCACCGGGGCCGTTTGTGTCGCGTATGACCGCCTTTGCCACTGCCGATGAAACCACCCGCGACAAAGTCGGAAAGTCAGTTCCGCTGGGTCGGGTCGGCGCGGATGAGGATATTGCGGGCTGCATGCTGTTTCTGTGTGGTCGCGGCGGCAGCTATGTCACCGGAGCCGTCATCCCGGTTTCGGGTGGGATTAATGTGGTGACCGCGGGAAATATCTTCGCAGAGGCCCTGTGAGCGGTAAGGAGACTGATATGTCCACGGACACGCAATTGGACCTGAAGGCTGTTGATGCCTATCTCAGCGCGCATCTCGACGGCTATCGAGGCCCGTTGGAGGCCACTAAATTCGCCGTCGGTCAGTCCAACCCAACATATGAATTGAAGACACCGACGCAAGTCTATGTTTTGCGGCGTAAACCTCCTGGCATACTCCTAAAATCCGCTCATGCCGTGGACCGGGAATTTCGGGTTCAAAAAGCCCTGTCGAACAGTCGAGTGCCGGTGCCCGAAATGTTCCTTTTGTGCGAGGACGACACCGTCATTGGATCGGCCTTTTACGTAATGGAGCGCCTGGACGGTCGTAACTTCCTTGACCCGACTATGACAGGCGAAACCAAGGAAACGCGCGCCGGTGTTTTTGAAGAGATGAACCGCGTATTGGCCGAGCTCCACATGGTCGATATCCAGGCCGTGGGCCTCTCCGACTTTGGACCGCCGGGAAATTATTTCGAACGGCAGATCTCACGCTGGACCAAGCAATACCGCGCGTCCGAGACCAAAACCATTGCTCAGATGGACCAACTGATTTCTTTACTCGACGCGTCAATGCCTGCTGATGACGGCCAGAGAACGCTGGTTCATGGGGACTATCGCATTGACAACATGCTATTCGAAAAGAACGGCACCCGTTGTATTGGCGTTCTGGACTGGGAACTTTCTACGATCGGCCACCCCTATGCCGATCTGGCGGCTGTGATCATGCAGTGGCAAATGCCACCGGGAAAAGAGGGGCGGGGCCTGGCAGGCATCGACCGATCCAGCCTCGGCCTACCGTCGGACAACGAGTTCATTGCAGCCTATTGCAAGCGCCGTGGACTGCCGGGCATCGACAACTTCGGATTCTACCTTGCTTTCAATTTTTTCCGCATGGCCGGTATCCTGCAAGGTGTCTACAAACGCGCCTTGGACGGTAATGCCTCGGACCCGGAAAGGGCTAGAAAATTAGGTGGTTATGTTCCGATGTTTGCCCAGTATGGCTTGCAAGCGCTTGAGGGCGCAAACTCACACACTACGTGACAATTCAAGTTCCAGATTGGGCAAGCTGTTTTTGCCAAAAAACATCTCGGAGCTTGCAAAAAATGTGGGAACACCAAAAACACCGCGCTTGGCCGCATTTTTGGACTGATCCTTTAGTTGCTGCTTAATGCCCAGCTCTGTCATCGCTTCGCGCAGTTTTCGGACAGGCAGTTCGTTGTCTTGCAGAATATCCATCAGCACCGTAATCTCATCTGCTTTTTGACCATGCACCCAGATAGCATCAAAGATCGCGTCTATGTATTTGGCTTCCCATTGTTTTCCCGAGGCAAAGACCGCTCCGCGCATGGCGAATTTGGTATTGATCGGAAAATGGGGGCTCATATGAAAACTTACGCCGCGCCGACGGGCATAGCGATGGAGATCATGGGTCAGGTAAGCAGTTTTCTGACGGTTTTCCGAGAATGCCTGAAACGGGCTTTGGTTGTTGGTCGCTTTGAAAATTGTCGACAGAAGAACTGGCACATAGTTGATCTGCACCCCATGATCCGCCACCAGCTTTGGCATCACCTTATGAGCCAGAAATGCGTTCGGGCTGCAAAAATCATATATAAAATCCAGAGTTTGTGACATGATTTTGATCCTTCCATCCCGACTCGTCGATTCTTTAACCCGTTGAGTGTAACAGCCATATGGAAATAGCTGCATCCCCATTGCGTTAGGTGACCACGCCCGGCAAAATCCGGGGAATTGATAGGCAATGTCAGGACGTCCACATGTGCAGTCAGACCACGCTCGACCCTTCCCGCCTCGGGCGCATTCCGATGTGGATGCAACGCTATGTGGATGAGCGGAAGTATGCAGGAAGTTCCGTCCTGATCCACCATCAGGGTCAAGAGGCATTCTTCCACGCCTGCGGGCTTCGGAATGTGGAGCAGAGCTTGCCTTTCCAGCGCGACACGATTGCCCGAATTTATTCAATGACCAAGCCAGTGACGTCTGTGGCATTGATGATGCTTGCCGAACGCGGAAACTTTCACCTCGACGCGCAGGTATCTGACTTTCTTCCAGAGTTTTCGAATATGCATGCCCTTGTGCCGGGCGCAAGCCGGATGGACCAAACCGAACCCTCGACAACCCCGACCTTGCATCAATTGCTGACCCATACAAGTGGTTTGAGCTATCCGTTTAACCCCGGGCTGCTGCCGAGTGCGATGGAAAATCAATCCATCGTCTTTGGCCCGCGTGAGGGTCTTTTGGCGAACCGGGTGACTGCGCTCGCTGACCTGCCGCTGGCATTCCATCCCGGCAGTCGTTGGGAATATTCGGTGGGCATCGACGTGATCGGCCGGGTCGTGGAAATCGTGTCTGGCAAAACGCTGGATCAGTTCTTTCAGGAAGAGATTTTTGACCCGCTGGGTATGTCTGAGACCGGATTTACTGTTCCCAAAGATGCCGGGGACCGTTTTGCATCACTCTACACGCCCTTAGCTGGCAATGCGATGGATCTGAATTCGGCTGAGACCGGTGGTGACAGCCTTCGTTTGACAGATAGCTACGAAGATTCTGCCTTTCTCGACACCACCATGTGCTCTGGGGGCGGCGGTTTGGTCGGCACAATCGACGACTATGCTAAATTCGTCCAGATATTGCGAAATAAGGGGCAGGGGAATGGACACCGCCTGCTCAGCAGCAGAACGGTAGAATTCATGATGCGCAATCACTTAGCGGGCGACATTGCCTCGATGGGTCCAAGTAGTTTTGCGGAACAACCGATGGAAGGTACCGGCTTTGGCCTTGGCGGTTCGGTGGTGATTGATCCGGGCCGAACAGCCACACCGGGCTCTTTGGGAGATTTCAGTTGGGGCGGCATGGCCTCGACCTTTTTCTGGGTCGACCGCAGCAATGACGTGACAGCCGTCTTCTTTACCCAACTCTCACCCTCCAGTTCCTATCCGTCGCGGTCGGAACTCAAGGCGCTTGTCCTCGGGGCAATGATTGAATGACCTTCAGCAGCCTGTTACGTCATGGCGCAGATCAATCGGAGAGCCCCACATGACCGAAGCCGAGCGCATTCTGCTGGATTTGCTATCTCTGGAACGGCTTGAGGTTGATCTGTTTCGTGGCACAGGGTCCGGCGGTGAAACGCCCACGCGGATATTTGGCGGACAAGTCGTCGCCCAAGCCCTGTCTGCTGCATACCGTACCGTGGAAGACCGTCTGTGCCATTCTTTGCACGCCTATTTCATTCGCCCGGGCGATCCGTCAATTCCCGTTATTTATCAAGTGGATAGGGCTCGAGATGGAGGTTCTTTCACCACCCGCCGAGTCATTGCGATCCAACACGGGAAACAAATCCTCAACATGTCGGCGTCCTTCCATATTGCAGATGACGGCTGGGACCACCAGCATCCAATGCCCGACATCTCCGGCCCCGAGGGATTGCCCGCGCGGTCCGAGGTCAGACGACAATATCTGGATCGCGTCCCCGAACGTCTGCGATCCGAACTGATGCGCGACCGTCCGATTGATGTGCGCGAAGTCCACCATCTGGACCTATTCACGCCTGACAAGTCCGACGATCGAAACGCCATTTGGTTCCGGATGAACGCCGCGCGGGGCAGGGTCCAGATCACCCAGCAATTGCTGCTGACCTATGCCTCGGATATGTACCTGCTCAGTTCGGGACTAAGGCCCCACGGACTGAGCTGGTTCACCGGTGAGGTCAACGGAGCCAGCCTCGATCACGCCCTGTGGTTCCACGCGCCAGTGCATTTCGACAAGTGGCATCTGTATTCAATGGATTCGCCTTGGGGCGGCCGCGGCCGCAGTTTCAATCGTGGCTCAATCTATACTCAGGACGGCACATTGGTGGCATCTGTCGCACAGGAAGGGTTAATGCGACGAGCGCGGTAGTTTGATCAATTATCCTCGATAAAAATTTGATTTAGCTTCTGCATTCCGCCCAGCCACCGATCATAATCGGTCGCTTTGTGGCGCATATAGTCCAGAACCTGCGGATGCGGCAGGATCAGGAACTGCTCTGCTTCAATGGCTTGAACACAGGCTTCCGCGACCTCGGACGGTTCGAGCATACCGTCGATCGACGCGACAGACACTTCGTATCCCTTGGTCATGTCTGAACGCACCGCCTGTGGGCACAGAACCGAAACTTTCAAACCCTTGCGCCCATATGTCAGCGCCAGCCACTCGGCAAATCCAACGGCTGCGTGTTTTGTGACGCCATACGGCGCAGCACCAGGTTGATTCAACAGCCCGGCAGCCGATGCGGTCATCAAAAAATAACCGCCGCCGCGTGCCAGCATCTTTGGAACCAGATGTCGCGCGGCCCAGACATGGGACATGACATTGATCTTCCACGTTCGATCCCAATCCGCATCGGGTGTATCAAAACCGCCGAGCGTCAAAATCCCGGCATTCGCGCAAAACAGATCAATTGGCGCGATCTGATCTTCGACGGTATCGATCAAGGCCTTCACATGATCTTCGCTGGACACATCGCAGTGCAGAGCGTGACCACCGATGGTGCGCGCAACGCGTTCCGCTGCGTCCAGGTCAACATCCGAGCAGACGACCGTTGCACCAAGCTGCGCAAACCGTACGGCGAGACCTTTACCAATACCACCAGCGGCGCCAGTTATGACAATGGTTTTTCCGTTCAATTGCATTTTGCGCTCCTGAAGTGGTTATCAGGAGAGCATCGTAAGGCTTTGAGGAACTGTGCAAAGTTCAAATCACGCGCAGGCATTATTTTACCATAATACCAATTACGCGAAACTCAATAGAAGGCTTGCAGGCCCGTTTGCGCACGCCCCAGGATCAACGCATGCACGTCATGCGTCCCCTCGTAGGTGTTCACGGTTTCCAGATTGACCATATGGCGGATCACCTGGAATTCCAGCGAGATACCGTTGCCCCCATGCATGTCCCGTGCCATCCGCGCGATGTCCAACGCTTTTCCGCAATTGTTGCGTTTTACGATCGAGATCATCTCGGGCGCAGCAGCAGCGTCATCCATCAAACGACCAACACGCAGGCTGGCTTGCAAACCAAGCGCGATTTCGGTCTGCATGTCCGCCAGTTTGCGTTGGAACAATTGTGTCTGCGCCAAGGGTTTGTCGAATTGCTTGCGATCCAGCCCGTATTGACGCGCCGCGTGCCAGCAGCATTCCGCGGCCCCCATGGCACCCCAACTGATACCATACCGGGCGCGATTGAGGCAGCCAAACGGTCCTTTCAACCCCTGTACGTGGGGCAGCAAAGCGCCCTCGTCAACCTCAACTCCGTCCAGCACGATTTCGCCGGTAATCGAGGCGCGCAGGCTCATCTTGTTCTGGATCTTCGGCGCGCTCAGGCCCTTCAGGCCTTTTTCAAGCACAAAGCCCCGGATCTTCCCGTCATGTGCGTCGGACTTGGCCCAAACGACAAAAACATCAGCGATCGGAGAGTTTGAAATCCACATCTTGCTACCGGTCAAACGGTAGCCGCCGTCGATCTTTTCCGCTCGAGTTTTCATACCCGCCGGGTCAGAGCCCGCATCGGGCTCTGTCAGGCCAAAGCAACCGATCCATTCACCACTGGCCAGTTTCGGCAGGTATTTGCGGCGCTGTTCTTCACTGCCATAGGCATAGATCGGGTACATCACCAATGAACTTTGCACCGACATCATCGAGCGATAGCCGGAATCCACACGCTCAACCTCGCGCGCGACAAGACCGTAGGCGACATACCCTGCCCCGATACCCCCATATTCTTCGGGAATCGTGGTGCCCAGCAGGCCCATTTCGCCCATCTCGCGGAAAATCTCGGGATCGGTTTCCTCGTTCTGAAACGCTTCCAGAACCCGCGTTTGCAGTTTCTCCTGCGCATAGGCCCGCGCGCTGTCGGCGATCATCCGTTCGTCTTCAGTCAACTGATCAGACAGGCGAAATGGGTCCTCCCACGCAAATCGCCCAAGGTCCGGCGCATCTTTGGCACGCAAGGTCGGTTTGGTATCTGGGGCGTTCATGGGGCTTCTCCGCTCTGTCAGCTTCGGCGCAACCTAACCCGGTGATGCGCCAAAGGACAGAAAGAGTTTTGCATTTCCTCATGAGTAAAACTCATAGGGTAGCGCGCGCCCTACCCCAACGCATATCCCGCGCCGCGAACGGTTCGAACTGGGTCGTCGCCGCCATGTTGCGTCAAAGCTTTACGCAAGCGACCGATATGGACGTCCACCGTTCGGGTGTCGACATAGATATCGCGACCCCAAACCCGATCGAGCAATTGCTCACGGCTCCAGACACGGCCCGGTTTCTCCATAAACGTGCTCAGCAGCCGAAATTCAGTCGGGCCCAGTTTCAAAGGCTTGCTGCCGCGGCTGACCTTGTGAGTTTCAGAGTCCAGAATGATATCGTCGAATTCCAATCGGATACCAACCGTCGCCGGGCGCACGCGGCGCAGTTGCGTCCGCACCCGTGCCATTAGTTCAACCACCGAATAGGGTTTGACTACATAGTCATCAGCACCGGTTTCCAGACCGCGCACCTTATCGACCTCTTCAGTGCGGGCCGATAGCATGATGATCGGAATCGAGCGTGTGTCAGGGCGTGATTTGAGGCGGCGGCAGACTTCGATCCCGCTCAGGTTGGGCATCATCCAATCCAAGACAATGATGTCCGGGCTGTCTTCGTCCACCAGCAACATGGCTTCGTCGCCATTAGCCGCCTTGGATACGCGGAACCCTTCCGCTTCAAGATTATAAGCCAGCACTTCACGCTGGGCCAGTTCATCCTCGACCACCAGCACTGTGGGTTGATCGGCAGACATCTCAGAAATCTCCTCAGACGGATTGCGAGGTTACATCGGCCTTTGGCCGAGCTTCGGCGGGGCGTTCGCCGGTCACCAGATACACGACCTGCTCGGCGATTGCGGTGACGTGATCACCCATACGCTCGATATTCTTGGCGATGAAATGCAGATGCATACAGAACGAGATGTTGCGCGGATCTTCTGCCATGAAGGTCAGAAATTCGCGGAACAGACCATTATACATCTGGTCCACTTCTTCATCGCGGTTGATCACGTCGGTCGCCAATTCTGCGTCACGCTGGATGTACGCGTCCAGCGCGTCGCGCAGCATATGCTCGACTTCACGCGCCATGCGACGCAAGGCTGCGGCGCTGCCGTTGATCTCGCCTGCATTGACAAGAACCGTGGTCCGTTTGGCGATGTTCTTGGAATAATCGCCAATGCGTTCAAGATTGCCCGAAACCTTCAGCACCGAGAGAACCAGACGCAGATCGCTGGCTGTTGGCGCACGCAGCGCGATCAGGCGGGCGGTTTCCTCGTCGATCAGTTCCTCAAGCGCGTCGATGGCCTTGTCGCCTGCGCGGACCTGTTGCGCCAGTTCCTCGTCGCGCGTTTCCAGCGACCGGGCCGCACCCATGATGGCGGCTTCGACCAGCCCGCCCATCTTCATGATGTGGGCCTGAATGGCTTCTAGATCGCGGTCGAAGGCGGATGCAATATGTTGTTCGGTCATGATCAGATACCTGTCCTCAGCCGATCCGGCCGGTGATATAGCTTTCGGTGCGGGGATCTTCGGGGTTGGTGAAGATCTGACCCGTCTCGCCGAACTCGACGAGGTTGCCCAGATGGAAGAATGCGGTTTTCTGGCTGACTCGCGCGGCCTGCTGCATCGAGTGGGTCACAATCACCACCGAATAACGCGAGCGCAACTCGTCAATCAGTTCTTCGACCTGCGCAGTTGCAATCGGATCCAGGGCCGAGCAAGGCTCGTCCATCAGCAGAACCTCGGGCTCGGTCGCTACGGCGCGGGCGATGCACAGGCGCTGCTGCTGACCGCCCGACAGGCCGGTACCGGGGGCGTCAAGACGATCCTTAACCTCATCCCAGATCGCACCGCGACGCAGGGATTTCTCAACGATCTCATCCAGTTCCGCCTTGTTCTTGGCAAGGCCGTGAATGCGAGGGCCGTAGGCTACGTTGTCATAGATCGACTTAGGGAACGGGTTCGGCTTCTGGAACACCATGCCCACCTTGGCGCGCAGCTGCACCGGGTCGACGCGTTTGTCGTAGATGTCCTCGCCATCCAGCAGAATATCGCCCTGAACCCGGCAGATGTCGATCGTGTCATTCATCCGGTTCAAGCAGCGCAGGAAGGTAGACTTGCCGCAACCCGACGGGCCGATAAAGGCGGTCACGGTCTTGTCTTCAATCTCGACGTTGACGTCTTTGATAGCGTGCGTCTCACCGTAGTAGACCTGCACATTATTCGCGGCGATCTTGATGGCTTTGGAGTCCACGGCTCTCTCCACTCGTGTCATATCGTTCATAATAAGCCCCTTACCAGCGGCGTTCAAAGCGGCGGCGCAGGATGACCGCGATGGTGTTCATTGTCACAAGGAAGATCAACAGAATGATGATCCCTCCCCATGCGCGTTCGTAAAAGGCCGGGTCAGCGCGTTTGGACCATTCGTAGATCTGCGCAGGCATGGCCGAGTTCGGCGACAGGAAGCCCGCCACCAGCCCGTCGGGCGGGTTCGAGGCGATAAAGCCCACCATCCCGATCAGCAGCAGCGGCGCGGTTTCCCCCAGCGCCTGCGCCAGACCGATGATGGTGCCGGTCAGAATACCGGGCGCGGCCAGCGGCAAGACATGGTGGAACACCGCCTGCATTTTCGAGGCCCCTACACCCAGCGCCGCATCTCGGATCGACGGCGGAACCGCCTTGAGCGACGCACGAGTCGAGATGATGATCGTCGGCAACGTCATCAGCGTCAGAACCAGACCACCCACCAGCGGAGCCGAGGTCGGCAAATGCATGTAGTTAATGAACACGGCCAAACCCAGAATACCGAACACGATCGAAGGCACAGCGGCCAGGTTCGAAATGTTGACCTCAATGATATCTGTCAGCCGGTTCTGCGGCGCAAACTCCTCAAGATAGATCGAGGCGGCCACCCCAATCGGCAGCGCCAAAGCCAGCACCACGAACATCATGAACAGCGATCCCAGCATCGAAACACCGATCCCCGCAGCCTCAGGCCGTTGGTCGGACGCGTCCGAGCCGAAGATGAAATCGGGGTTGAACGCCTTATACAGCACACCCGCATCCCGCAGTTGATCTACGAAATCCAGCTGGGCAACCGTGATGCTTTTGTCATTAGCGATGGACTCGCGGGTCACGCGGCCCTTCATGTACCCATCGACGCGGCTGTTGACCAGAAAGCGGAAGCTGACGGTCTTGCCGATCTCATCGGGGTTTGCGATGACATAGTTCCGCAGCTCGGCCTGTGCGGCTTTGGACAGGATTTTACCCATGTCCTTGGGCGAAAGATCGGTCTGGATACCCAGCTCTTGCACTTCCGTCTCAATCGCCGAGGCGATCAGCGGCGCGTAACCAAAGGTCGAGACCTTCTTGATATCCTCGATATTGCGGTTGCCCTTCTTGTCCAGCTTGTCTTCTTTCAGCTCAACATTCAGTTCAAGAAACGTCTGCTGGAAGGCGCCGGTGCCTGCGGTCACAATGTTTGTGACCAGCACGATCAGCATCAGCAGGCCGATACCGATGGCAGCAATCCCATACATCTTAAACCGGGATTCGGCTGCATTGCGCTTTTTGGTCCGTGCGTCTTGCTCGAACAACGACCCCTTTTTGGGTTTCGCAGCCGGAGCAGCAGCGGGCGTTTGGGAAATATCGGTCATTCGTACTGCTCCCGGTATTTGCGTACGATGTAGAGGGCGAAGATGTTCAGCCCCAGCGTAATGATGAACAAGGTCAGACCCAGCGCGAACGCAACCAACGTTTCAGGGCTGGCAAAGTCGGTATCGCCGGTCAACTGGCTGACGATCCGAGTGGTGATCGTGGTCATTGCCTCGAACGGGTTGCCCGAGAATTTGGCGATTGCACCGGCAGCCATCACCACGATCATCGTCTCACCGATGGCGCGGCTGGCGGCCAGCAAGATCGCTCCGACGATCCCCGGCAACGCGGCCGGCAGCACCACCTGACGGACAGTCTCGGAATGCGTCGCGCCCAGCCCCAGAGAGCCATCGCGCATAGACTGCGGCACCGCATTGATGATGTCATCGGACAGCGACGACACGAACGGGATCAGCATGATGCCCATAACCAAACCCGCAGTTAGCACCGCGTTCGAGCTGGCCATCCAGCCCACTCCCAGCGCCCCGCCTTCGCCGAACATCGACACCAGCGCAGGACCAACCGTCAGCAAGGCAAAAAGACCATAAACGATGGTCGGGATACCGGCGAGGATCTCTAGCAATGGCTTGGCAATGGAGCGGGTCGCGCCTGAGGCATATTCCGACAGGTAAATCGCGGCGAACAGGCCAATCGGCACCGCCACCAACAACGCGATCACCGAGATATAGAGCGTGCCCCACAGAAGCGGCAGGATCGACAGTTCCGAGCCGCCACGGAAGTTCGGGGCCCATGTGCTACCGAAGAAGAAGTCTTTCCACGAGTGCAGTTGGAAGAAGTTCAGCGTCTCGAAGAACATGGACAAAACGATGCCCACCGTTGTCAGGATCGCAATCGAGGCCGCCAGCAGCAACAGCGCCAGAACGCCTTGTTCCACTACGTTGCGGGCGCGGAATTCCTTGTGCGTTCGGATATAGGCAAAGGCTGCACCAAACAGCGCGACGATCACAACGATCACCTGCATTGCTATCGTTCCGGTCGACGTCATGCTGCGGTATTTCTGGGCCGCGACCATAATAGGTTTGGTAATCTCCTGCGTCAGGACCTGACCTGAGTCTTTCAACGTCTGGGTCAGCTCGGCAATATCGGCATCGGCATTCCCAGCCTGCGCTTCGCTCAGCGCGCCGGTCGCAACGGCCCCGGCCAACCCGTTCGAAACGCGCCGAACCTCGCTCATGATCAGGCCGCGGTCAGCGCCTTCAGGGATCGCGTGGTCGGGGATCATGCCGGTGACTGTGCTGTTTACGATCATCGGCTGCGCCAGCAACCAGACGACCAGAATTCCAAGCGCCGGCACCAGCGCCGTCAGCGCAACATTGTAGCCATAATAGGACGGCAGAGAGTGCAGATCCCGCGCGTCTCCTCCTGCGCTTGCAAGGGCACGGGACCGCCCTGCGAAATATCCGATCACTGCGAATGCAAGCAGGATGAGCAACAGCCAGGATAGTGCCATGGGAACTCCGTCGGAATGGCTGGAGAAGAGTCAAAAAGAACCGGGGCGCGCATAAACCGCCCCGGTTCCATAAGCAAGGGTGATTAGGAGCCGCCGCCCAGAACGGTTTCGTTCGCAACAGCTTCCTGAACTTTCACCAGCTCGGGATCCGAAACCAGGCCGTATTCAGCCAACGGACCATCGGGGCCTGCGATCTCGTCGGCGACGAAGAACTCAGCATATTCTTTCAGGCCGGGGATCACGCCAATATGCGCTTTCTTCACGTAGAAGAACAGCGGACGCGAGACCGGGTATTCGCCGGTTGCGATCGACTCGGTGGTCGGAACAATGCCGGACATGGTTGCAACTTGCAGCTTGTCGGTGTTGTTCTCGTAGAAGGCCAGACCAAAGACGCCGATGCCGTCTTTGTTGCTGTCGATACGCGCCAGAGTTTCGGTATAGTCGCCGTCGATGTCGACCGAAACGCCGTCCGTACGCAGGGCGATACAGGCTTTCTCGGCGGCTTTCTTGTCGTCGCCGTTGGCTGCTTTGTAAACGTCAAAGTCGCCCAGGTGCTCACAACCGGCCAGGATCACCTTGTCTTCAAACACTTCACGGGTGCCGTGCTTGGTGCCCGGGATGAAAGCTGCGATCGGCTGCGCCGGGAAAGCAGGGTTCACGTCGGCCCAGGTTTTGTTCGGGTTATCGACCAGCTGACCGTCAACAACGATCTGTGCGGACAGGGCTTTGTACCAATCTTCCGGCGTGAACTCGAACGAGTTGCCGTTGATGTCGGAGGCGAAAACGATGCCATCATAACCGATCTGAACTTCGATGATGTCGGTCACGCCGTTTTCGGCACAGGCTTTTACTTCTTTTTCACGGATGGCGCGCGAAGCATTGGCAACGTCGATGGTGTTTTCGCCAACACCTTCGCAGAAACGCTTCAGGCCAGCCGAGGAACCGCCCGATTCAACAACAGGGGTCGGGAAGTCGAAGTTTTCACCGAAGGCTTCGGCAACGATCGAAGCGTAAGGCAGAACGGTCGAGGAACCGGCAACCTGAACCTGATCACGTGCAGCAGCGGTAGTGGCCGAAACGGCAGCAATCGCCAGAGCAGAAGCCGACAGTTTTACAAAGGACATCTCAGTCTCCTTGAGAATGGTTGTTTTTGATCACCCCCATGATGATCTTGCCGGCACCCCTAAGAGCCGTGCGTAAGCCTTTTGTGACAGGTTTGTAACGGTTTCATGACAAACCGGCAGATTCAGCTATGACTTTGTGACAATCCCGGTATGTCGGGCGTCAAACCTGAGCCTCTTCCGGTTTTTGCTGCGGCAAAATCACTGTGAAAACAGACCCTTTGCCCAACTCGCTTTCCACCCGCAAGCGCCCGCGATGCCGATTGACGATATGTTTTACGATCGCCAGCCCCAAACCGGTTCCACCCAATTGCCGAGACCTGTGATTGTCCGCCCGGTAGAATCGCTCGGTCAAACGCGGCAGGTGAGTCGGGTCGATACCCGGCCCCTTATCCGAAATCTGAACCCGCACAGCCGGGCCGCGCATGGCGGTGTCCCGTTCGAAAGACTGAATTCGTACTTCAACCAAGCCGCCGCTACCGCCGTATTTGATTCCGTTCTCGATCAAGTTGGTAAAAACCTGCCGCAACTGATCGCTGTCACCGATCAAGGACACCGGTCCCTGGGGATCATTGGTAAGGCGAAGTTCAACTTCCGCATCCTCGGCCAGTGGCCGCAGTGAATTTATCGTGGATTGGAGCAAGCCCGACAGGTCCAGCTCCTCTCGTGGCCGCACCCGTTCTTCGCTTTCGACCCGGTTCAGCGACAGCAAGTCCCCTACCAGCCGGTTCATGCGGTTGGCCTCATCCGTCATGATCTGAAGAAAGCGCTCGCGCGCGGCGGCATCTTCGCGGGCGGGGCCGCGCAGGGTTTCTATAAAGCCCATCAACGCGGTCAGCGGCGTGCGCAGTTCGTGACTGACATTGGCGACAAAATCGCGCCGCATCTGACTGGCCTGTTCAAGATGGGTCACATCCTGAAAAACGGCCAGAACAGCCCCGCCTGAGACAGCGCCAACACCGTTCATATAGCGGCACTCTACCTCGAACGTGGTGTCCTGAGCGCCGTCATTTGCAAGGTGTCGCGTCTTCGCCCGCCCCTTGTCACGCAGGCTTTGCTCCATCGCCTCAATCACCTGCGGCTGACGCAGGATGGTGGCAAAATGACGGGTGACGATGTTTTGCCCAAGCAACGTCCGTGCATCTGTATTGGCCGCTATGATCCGCTCGGTCTGATCGACCATCAGGGCAGGTAGGGGAATGGCCGACACAATTTCGGCAAGCAGATCGTCTGACATCGTTGGTACTCGGTGATATTCGAGGGCGTTCTAGGGCACGGGTGTCAAAGTTTCACGAAACTTGCGCATGTTTTCCTGATAATGCAGCGCGCTGAACGTGATCTTTTGCGCCGCAGCCGCATCCAATTCGCGCACCACCTTGCCCGGTGCACCCATCACCAGCGAATTGTCCGGGATTTCCTTGCCTTCTGTGATCAACGCCCCTGCCCCGATCAGGCAATTCTTTCCTATTTTTGCGCCGTTCAGGACAATTGCCCCCATCCCGATCAGAGTATTTTCCCCGATCGTGCAGCCATGCAACATGACCTTATGCCCAATGGTGCAGTTCTTGCCGATCGTCAGCGGATAGCCCGCATCAATATGCATCACGCAGTTTTCCTGCACGTTGCTGCCTTCGCCCACCCGGATCTCTTCATGATCGGCGCGTATGGTGCAGCCAAACCAGACCGAGGCTCCCTGCTCCAGCACCACCTTCCCAATCAGGTTCGCATCGGGCGCGACCCAGGTGTCCTCGTCGATTTGCGGCGTGTGCGGGCCGAGGGCGTAGACCGTCATGACAATTCCTCGAATTCGTTTTGCAGTGTGCGAACGTGGTTTTGCAGCACCGGTTGCTGGATACGCCGCATGCGTTCGGCGCTGACGATGGTCTTCAGCTTTTCCTCGGTCGCATCCAGATCGTCATTCACCAGAACGTAGTCGTAATAGCCCCAGTGGCTGATCTCATCCCAGCTTTTCAGCATCCGCTTGGCGATCACGTCGGCGGCGTCCTGACCACGGCTTTCCAGCCGACGACGCAGTTCGGGGATCGAGGGCGGCAGGATGAAAATCGACAAAGCGTGCTTGCCAAGGTCCGAGTTGCGAATCTGCACCTCGCCCTGCCAGTCCACATCAAACAGCACGTCTTTGCCGCTGTTGATCGACTCGCGCACCGGCCCCGCGGGTGAGCCATAGAAATTCCCGAATACATGCGCGTGCTCCAGCATCTGACCGTCGGCGACCTGCTGTTTGAACGCATCCTCACTGAGGAAGTAGTATTCACGGCCATGTTCCTCACCCGGACGCGGGGCGCGCGTTGTGGCCGAGACCGAGAATTCAAGGTCGCTGTCCCACTGCATCAGCCGCCGGGCCAAGGTGGATTTGCCTGCCCCGGAAGGTGAAGACAAAATGATAAGTAGGCCGCGTCGATCCGCCATAAGGGTGTTCCTGTCGTTATTCCACGTTCTGCACTTGCTCTCGCATCTGATCAATTACGGCTTTCAACTCAAGCCCTACCGAGGTCAGTTCGGCGCTTTGCGCCTTGGAGCATAAGGTATTTGTCTCGCGATTGAATTCCTGCATCAGAAAATCCAGCTTGCGCCCCACGGCCACATCCTGTGCCAGCAAGTCACGCGCGGCCGTGACATGGGTTCTGAGGCGGTCGATTTCCTCGGTCACATCCGCTTTGACCGCGATCAGCGCCAGTTCTTGCGCGACCCGGTCCGGATCCGCGCTTTGTGCGTTTTCCAGCACGCGGGCCAGATTTTCGCGTAAGGCATCGGCCATCTTGTCCTTGCGCTGTTCGGCCAGCGCGGCGGCCTGATCGGTGAAAGCTGCCACCTGATCCAGCTGGCTGTCTAGAACCTTGGCCAGCGCCTGCCCCTCAGCCTCGCGCATGGCGATGAACTCGGTCAAAACGGTCGCAAATTCGGTGCTGAGTTGCTTTACCAGAGCGGTCGGATCATCCACATCGGCCCCTGCATCCAGCATGCCTTTTAGCGCCACCAAATCGGCAGCGCTTGGCGTTGCAAGTGCTACGCCAGCTTCCTCCGCCATCTGCTGGGTGCGCTTCACCGCCGCCAGGGCTGCGGCCATGGCCGTTTCATTCAACACGATCTCAGGCGCGGATTCGTCCCGGTTCACGCGCAGCGACAAGGTGACATTCCCCCGGCTCAGCGCCTTGGACATCTGCGCCCGCAGCGCCGCCTCCAGCCCGGTCAGCCAATCTGGAACGCGAATGCGCATGTCCAGCCCCTTGCCGTTGACGCTGCGCAGCTCCCACGTCCAGCTATGTGGCCCCAAAGCGCCTTTGCCCGAGGCGAAGCCCGTCATGGATCTGATCATAGCCGACCTTTCGTTATAGCCCATGGCCCTATTCCGCCAGCACCTAAAGCCAACCACCAGCGCAGGGCAAGAGTTTGCTGAGTTTGTCGCATCCAGTACGCAGTTAACCATTCATTAAAGAATTCCTCCAAAATTGTATTAACCCGTGTCAATCTGGTTGCTGTTGGGGTGGTCAGTCGGTGATGTCCCCGATATGTGGCATTTTATGAAAATGACGGTCGATTGACACTAGGGTGATGAAAATGAAGACGTTTTTCGGGAACGGTTCCGGGTCAAACTTTGGAAAGATCGTCGCAATGGATCGTTTTGACAGTGGGCGCAGCCTGTCCCCCATCCGGCAGGCTGAGGCATATTGGACAGCGTTGCTGACGGGCGACGGTGTGCCCATGCGGTCGCAGATTGATCCGCGCGGACTTGAGAATATTCTGGAATACACCTTCATTCTGGAACGCATCGCACCCGGTCTGGCGAGGTTTCGCCTTGCGGGCAGCCATCTGAACAACCTGGCAGGTATTGAGGTACGCGGGACGCCTCTGACCGCGTTTTTCGAACCTGGCGCGCGGACCCAGATCACCGACGTATTGGAAGAGGTGTTTGCCAAGCCCGCGATTGCCGAGCTTGGGTTGATCTCGTCCGGTGCGCTGGGCCGCACCCGAATGCAGGCACGGATGATCCTGCTGCCTTTGAAAAGCGATCTGGGTGATGTCAGCCGCGTGTTGGGCGTGATGGTCAGCGACGGCGTGATCGGTGCAACCCCACGGCGCTTTGACGTCTCAGGCCGGAAACTGCGCCCCGTCTCAGATGTTCAGGCCCCTCAAAAACCAGTACGGCCGTCTGTGGTTGGTTTTGCCGAGGATCAGACCGATTTCCAACGTCCGGGATCACATCTGCGACTGGTCGTGTCGCGCGACGACTGAGTTCGGAACCCATTGTTATTTTAATACCGGCAACCAGATCGTCTTGCCGGTTTTTTTGTCTCGCCCAACCTCGCGCTCGCACCGGCCATCGGCGCGCATACGGGTTCTTGGATTCTCGATCGGGTCGAGATTTTGCAAGTAAGGCGTCAGACAGTAGAAACTCTGTGACGCCTTACGAGAATGCCGACGGCGCAAACGTGCCCAAAGGAAGCTCAGCCCAAACAACTTGGCCCCCTTTGGGTTCGCGTAAAGAAGCGCACCGCCTTAGCCAACCGCACGTTTAGTGCGGTTACGGCGCAGGTTCGTCAGTTCTTCGGCCACAAGGAACGCCAGTTCCAGCGATTGCGACGCGTTCAAACGCGGGTCGCAAGCGGTGTGGTAGCGGTCCGAGAGGTCCTCTTCCGTCACTGCGCGCACGCCGCCAGTGCATTCGGTGACGTCCAGACCGGTCATCTCGAAATGCACGCCGCCGGGGACGGTGCCCTCGGCCTGATGGACGCCAAAGAAATCACGGACTTCGCGCAGGACCGAATCGAATGGGCGAGTCTTGTAACCCGTGGCCGACTTGATCGTGTTGCCATGCATCGGATCGCAGACCCAGGTCACATTGGCACCCTCTTCCTTGACGGCCTTCACCAAGCGCGGCAGATGCTCACCCGCTTTGCCTGCACCAAACCGCGCAATTAGGGTCAGGCGACCCTCTTCGTTTTCGGGGTTCAGCTTGGACATCAGAACCTTGAGGTCTTCGGCAGTCGTGGTCGGACCGCATTTCAGACCGATCGGGTTCTGTACGCCCCGGCAGAATTCAACATGCGCGCCGTCGGGCTGACGGGTACGGTCGCCGATCCAGATCATGTGACCCGAGCCAGCCAGCCAGTTGCCAGAGGTCGAATCCAGACGGGTCAGCGCCTCTTCGTATTCCAGCAATAGCCCTTCATGGCTGGTGTAGAACTCGACGGTCGAGAACTCATGCGTGGTATCGGCGTTGATCCCGGCGGCATCCATGAAGTCGATGGAGTCTTGAATGCGGTCGGCGATCTCCGAATATTTCTGCACGTCTTGATCGTCGGTGAAGCCCAACGTCCAGGAATGCACGCGGGTCATATCCGCAAAACCACCGGTCGAGAACGCACGCAGCAGGTTCAGCGTGGCCGCCGCCTGCGTGTAGGCTTGCAGCATCTTGGACGGATTCGGAATGCGGGCCTCGGGAGTGAAGGCCAACTCGTTGATGATATCACCACGGTAGCTGGGCAGTTCCACACCATCCACCACTTCGGTCGGGGCACTGCGCGGTTTGGCGAACTGACCGGCCATACGGCCAACTTTGACCACCGGCACCTTGGCACCATAGGTCAGAACCATCGCCATCTGCAGCATTACCTTGAACGTGTCACGGATCGCATCCGCGCTGAATTGTTCAAAGCTTTCAGCACAGTCGCCGCCTTGAAGCAGGAACGCCTCACCCCGTCCAGCCGCAGCCAGGTGTTGTTTCAACCGCCGTGCCTCGCCCGCAAAAACCAGCGGGGGATACTGGGCAAGCTGGGCCTCGACCTTGGCCAGCGCGGCCGCGTCGGTATAATCTGGCATCTGAACTCGGGGCTTGTTGCGCCAGTTCGTTTTTTGCCACTCGGTCATAGCTTTGATCTCCGCTGAAGTATTCAGGTCGTCTCTATACAAAATGCGTGACAGAGTGACCATATCCCAATTGCGCCCCCTTGACGTCGTAAACAAGCTTTGATCATGGTGGTTTTAATACGTGCCGCCGGACCTATCGTCCCCTGGCGGCGAATCAAGGACACCTCGCCATGCAAGAGCAACGCCAAGTTGTCACGGTGCAAGACACTGCGGCCAACCCTAAGAATTTCGTGTTTGTCCTTTTGGACAAGTTCTCTTTGCTGTCTTTTGCGTCGGCACTGGACAGCCTGCGCATCGCCAATCGTATGGCCGATAAAGAGCTGTACACCTGGACCTTTGCCGGTGAAGGCGGTGACACCGTTACATGTTCGGCTGGAGCCAACTTCAAACTTGATTCCGATCTCGTTGAACTTCAACGCGATGCCGTGATCCTGATTTGCGGCGGCGTAGATGTTCAGAACGCCACCACCAAGAAGGTGCTCAATTGGGTACGACGCGAGGCGCGGCGGGGATTGAAAATTGGCGGATTGTGTACAGCAGCCTTCACTCTGGCCAAGGCTGGTTTGATGGATGGCAAACGCGCGACAATCCACTGGGAGAATTCGGACAGCTTCATCGAGGAATTCGATGAGGTCGAGCTGACGAAATCCGTGTTCCAGATCGACGGCAACCGGATGACGACGGCGGGCGGGACTTCGTCCATCGACCTGATGTTGAAGATCATCGCGGATGACTATGGTGAAGATCTGGCGAATGCGGTGGCGGATCAGATGATCTATTCGTCGATCCGCACGGATCAGGACACGCAGCGCCTGTCGACCCCCACCCGGATCGGGGTTCGGCATCCAAAGCTCAGCCAGGTCATCCTTATGATGGAAAAAAACATCGAAGAGCCGATCTCGCCCTCGATTCTGGCCAAGGATGTCGGCATGTCCACGCGCCAGCTGGAACGGCTGTTCCGGCGCTACCTGAGCCGCTCACCCAAGCGGTATTACATGGAGCTGCGGCTGCACAAGGCGCGAAACCTGCTGATGCAGACCGATATGAGCGTGATCAACGTGGCGCTGGCCTGTGGCTTTGCCAGCCCATCGCATTTCTCGAAATGCTACCGCGCCCATTACAACACCACGCCATATCGCGAGCGAGGCGCTCAAGGCGGGAAACTGTCTGTTTAACCCGGTGTCATCCGGTAAACCGAGCCCTGCCCGACAGAGATAAACCAGATCGCCCCGTCCGGCGCTTCCACAATATCGCGGACTCGTTCTGTCGCTGAGCCCTCGATCTTTTCGACCTCGGTCAGGGGCGATCCTGCGAGACGGGCAATATAGTCAAACTTCAGGGAGCCAACGAATATATCGCCGGCCCATTGCGGCCATAGCTTGCCGGAATAAACCAACAGACCCGAGGGTGCGATGGACGGGTCCCAATAAAATTTCGGCTGTTCAAGCCCATCTTTGAAAGTGCCCTCGCCAATCTTCTTACCCGAATAGTGACGACCGTACGAAATGATCGGCCAGCCGTAATTCCGTCCGGGTTGGATCAGGTTCACCTCATCCCCGCCGCGCGCACCGTGTTCTGCGGCCCACAAGCGGCCCTGTGCGTCCAATCCGGCCCCCTGTGGGTTGCGATGGCCATAGGACCAGATTTCGGGCCGAACATCCGGCGCCCCCACAAACGGGTTATCCGCAGGAACTGTTCCGTCACGGTTCACGCGGATCACTGAACCAATAGGGTTGGACGTTTCCTGCGCTTGGGGACGGTCGCCGCGATCCCCAATAGTGACAAATAAAGTGCCGTCGTTGGCCTCGACCACACGCGAACCGAAATGTCGACCACCGGACCCTCCGGGAACGGCTTCGAAGAGGACCCGCAGATTGGTCAGCCGATCCCCGCTTTCAGACAGCCGCGCCACGGCTAGAGCGGTACCGGCCCCACCCCGTTGAGGCTTTGAGAAGGTCAGAAAAATCTCCCGGCTTTGCGTGAAATCACGGGCGATTGTCACATCCAGCAACCCACCCTGTCCGTTTGCCGCAACCTTTGGGACACCGCGCACCTTCTTTGCCTTGCCATCCGAGACATGCAGCAACTCTCCATCCCGTTCTGTCACCAGAAACGATCCGTCAGGCATAATTCCGACGGCCCACGGCGTATCCAGCCCCTGAACCATCAGCTCAACCTGCACTGAGCCCGAAGAGGTGCTTAAGACCTCAGCACGCAGCGGGACGCTTAGCAGCGTCAAAAGAAGAAGCGCAATTGCTCGGACCATCATTTTTCCCTTCAAAATCACTGCGTCAGCCCTATGAGACCAAATAGCTTTCCTTTGCGCAAAAACACGTTTGCGTTAGGACTTTTCTTTTCCGAGCAGCTTGCCTAGGGTCGTGACCAGAACGAATACGTTCACAATAGGGAGTAACCATATGAAAAAGCTGCTTACTGCAACTGCGGCATCCGCTCTGCTGGCTGGTCCGGCTCTGGCCGAAGATATCACGCTGGGCGTCCTGTTCGGCTTCACCGGCCCGATTGAATCACTGGCCCCGGCGATGGGTTCAGGTGCGGAACTGGCAATGGCCGAAGTCACCGAATCTGGCAAGCTGCTGGACGGCACCAAAGTCAGCGCGTCCCGCGCCGATACTGGTTGTATCGACAATGGCCTGGCGACCTCGAACGGAGAGCGTATGATCGCAGATGGCGTTGCTGGCATCATTGGCGGCGACTGCTCGGGTGTGACCGGCGCGATCCTGCAGAACGTCGCTATTCCAAACGGCATGGTGATGATTTCGCCATCGGCGACTTCGCCCGGCCTGTCGACCATGGAAGACAACGGCCTGTTCTTCCGCACCGCGCCGTCGGATGCGCGTGAAGGTCAGGTGATGGCGGACATCCTGAATGACCGTGGCATCAGCTCGATTGCACTGACCTACACCAACAACGATTACGGCAAGGGTTTGGCAGACGCGATCCAGTCCTCGTTTGAGGCGTCAGGTGGCGAAGTGACCATCGTTGCCGCACACGAAGACGGCAAGGCCGACTACTCGGCCGAAGTGGGCGCGCTGGCCTCGGCCGGTGGCGACATTCTGGTTGTCGCGGGTTATCTCGACCAAGGTGGTCTGGGTATCATCCAGTCGGCACTGGACAGCGGTGCGTTTGACACGTTCGGTCTGCCCGGCGGCATGATCGGTGACTCGCTTCCCAACAATGTTGGCCCCGACCTGAACGGCTCGTTCGGTCAGATCGCCGGTTCGGGTGGCGAGGGCGCCGAGAAGTACTTTGCCATGGCTGAAGCCGCCGGTTTCGACGGTTCGTCGCCTTATTCGCCGGAAGCCTATGACGCAGCTGCGCTGTTCATGCTGGCCATGCAGGCCGCAGGCTCGACCAGCCCCGCCGATTACGGCAGCAAGATCATGGACGTCGCCAACGCACCGGGTGAAAAGATCTACCCAGGTGAGCTGGCCAAGGGTCTGGAACTGCTGGCCGCAGGTCAGGACATCGACTATGTCGGCGCGTCCGGCGTTGAGCTGATCGGCCCCGGCGAAAGCGCGGGTTCGTACCGCGAGATCGAAGTGACCGACGGCGAGAACAAGACCGTCAACTTCCGTTGATCCAAGGTTAACAATCATAAAAACAAGCAGCCCGGGCCTTGTGTCCGGGCTGTTTCAATGACAAAAGCCCGCACCATTCGTACAGGGATGTGGCAATAACGCCGGAAAACGGCGGCTAGGGGAAAAGATGATCGTCGTCGAAGACGTGCACAAGCATTTCGGCGGGTTTCATGCGGTGGACGGGGCATCGCTGGAAATCCAAAAGGGCTCGATCACCGGTCTGATCGGGCCGAACGGGGCCGGAAAAACCACTCTGTTCAATGTGATCGCGGGCGTTCTGCCGCCGACCAGCGGGAAGGTCCATATGGATGGTGAGGATATCACCGGCCTGCCCCCGCATGAGCTGTTTCACAAGGGCCTGCTGCGCACCTTCCAGATTGCGCATGAATTTTCTTCGATGTCCTGCCGCGAGAATCTGATGATGGTGCCGGGTGCGCAATCAGGTGAATCGCTTTGGAACACGTGGTTCGGGCGCAAACGCATTGCCGATGAAGAACGCGCATTGAAGGCCAAGGCCGATGAGGTGCTGGAGTTCCTGACCATCGAACATCTGGCCGATCACAAGGCCGGTCAGGTCTCGGGCGGGCAGAAAAAACTGCTGGAACTGGGTCGCACCATGATGGTCGACGCCAAGATCGTGTTTCTGGACGAAGTTGGTGCAGGGGTGAACCGTACCCTACTGATGACTATCGCCGACACAATCCTGCGCCTAAACAAGGAACGCGGCTATACCTTTGTGGTCATCGAACATGACATGGATTTCATCGGCAAAATCTGCGACCCGGTCATCTGTATGGCCGAAGGCAAGGTGCTGGCCGAAGGTACTCTGGACGAGATCAAGGCCAATGAGCACGTGATCGAGGCCTATCTGGGCACCGGCCTGAAAAACAAGGACAAGCTGGAGGCCCAAACATGACCGCTGGCGTGAGCGACAATCCTTATCACGACGACAAGGGCAACAAGGACGCCTCAATCACCAACACACATGGCGTCGGCACCATGACCCCCGCCCATCGCAAAAGCGGTGAGACGCATAAGGTCGAGGGCGGCCCTTTCCTGATCGGCGACACTATGAGCGGCGGTTACGGCAAAGGGCCCGACATTCTGCATGACTGCACCATCGCGGTCGATAAAGGCGAAATCGCCGTGATCGTCGGCCCCAACGGCGCAGGAAAATCGACCGCGATGAAGGCGGTCTTTGGAATGCTGGACGTCCGCGCCGGAGCTGTTCGACTGGACGGCGAAGACATCACCAAACTGTCGCCGCAAGATCGGGTGATTAAGGGCATGGGCTTTGTGCCACAGACGTCGAACATCTTCACCTCGATGACGGTGGAAGAAAACCTTGAGATGGGTGCCTTCATCCGCCGAGACGATATTTCGGGAACGATGGAGCAGGTCTATGACCTCTTCCCGATCCTGCGCGACAAACGCAACCAAGCCGCCGGAGAGCTGTCGGGCGGCCAACGCCAGCAGGTCGCCGTGGGCCGCGCGCTGATGACCCAACCCAAGGTGCTGATGCTGGACGAACCGACAGCCGGTGTCTCGCCCATCGTGATGGATGAGCTATTCGACCGGATCATCGAGGTTTCCCGCACCGGGCTGCCGATCCTGATGGTCGAACAGAACGCCCGTCAGGCACTGGAGATCGCGGACAAGGGATACGTGCTGGTTCAAGGGCGGAATGCCTATACCGGCACGGGCAAGGAATTACTGGCCGATCCAGAAGTGCGTAAGAGTTTCTTGGGGGGGTGAGGATGTTTCTGAAGTTCAACCAGGTTGCTCCGATAGCAATTCTGTTTACGGCAAACACAGTCGCTTTTGCCGATCAGGCTCAAAACCTATCTTCTCTGTTTTCCTGTAAGTTCGGACCTGAGTGTACCAGAAACAATCAGGACTGCAAAAAATACGATATCTGGATGATCGTCAGACACTACAAATCTGAGGATCAGTATAAATTGTTCGACGCTCTAAATTCTCACGAACAAGAAGCAGAATTTGGCGAAATAGGGGAGCTGCTCGTTTTCGATTCAATGTCTTCAGGAAACGGTGAAAAAGACTTTGGAGCTTTCTCGAAGATGGTTATTGCATCGACAATGGAAGCTTCTCTGCAAGGCGGTGCCATGTGGCGCATGGATGATCTTCCAACGCGTTACACTTCCTATAGCCATGATGGCGCCTGCACGGTGATAAACTAATGGACTTCCTCAACGCCCTTGTGGCGCTCTCCAACTTCGTTCTTGTTCCCGCAATCGCCTATGGCAGCCAGTTGGCGCTGGGGGCTTTGGGGGTGACGCTGATCTATGGCATCCTGCGGTTCTCGAACTTTGCCCATGGCGACACGATGGCCTTTGGCGCGATGATCGCTGTGCTGGTCACGTGGGGCCTACAAGCCGCAGGGGTCAGTTTCGGGCCGCTGCCAACCGCTCTGCTGGCCCTGCCCTTTGCAATTCTGGGCTGTATCGTGCTTGTACTGATCACGGACCGGCTGGTTTACAGGTTCTACCGCGAACAAAAGGCCAAGCCGGTCATTCTGGTGATCGTGTCTATGGGCGTGATGTTCATCATGAACGGGATCGTGCGGTTCATCATCGGCCCGGATGATCAGCGCTTTTCGGACGGAGAGCGGTTCATCGTCTCGGCGCGTGACTTCAAAGCGATGACCGGCCTGCGCGAGGGGCTGGCGATCAAGACCTCTCAGGGCATCACCGTGATCGTCGCTGTTGTCGCCGTTGCATTGCTGTTCTGGTTCCTGAACAAAACGCGCACCGGCAAGTCGATGCGGGCCTACTCTGATAACGAGGATCTGGCCCTACTGTCCGGCATCAACCCGGAACGCGTGGTGATGATCACATGGATCATCGTTGCCGCGCTGGCGACCACGGCGGGTGTTCTCTATGGCCTCGACAAAAGCTTCAAACCCTTCGTCTATTTCCAGCTTCTGCTGCCAATCTTTGCCTCGGCCATCGTGGGCGGACTTGGCAATCCGCTGGGGGCTATTGCGGGAGGCTTCATCATCGCCTTTTCCGAGGTGACCATCACCTACGCGTGGAAAAAGGTACTGACCTATCTGGCCCCTGAAAGCCTTGAGCCCTCGGGCCTGGTCCAATTCCTGTCCACTGATTACAAATTCGCCGTCAGCTTCGTGATCCTGCTGATTGTGCTGCTGTTTAAGCCCACGGGCCTGTTCAAGGGGAAAGCGGTATGACCGAGACTGTCAAGAACACGCTGCTTTTCGTTGCCGTCGGCAGCCTGATCCTGCTGACCGGGTTCACGCAAAGCTGGAACGCGGCGATCCTGATCCTGAACATGGGGCTGATCTCGGCCATCATGTCCATCGGGGTGAACCTGCAATGGGGCTTTGCGGGCCTTTTCAACGTCGGCGTCATGGGCTTTGTCGCGCTGGGCGGGCTGGCGGTTGTGCTGGTCTCGACGCCGCCGACGCCGGGCGCGTGGACCGGCGGGGGCTTTGGCGTCATCCTCGCGCTGCTTCTGGGCGCCGCGACGGTTGTAGCCGCTGTGATCACCGCGCAGAAGATGCCCAAAGGGCGGGTGCAAACCTTGGCGATCATCGGCATTCTGATCGTCGGATTCTTTGTCTACCGAGCCATTTTCGACCCCAACGTCGCCGCGATTGAGGCCATCGACCCCGCCGTCGCGGGTAATATCGGAGGTCTTAACCTGCCCGTTCTGCTGGCCTGGCCCGCCGGAGGTCTGCTGGCTGCAGGTGCCGCCTGGCTGATCGGGAAAACTGCGTTGGGTCTGCGTTCGGATTATCTGGCGATTGCGACGCTGGGTATTGCCGAAATCATCATCGCCATCATGAAAAACGAAGACTGGCTGGCCCGCGGCGTCAAGAATGTCTACGGCATCCCGCGCCCTGCGCCTGTGGTCGGCTATGAGGTCGAGTTGCAAGCAGATCCCGGATTCATCGCCCGCGCCGAATGGCTGGGTCTTGATCCCGTCACGGCCTCGACGCTTTCGGTCAAGCTGGGCTATTCGCTGCTGTTCACCATAGTGCTGCTGGTCCTGCTTTGGATGGCACAGATGGCATTGAAAAGCCCATGGGGACGGATGATGCGCGCCATTCGCGACAATGAAGTTGCGGCCGAGGCGATGGGCAAGGACGTCACCCGCCGCCATTTGCAGATCTTCGTTTTGGGCTCCGCGATCTGCGGTATTGCGGGCGCGATGATGACCACACTGGACGGGCAGCTGACGCCGGGCACCTACAATCCGCTGCGCTTTACCTTCCTCGTCTGGGTGATGGTGATCGTCGGTGGCTCGGGCAACAATTTCGGCGCGGTTCTGGGCGCGTTCCTGATCTGGTTCCTGTGGGTCCAGGTCGAGCCGATGGGCCTTTGGCTGATGAACCTGATTACTTCAACCATGCCCGAAGGCAGCGCATTGAAGGCGCATCTGATCGACAGCGCTGCCCATATGCGCCTGTTCACGATGGGTTTGATACTGTTGATCGTCCTCAGGTTCAGCCCACGCGGATTGATACCAGAAAAGTAACAGTTATCTCAAAAGCGACGAAACCGTGCCTCTTTTCAGGCGCGGTTTCTTGATCTAAGCGCGCTGTCCGTCTAGACGGGGTACAACCAGTTTGGCATTGGCCGAAATCCCACGCGTTTACGGGAATTTAGAAAATCCGTAGAATGATGCGACCACCCTGTTGAGTATAGAAGAGTTCACATGACTTCGACGCTGACCAAATCACTGCTGCTGCTTCCTCTGATCGCCGGATTGGCAGCTTGCGTTCCAAGCCCGGAAGATTTTGAAACCACACCGGTCAAAGTCCAAACTCCGAAGGGTGAAGTTACGTGCCAACTGTACCGCCCTGATCGCGTCATTTGGGACCGCGCGATTGATTTCCCGGCCACCAAAATGACAGTCCCCGAGGCGGACGCCTATTGCAAGCAAGAAGGCCAGCGCCGCCTTAAGGGATAAGCCCGTCGCCGGAGCGGTCCGCGACTGTCCCCGGCCCTACCTGCTTTTGAACAACCCGCCCAGAATGCCGCGCACGATGCGGCGGCCTGTTGTTCCTTTGAGTTCTTTGATGACCGCCTCGCTCATGGCGGAGGCAAAGCTGTCCTTCTTGCGCATCACGCGTGAGGATGACCGCCCAACCCGGCTGCCGGAGTATCTGCGTGCCGTTGCGAATTCCCGCTCGGCCACGGATTGGGTTTCGATTTCTTCCTCGGCCTTTTCTGCCGCCTGAGCGGCCGCATCTGCGCGGGTCTGAAGGATTTCAAAGGCCGATTTTCTGTCCTTCAGCTCTCGGTACTTCGCCTCCATCGACGAAGCGGCAACAATGGCTTGACGCTCAGCCTTCGTGATTGGCCCTAACTGAGACCCCGGCGGACGAATCAAGGTCCGCTCGACCACGCCAGGTACGCCCTTTTTCTCCAGCATCGAAGTGACCGCCTCGCCTACGCCGACCTCGCGGATCGCGGCTTCGGTATCGAAAGCGGGGTTCTCTCGGTAGGTCTCCGCCGCCAGACGCAAGTTCTTGCGGTCGCGCGCGGTGAAGGCCCGCAGCGCATGTTGAACCCGGTTGCCCAATTGGCCCAGAATATCTTCGGGTATGTCGGCGGGGTTCTGGGAAATGAAATACACCCCCACGCCCTTGGACCGGATCAGGCGTGCGACTTGTTCCACCTTGTCCACCAAAACCTTGGGTGCATCTTCGAACAGAAGATGCGCTTCGTCGAAAAAGAATACCAGTTTAGGCTTGTCGGGGTCGCCCACCTCGGGCAGTTCTTCGAACAATTCGCTGAGCAGCCACAGCAGGAACGTCGCATAAAGCCGGGGCGACCCCATCAGCTTGTCCGAGGCGAGGATGTTCACGACCCCCTGCCCTTGCGCGTCGGTGTGCATAAGATCAGCCAGTTCCAGTGCGGGTTCACCAAACAGGTTCGCGCCGCCCTGATTTTCTAGCACCAGCAGCCGCCGTTGGATCGCACCAATCGAAGATGTCGAGACATTGCCAAACCGTAATGAAAGCTGGCCTCGGTTCTCTCCCACCCAAACCAGCAGCGATTGCAGGTCCTTGAGGTCAAGCAGTGGCATCCCTTCGTCATCAGCCACACGGAAGGCAATGTTCAGGATACCTTCCTGCGCCTCGCTGAGGTCCATCAAGCGCGATAACAGCAGCGGACCCATCTCGGTTACAGTGGTGCGGACGGGATGACCCTGCTCTCCGAACAAATCCCAGAACGTGACCGGACAAGCGCCATAGCTATAGTCCGAAAACCCGATTGTCTGGGCGCGATCCTGAAACGCCTGATGAAGTTTGTGCGCTGCGCTGCCCGCCTTGGCCAACCCCGAAAGATCGCCCTTAACATCCGACAAAAATACGGGCACCCCGGCCTGCGAGAAACCCTCTGCCAGAATTTGCAGAGTCACTGTTTTTCCGGTCCCGGTCGCACCCGCGATCAGCCCGTGGCGGTTGGCGTATTTCAGCGTCAGGTTTTCCGGTTCGCTGTAGCCATCCCCGGCTCCGCCCAAAAAGATATTGTTTTGCATATGAAATTTGCCCCAATTTCCACCGGTCTGAGGGCAGCATACAAATTTAACAAATAACTGCGATAGTCTATTCGCCGCCTGTAACCAAACCGGAAGCAGGCGGCAGACTTCCTCCCTGTCGACTGGCCGCGCCTTTGGGCGCGGCTTTTTTCACGAAAACCGCCGAAGTGATCAATTTTTCAGGTTAGCAGTTGACCGTCGCGATTCCCTCTCGTAACGTCTGCGCATAACTAAGTCGGCCAGTCCGACGGGGAGAAAATTATAGAAAAGGGAGCCGCTCCACCGGCTCCCTTTTTTTGTTGCTCCAACGATAGTTTTCATCTGTGGACAGGCAAAAATCCGATCACATCAACGCATTTTCTTGGCATAGTGCCTGACACCCTGCCGGAACAGTGTTAGACCGTGCAAAAAGCGTATCCACAGAACCGAGGCGTTCATGATCAAGAAACTTCTCACTCTCAATGTTGTTGCCGCCATGCTTTGGGCCGGGGCGGTCGCGGCGCAGGAAAATCAAGCCGACACTACAACTGCTCCGCAGACTCAGGCTGGTGCGGATTTGGATCTTGGCGAGGAAGGACCACGCGTAGGTAGCCGCTACATCAAAGAAGAGCACGGTGATTGGATGATCTCGTGTGTGAAGACTGAAGCAGGTGAAGATCCCTGTTTCCTCCGCCAAATTCTGGCCGGTGACCAGGGGCAGCCCATTGCCGACATCACTATTCAGAATCTGCCCGAGGGCTCTCCCGCTGCCGCCCGAGCAACGGTCGTAGTTCCGCTTGAAATCCTGTTGCAGGCACAGCTTGCTCTGTCCATCGACGGCGCACCTGGCAAGCGGTACAACTATCACCATTGCAACCCGGTCGGATGCCTCGCACAGCTTGGGTTCACTCAAGGTGACATTGACGCAATGAAAGCAGGGACAACGGCAACGCTGTCGTTGGTGTCTTTGTTGGCACCGACTCAGTTGTTGGAAATGGAAGTCTCGCTGGCCGGATTCACCGCTGGTTTTGATACGCTTGAGCCTGCGCAAAACTAACCGAACCGCCGGAGCGCGCTGTCAGAAGACAGCGCGTTCCTTTTAGACTTGCCTTAGAGCAAGAACAGCATTCAGGCCACCAAAGGCGAACGCATTGCTCAGCGCAACTTCTACCTTGGCTTTGCGGGCTTCGTTCGGAACCACATCCAAAGCGCATTCCGGGTCAGGTTCCTCATAGCCGATCGTAGGCGCAATCACGCCGTCACGCAGTGCCATAATGCAGGCCAACAGTTCTACCGCGCCGGTACCGCCGATCAGGTGTCCATGCATGGATTTGGTGGACGATATCATCAGATCATCCGCATGCGGACCAAAGACATCCGCCACTGCCGCGCATTCGGTCTTGTCATTGGCCGCCGTGCCGGTTCCGTGCGCGTTGATATAGCCCACCTGATCGGCATTGATCCCACCATCCGCCAAAGCGCCCGAAATTGCCCGAGCCGCGCCTTGTTTGCTGGGCATCACGATATCTGCGGCGTCCGAAGTCATGGCAAACCCCACCACTTCACACAGGATCTCGGCCCCACGCGCGCGGGCGTGTTCGTACTCCTCAAAAACAAAGACACCTGCGCCTTCGCCCTGAACCATACCGTTGCGGTTTGCGCTGAACGGACGGCAGGCGTCTTTGGACATGACCCGCAGCCCTTCCCACGCCTTGACGCCGCCAAAGCACAGCATGGATTCCGCTCCACCCGTCAGCATCGCCGGGGCCGCGCCGCTGCGCACCATCTGGAACGCCAGAGCCATCGCGTGATTTGACGAGGCACAGGCGGTCGAGACCGTAAAGCTGGGCCCTTTGAGGTTATGTTCCATAGATACGTGGCTGGCCGCCGCGTTGTTCATCAGCTTGGGCACGACAAAGGGGTGAACCCGGTTCTTACCGTCCTCATAGACTGAGCGGTAATTGTCATCCCAGGTCGACACGCCGCCACCGGCTGTTCCCAAAACAACGCCTGAGCGCGCCGCTAGATCGCCATGAAATTCGATCCCAGACTGTTCGATTGCTTCTTTTGCCGCCGTCAGGGTGAACTGCGTAAACCGATCATACAGGGTCATCTGTTGGCGGTTGAACCGGCCCTCGGCCTCGAACCCGCGCACCTGACCGCCAATCTTGATGGCAAGGCGCTCGACATCGCGGAACTCAAGTTCGGAAATTCCGCAGCGCCCTTCGCGCATCGCCTCAAGCGTCGCCGGAACGGAGTGGCCCAACGAGTTGATCGTGCCCGCACCGGTAATAACAACGCGTTTCATGATCCTGCGTCAGACCTTTTCCGACACGAGCTTTTCGATACCGGCGACGATCGCAGCGACATTCGAGATGTCAAAATCGCTGGCTGTCGGCTCGTTGGCATTGAACGGGACTGAGATGTCGAACTCTTCCTCAATGGCGAAGATGCTTTCGACCAACCCAAGGCTGTCGATCCCCAGATCTTCGAGCGTACTTTCGGGCGTCACATCCGAAGGGTCCAGCACGGCCTGTTCGGCGATTATGGCGATGACGCGATCGGTGATGCTCATGTCGATCCTCTGATTATCCCGTTGAGGGTGATTTAATCACTCGGCGACTGTTTGAAAACAGCCTTTTTCAACGCCTCTACGTCACGGGCCATGCGCGGCAGGCGGCGTTGCGCTTTGTAAATGTCCGTATGAGATTCCATTTTTATTCCCGGATAACCCATGATGACACGGCCCGCTGGTACGTTGGACAGGATCTTTGTGCCACCGCCTGAGATCACGCCATCGCCAATAAAAATATTGTCGACCACACCGGTCTGACCGCCCAAAACGACGTTGTTTCCAATCTCGACCGAGCCTGACACACCGGTTTGCCCGCACAGCAAGCAATCGCGCCCCACGCGGGTATTGTGGCCCACATGGACCAGGTTATCCAGTTTCGAGCCGTCGCCGATCCGGGTATTGCGGATCGTACCATTGTCGACAGTGCAGTTGGCGCCAACTTCGACATCATCACCGATCTCGACCGCGCCAAGTGAGTGAATGCGCAACCAGCTTTGGGCCCGTGCGTCGCCCTTGTCGCCCATGGTCTTGCGCACGTTTTCAACGTCCGACACCTCGGGCGTGACAAAGCTGAACCCGTCGCCGCCGATACGCGCGCCGGGTTGCGCGGTAAAGCGGTCTCCGATCTGTGCGCGGGCACCGATGCTGACCATTTCGCGCAGCATGGCGTTCTGACCCAGAACTGCATCCATCCCGACCACACAATGCGCCCCGATAACCGACCTCGCGCCGATTTTCGCCCGAGCGCCGATCACCGCCAATGGGCCGATCGAGACGTCTTCGCCGATCTCTGCCGTTGGGTCGACAACGGCTGACGGGTGAATGCCGGGCGCAATCCCCTGCCCCCGGTCCAGCATCGCGGTGATCCCCGCCATTGCCATCCGTGGACGCGGAACAAAGATGGCGGCCTGCAACCCCATGGCCTGCCAATCCGCACCTTCCCACAACACGGCCGCGCGGGCCGCGCCGTTGCCCAAAGCCTCGGCATATTTGGGGGACATTGCCATCGCCAGATCATCAGGACCTGCATCCGCCGGTTCCGCTGCGCGCGCGATGATCAGGCTGACATCGCCCTGACATTCCGCTCCAAGGGCATCGGCAATCTGCTGAATGGTATAGTGCATGTCGGGTTCCCCGGATTAAGGCCTAATCCGGTGATTACCCCTGAACGTCCGGCAGGGCCACCCCCGCTTTCTGCAAAGCATCCCAGATTTTCTGATCTCGGCTGTAGACGTCACGGCGATACTGAACCTCGCCTTTGGGGCCGATATAGGCCGTGCGATAGATCAAATGCACCGGGACGTGCTGTTTCAGAGGCACCGTGGTTTCCTTGCCGGTTGCCAGAACCCGCTGGAAAAACGCCCTTGGGTTTTCCTCCTGCTTGGCCAGCAACGCGTAGGCAAACTCAAAGGGTTGCGCCAGCCGGATACAGCCATGCGAAAACGCCCGCGACTCGCGCGCGAACAGAGATTTCTGGGGCGTATCATGCAGATAGATATTGTACTGGTTGGGGAACATGAACTTCACCAACCCCAACGCATTGCTTTTGCTGGGCGGCTGACGCATCGCAAACGGGAAGTTGCGCGCGGTGAATTGGGTAAAGTCCACTGCGCCCCGGTCAATCTGCCTCCCACTGCGGTCAGTGATATGTATATGGTTCACCGCATTCGGGTTCGATTGCAGCTGCGGCAGGTATTCTTTTGTGATGATCGAGCGTGGTACATACCAACTAGGGTTGATGACCATATGCTCCATCTCATCCGAGAATTCCGGGCTGCGGCGATCGTGAACGTTCTTTCCAATGACCGCACGCGTTTCAAACGTCACCAAGCCATCATCAACGATCTTGGCCGAGAAATCCGCCTGATTGACCAGAATATGCCGCTCGCCCCGCTCGCGCGGCAACCAGCGTTCCCGCTCCAGCGCCACGTAGACCGCCCGCAGCCTGTCTGAGGCTGAGCGGTTCAGTTCAGTAATCGTCCCCTGCCCCGCGACCCCGTCCGAGGCTAATCCGTGCGCAGTTTGGAAGTCCTTCACAGCGGCAAGCATCACGTCATCAAAGCGCGGGCTGGCGGTGGGTTTCAGATAACCCATGGCAACCAACCGGTTGCGCAGCTTGATCACATTGGGACCGGTATCACCAAGTTCCAGCTTGTCCTGAGGCACAGTCGCACCCCATCCGCCCTGATCGATCAAAGCTTTCAAGGCCACTTTCTGCTTCATCAATGCCCGATACTGGGCGGTCTGCGGCGCAAGTTGATCAAAATAGGCCGCGTTCTCGGACACGACCCCTTGCATATGATCCACGGTCGAGCGGCGCTGTACCTTGCGCACCAACCCCTCATCGATATCCGCAGGCCGGAGCGCTCCGGAATAAAGGTCATTTGCATATGCGATAAAGGCCCGGCTCAGCGCCATTTCGACAGCGCCCAGATCCCGGACCGAACGGGCCTCTTGCATCTTGGTCAACAGCGCCTCGACGTTATAGGCATCGGGCAGGCCGTGCATATGGGCAGTGGCCAACGCCTGAATCAGGCTCGCACGACGCGTCGCATGTTCTGGCGTCTCACCCACCCAAATCGGTGTAAACCCGTTCGCGCGGTAAAAATCAGCAATCTCCGACCCGGACGGAGCAGATTCGGCCACGGCCATCTGAAAGGCAGTGGCCGGTTTGTCGGGAGTGTTGGCCACGCCGGTCGTGGCCGCCAAGCAAGCAGCAAGAGCGAGAACACTGGATGCACGAAAAAATGCTCGCATGGGATAACCTTTATTCTTCAACACTCTACGCGCGCCTGTATCCACGCCGAACAAATATGCTGGCCGGTCGACGGGCTTGTCCATTCACAAATACATCACATCGATGCTTCTTTACCCGCCTGATGCGCGTTTGCATCGACCACAGTCCCGCTCACCCTTGGCGCCTGAAAATTATACGCATTTGTGTCATCTGCGCAAAAAACTGCCGAAAATTCCCCCTTGAAAAGATGAATATGAAAGACTTCTTGGCTGGATTTTGCGTCTGTGCCATAAAACCCGTACTTGGGATGGGAAAAAATTAAGAACGCGCACGTAACATCGTGTGCAGGCAGGAACAGTACGGGACGAACATAAAATGACGACGAGCAGTTCCTCGGGCATGACCCGGCGGGCCCTATTGGGCGCATTTGCGGCAACGGCAGTGGTTGCAGCACCAACATATTCCAACGCAGCAGGTTTCCTCCGCGGCGGCGGCGACATTCGCCGTATCCGGATGTATTCCGGGCGCACCGGCGAGCGTATCGATATGATATATTGGGTCGATGGAAAATACATCAAGGACGCTGTCAAAGAAGTGAACCACTTCATGCGTGACTGGCGGACGGACCAAGTCAAGGACATGGACCTGCGCACCATCGACATCATGGCTGCCTCACATAATCTGCTGGACGTTGACGAACCCTACACGCTGCTGTCTGGCTACCGCTCACCTCAGACCAATGCGATGCTTCGGTCCCGGTCGCGCCGCGTGGCCAAGAACTCACTTCATATGAAGGGTCAGGCCGCTGACCTGCGCTTGTCGTCCCGGTCAGTCTCGCAGATGGCCAAGGCCGCCATATCCTGCCGTGCGGGCGGGGTGGGCAAATACTATCGCTCGAATTTCGTGCACATGGATTGCGGCGATATCCGTAGTTGGGGCGGGTAAGCACCAACATACAAAACCAACCCGTATTCTCGACCGCCGGCCCCCAAGACCCGGCGGTTTTTTTGTGCGCGCGTCCCCTGTCCAGATTCAATCGACCCAGAGCGCGAACAGGAAAATTCAAAGGAAAATGGCGCACCTGAGAGGATTCGAACCTCTGGCCTCTGCCTTCGGAGGGCAGCGCTCTATCCAGCTGAGCTACAGGTGCCTTGGCCGTTAGCTAACCTTGTTCCGATCCGGGTGCAACTGCAAATCCACCCGGATCAAACAGGTTTCAAGCAAAGAGATCATGCGCAAGTTCCAGCGCGTCGATCAGTGTGTCGATCTCATCCTTGGTGTTATAGAGCCCAAAGCTCGCCCGGCAGGTGGCAGTGACCCCGTAGAAATCCATCAACGGACCGGCGCAATGGTGGCCTGCGCGCACCGCAACGCCTTTCTTGTCCAGAATGGTCGATACATCATGCGCATGCCCTGCCCCGTCCAGCGTAAAGCTGAAAATGGCAGCCTTGTCAGCACGAGTGCCCTGAACCTGCAACCAGTTGAGGCCCGTCAACCGCTCCATCGCATAGTCGCGCAGACCAGCTTCGTGGGCGGCAATGTTCTCCATCCCCAAGTCCATCATGTAGTCCAGCGCCACGCCCAACCCGATGGTTTGCACGATACCCGGCGTTCCGGCTTCGAACTTCATCGGCGGATCATTGTAGACCACCTGATCCTTGCTGACCTCTTTGATCATGTCACCGCCCCCGATGAAGGGGCGCATTTCAGCCATGCGGTCGGATTTGATGTAGATCGCACCGGACCCGGAGGGACCGTAGAGCTTGTGGCCCGTAATCGCATAAAAGTCGCAACCGATGTCCAGAACATTGACCGGCATATGTACCGAACCCTGGCTGCCATCAATCAGAACCGGAACACCTTTGGCATGGGCCCCTTCTGTAATCGCCTTTACGTCCACAACGGTGCCTAAAACGTTGGAACATTGAGTGACGGCAACCAGTTTGGTCTTGGGGCCAATGGCGTCAATGACAGCCTGTGGGTCCAGCCCACCTTCGGCATCAACGTCAACCCATTTCAGGACAACACCCTGCCGTTCGCGCAGAAAATGCCAGGGGACGATGTTGGCGTGATGCTCCATCACGCTCAGCACGATCTCATCGCCTGCCTGCAGACGCGGCATGGCCCAGCCATAGGCGACGAGGTTGATCCCTTCGGTCGTACCAGAATTCAGAACAATCTCATCCTCATCTGAAGCTCCCAGAAACTTCGCAATCGTGCCGCGTACGGACTCGTATTTTTCGGTCGCCAAATTGGACAGATAGTGCAATCCACGGTGTACGTTTGAGTATTCTTCAGCGTAGGCGCGGGTCACCGCGTCGATCACCACCTGCGGCTTCTGGGCCGAAGCGCCATTATCCAGATAGGTCAGCGGTTTTCCGTTCACTTCACGCGAAAGGATCGGAAAGTCCGCGCGGATTTTCTGTACATCGTACATAGTATTCTTCCTAGACAGGCCCGCTGGGCGCCAGAGCAAGGACCAATGGCATCGCCACAAGAGCGGACAGCACAATGACCCCAAAGGATTTCAAGATCGAGCCGAATTTATGCGCCTCATTGATGAAATGCAGTGTGACGTAAAGGCTTACGATGACCGTTGCCAGAAGGAACAGCGCCATCAGGAACGGCACCACCAGTGACACCAACAAAGTAACGGTCAGGGCAGCCGTTTGCAGAAACTGCAGCCAGACAGACAGGATCATTATGTCTTCGAACTGCGCAACGCCGCCTAAAAACCGACCGATCAGAAAAAAGGCCACGATGCCCATCAGCATTGTCCCCGCAGACAGGAACAGATTCATGACTACCGGATCGGGCGGTGGAACCGGCACACCTTCGGGCACTGGGACCAGTTGATCAATCCCGACCTGAACAAGCCCGTTCAAAACCACGGCCAGAAAAAAAGCAAGCCAAAGGACTTCACGCCCCGGACGCAGGGCCAAAAGATGCCGTGCCGCCTGAGCCGGGTCTGTTAGCGTCATGATCGCAAGATCGGGTAAAGATATTCCGTTCATTGCGTAATCCTCTGCGCTTGTCGCAACCCTGCCAGCCAGAACCACAGGAAGACCACGAACCAGATCAGCCCGACCGCAGTCAGTGTCGGCCCTGGCCCGATGAACCCTGCCACCAGACCGTTCAACAGCACCAGCGGGGTAGAGGACAACAGCGCCCAGAACAAAGCAACCCGCGCGCCGTAAGCTGTCCCCTTCCCTCCAACCAACCGCGCGGCGCCGTGTGAGACGAACGCCAGCAGATAGAAGAACAGGGGCAGGATGATCACCGTGCCCAGCAACGCCCCGCCCATGAGCATATTCAGCTCCAGCCCTTCCAGATGGGCACGGCGAGACAGGCCGGGCAATTGCGCAACGAAAGCTACAATGCAAAACGCCATCACAAAGACCAGCGCGCGATCTTCGCGCTGGCCCAGATCGAGCAGCCGACGCACAACGCGCCCTGGCCCGCGATACGTGGCGGCGATATCCGACGTCACCGGCATCAGCTGTGCCGCGACAACCAGCCTTCAAGGCGATCGACAATGGCCTTCGACAGGGCGTCATCTTCGATCTCGTCCACGGCCTCGGCCAGAAACGCCAGCGTCAGCATGTTGGTCGCCTCTTTGGTCGGAACCCCGCGCGAGCGCAGATAGAACAGGGCCGTTTCATCAATCGCGCCCGAGGTCGAACCGTGCGAACACGCCACGTCATCAGCATAGATCTCAAGCTCGGGCTTGGCGAGGAACTGGCTGTCGTCGTCCAGCAACAGCGATTGGCTGATCTGATAGCCATCCGTCTTCTGCGCGCCCTCCTTGACAAGGATCTTGCCCTGAAACACGCCGGTGGCACCGTTGCGCAGCACCTTCTTGAACACCTGACGGCTTTCGCAATTCACGGCGTCATGCGTGATGAAGACGGTATCGTCGTGATGGAAATCGCCGTCACCAACGCAGGCACCGGCAACATGGGCCACCGCATCGTCTCCGGTCAGCTCGACCACTTGTTCGTTGCGCGTCAGCACGCCATTCACAGTCAGGGTGAAGGATTTGTAGACCGATTCCTGCCCCAGACGCGTGAACATGTGGGTCGCGGCACGACGTTCGTGATCGCGGCCTTGCGCCCGCACGTGATGCAACACCCCACCATCGGCAATGTCGATCTCCATGCATTTGTTGAAACGCGAGGCGGCAGGGCCATTTTCAAGGATCGTCACCTCGGCACCGCTTTCGACGCGGATGATATGGTGCAGCATCGCGTCAGAGGTTTCCGAGGCATGGCGATAAATAAAGCTGATCGGCTTGGACGGCTTGCCTGAGACATGAATCGCAATCCCATCCGCCGCAAAAGCCGTGTTCAGCGCCGCCAGAGGACGTTGCACAGGCGATTGACCCCGCGCTTCCAGCACGCCGTACAGCTCTTTCGCCCAGTGAATATCTTTAAAGCAAATGTCCTCGATCCGGTCGATGGTGACACCTTCCAGAGTCAGATCATCGGATTCCTCAGGGCTGAAAACGCCATCAACGAAAACGATCTTCAAACGGTCCAGATCGGCGAACAACATGGCCTCGTCCGGATCGAACAGTGCGGCCCGAGGGGCCTCGGGCGCGACCAGCGTATCCGGGCGGGTGTATTTCCAATACTCATCCCGGCGACCGGGCAGACCCATTTCCAACACACGGGCCAGCGCGTCTTCGCGCGCGGCACGGGTGCAACCGGCGTCGGGCAAGACCAGATTGGCCAACCGCGCCTCGGTAGCGGTTTGTTTCACTTCGGGCAGAGCCATCAGTTCACCTCGGCCAGAATGTCGGCGTAACCGTTGTTTTCAACTTCCAGTGCCAGATCGGGGCCACCGGTTTTGACGATCTTGCCGTCCGCCATGATGTGCACAACGTCCGGTTTGATGTGATCCAACAAACGCTGATAGTGCGTGATCACCAGGAACCCACGTCCTTCGTCGCGCAGCGCGTTCACACCCTCTGCCACCAGCTTCATCGCGTCCACATCCAGACCCGAGTCGGTTTCGTCCAAGATGCACATCTTCGGTTCGAGCATCGCCATTTGCAGGATCTCGTTGCGCTTTTTCTCACCGCCCGAGAAGCCAACATTGACAGGGCGTTTCAGCATGTCTGCGTCGATCTTCAGCGACTTGGCCTTGGCGCGGACTTCTTTCAGGAAGTCAGCCGCCGACAGCTCATCCTCGCCGCGCGCCTTGCGCTGGGCATTCACGGCGGTGCGCAGGAAGGTCATGTTGCCCACGCCCGGAATTTCGACCGGGTATTGGAACGCCAGAAAGACACCAGCGGCGGCGCGCTCTTCCGGTTCCATCTCCAGCAGATCTTCACCGCCCAGAGTCGCCGACCCATCGGTTACTTCATACCCGTCGCGCCCCGAAAGCACATAGCTGAGCGTCGACTTACCCGAGCCATTCGGCCCCATGATCGCGTGCACCTTACCGGCCTCGACCGTCAGATCGACACCTTTAAGGATTTGCTTTTCTTCTTCCTCAAGTTTCACGTGCAGGTTCTTGATTTCAAGCATGATGGAGTTCCGTTTCCTGACTGTTCGTTGAAAAGCTCTCCAACAGGTTCGACTGACTTCGTTCGATACCATCCTGGTATGTCAGCGTTGCCGGAGGCTCTTGTTTCGCTTTTTGCGCAATGTCGTCCACCCCAAGAGGCATGGGCAAAGCACGTTCTATTCCGGTTGCATAATCGTAGAATTTCAAACCGGGCTTCGTATGTATTTCCTTGTGGGCAAACCAATGGTTGGCCACGCCGTAGCTGTCGGCCACGATCAGCCCGTGTAGGCTGGACGAAAACACCACGCAGCACGCCGCGATCTCATCGCACACGACCTTGGCCGGGCGCCGCGTGTCGATAAGGCGAAAACGCGGGTCTGAGCCGACCAGATTTTGAATTGCAGGATCGTCAACCTCAGTGTGATGCGGAACGATGCCGATGATATCCTGCTGTGGTTCGCTCCGGGCATGCACCTTGGCCGCGAGTATACCGGGATCACCGTAGGTTACGCCCCGCAGGTTCAGCAGGGACGCCGTGATCGGCCCGCGCACGGTTTTCGGCGGCTGCAACGTCTCGACAAAATCGGCCGCAAGCGGTTCAAGACATCCACTTCCCCAGATCATCGGCTTATGTGACGATCCACGCCCCAGCGCCCCTTTGCGGGCCAATGACATGATGGACCCGATCGCAAACAAATCCGCCCGCACAGGTTTGGTCCAGACCACATCACGACCGGCCACGAAAGACACGACATCGCGTGACAGGTCATCGCCAAAATTGGGACGACTGGCCCACCAATACAGCTTGACCGGCTGCTTGTCGGGATGCGCTACAGACTGTTCCATCGCCTATCTCCGCCCCACGCCAGCGCCACGCATAACCCCAGCGGTCCGCCGGGCGCAATACCCGGCAGGCGCAGCGGTTTTCAGCACATATTTCGAGTGCGCAGCCAATGTGAGACGTCCTTTTTGAAACAGGCAGGTGGTTAACCCACCGACCCCTCCAACGAGATGGCGACCAGTTGCTGCGCTTCCATGGCAAACTCCATCGGCAGCGCCTGCAACACGTCCTTGCAGAACCCGTTGACGACAAGCGCCACGGCCTCTTCCTCGTCCATGCCGCGCTGTCGGCAGTAAAACAGCTGATCGTCGTCCACTTTGGATGTGGTCGCCTCATGCTCAACGCGCGATGAGTTATTCTTGACCTCAATGTAAGGCACTGTGTGCGCCCCGCATTTGTCGCCGATCAGCAAGCTGTCACACTGGGTGTAGTTGCGGCTGTTCTTAGCCTTGGGATGCATCGAGACCAGACCACGATAGGTGTTCTGCGCCTTACCCGCGCTGATGCCCTTGGACACGATGCGTGACTTGGTGTTTTTGCCCAGATGGACCATCTTGGTGCCGGTGTCAGCCTGCTGATAGTTGTTGGCGATGGCAATCGAATAGAACTCGCCTTGGCTTTCCTCGCCCCGCAGGATGCAGGACGGGTATTTCCATGTTACAGCGGAACCGGTCTCGACCTGCGTCCACATCACCTTGGACCGATCGCCCCGGCAATCGGCGCGTTTGGTCACAAAGTTATAGATGCCGCCCTTGCCATTCTCATCACCGGGGAACCAGTTCTGGACGGTCGAGTATTTCACCTCGGCATCTTCTTCGATGATGATCTCGACCACAGCCGCGTGCAGCTGTGCGGTATCGCGTTGGGGTGCGGTGCAGCCTTCCAGATAGGACACATACGAGCCCTTATCGGCAATGATCAGCGTGCGTTCAAATTGACCTGTGTTCTCCGCGTTGATACGGAAATACGTGCTCAGTTCCATCGGGCAGCGCACGCCCGGCGGGATGTAGACGAACGAGCCATCCGAGAACACGGCCGAATTCAGCGTGGCGTAAAAGTTGTCCGAGACCGGAACCACCGAACCCAGATACTTCTTGACCAGTTCGGGATGTTCTTTGATCGCCTCAGAGATCGAACAGAAGATCACACCCGCTTTCTTAAGCTCTTCCTGAAACGTGGTTCCAACAGAAACCGAGTCGAACACCGCATCCACGGCAACCTTGCGACCCTCAGCCGGGGCATCCTCGGCACCTTCAACGCCCGCCAGAATCATCTGTTCTTTCAGCGGGATACCGAGCTTTTCGTAAGTCGCCAGCAGCTTGGGATCAACCTCATCCAAGGACTTGGGCTTTTCCTCCATCGACTTGGGACGGGCATAGTAATACTGGTCCTGAAAGTCGATCTTGGGATAGCTGACCATCGCCCAGTTCGGTTCATCCATCTGAGTCCAGCGCTCGAACGCGGCCAAACGCCATTCGGTCATCCACTCGGGCTCTTCGTTCTTTTCCGAGATCAGGCGGACGATATCAGGGTTCACGCCCTTGGGCGCGTATTCCATCTCGATATCGGTTTCCCAGCCGTATTTATAGGTTCCGACCTCGCGTACCGCATCCACGGTTTCCTGATCGACACCCTCTTTTACCTGGGTCTGGTCCAAAGCGGCCATAAGACACCCTCCGTCTGATCACGCGGCCCGCGCGCGATGCTTTTTCTCTTTTTCCAGCCACGTTTCCGCGAAACGCAGTACATCTTCTTCCGTTGTCGTAGGCCCCAGCGAGACGCGAATTGCGCTGGCAGCTGATACCTCGTCAAATCCCATCGCGGTCAGTACCGCACTTGCACGTACCTTGCCGCTGGAGCAGGCCGAACCTGCGCTAATCGCAAATCCAGCCAGATCCATCTGCATGACCTGCGTCTCACCCTTCCAACCGGGGGTGGCGAAGCACAGGGTGTTCGGCAGGCGTTCCTGATCTTTCCCGACAAAAATAGTAGATTTAGAACCGGCCTCAAGGGCCTTTTCTAGAATATTTCTAAATTCTTTGACCCGCTCCCAAACTCCATCGGCCAGATCAAGCGCCGCAGCTTCAGCAGCAGCCCCGAACCCCGCGATTCCAATGACATTTTCGGTACCCGAGCGCCGTCCCATCTCTTGCCCGCCGCCCTTGATCCGGGCGGGCAGATCGGTGCCGCGCTTCATCACAACCGCGCCAACGCCTTTTGGACCGCCAAGCTTATGGGCCGAGATCAACGCCATCTGCGCATCCAGCCAGTTGAACGCCACCGGCAATTTCCCGAACGCCTGAGTCGCGTCCGTCACCGCAAGACCTGCTGGCAACGCCTGAACGATCCCTGTCTCGGAATTGGCAAGTTGCAGCGTGGATTGCGCCGGATCGGCCACTGTAACGGCCCCCTCTGGTGAAACTGGCAAGTCTTCCATAGCCCACGCGCGAACCGCATCATGTTCAATGGCAGCCCCGTGCAGACCTCGACCTTCCAAAGCCAGCGCTGCCCCTTCGGTCGATCCTGATGTGAATACGATATCCGCACCATCCGCCCCGAATGCAGTCGCAATTTGTGCCCGCGCACGCTCAATCACTGCCTTGGCCGCGCGACCTTCGGCATGGACCGAGGACGGGTTGCCGCACATCTCCATCGCGGCAATCATCGCCTCGCGTGCCTCGGGGCGCAGTGGGGTTGTTGCGTTATGGTCCAGGTAAACACGTGTCACGGATTCACCTTTTCGCCGACCAGAACATTTTGTTTGTTCCCTGTCATCTTATTCGTCCACAACGGCAAACAGGCTGGGCACCGCCGGACAAGGCGCAAGATCGTTCTGAATCACATCCGATAGGCGCGTCTGATGCAGGAAAACGTAGACATGGGCGCTCAGCCCTTCCCACAGTCGATTGGTTAGAGATTGCGCCCGGCTGCCAGACAGCGCCCCGGTCGCACCCGCGCCTTTTTGCAACGCGTCGACGGTTTCATCGACTGCGGCCAGAATCTCAACCACGCGGATCTCGGATGCGGGGCGGGCCAGACGATAGCCGCCACCTGGTCCACGCACCGACGATACCAAATCGGCCCGGCGCAGTTTGACGAAGAGCTGCTCAAGATACGGAAGTGAAATATCCTGACGCGCCGAAATTTCGCCAAGCGTCACCAGCCCGTCCGAGGGCTGAAGGGCGATATCGGCCAGCGCCACCATCGCATAACGACCCTTGGTCGACAGCTTCATTTGCATTCCCTCATGGCAGTTTACGCGCGAAATCATTGACGTCGCCGCTGCCAGTGCGTATCTCCGACAGGCGGCGCTTCGGCGCCCAGTATCACAATTAGAACCGTTCTAAGGTGCCCGACGATAACCGTCAAGTATTTCTGGGCACCCAGAAGAAAAAGACAGGACCGACGCACACATGCCCGAGGTGATTTTTCCCGGACCAGAAGGCCGCTTGGAAGGCCGCTACCACCCGCAAAAGGAAAAAGACGCACCGATCGCCATCGTGCTGCACCCGCATCCTCAATTCGGCGGGACCATGAACAACAAGGTGGTCTATAACCTGCACTACGCGTTCTATAACATGGGGTTCACCGTTCTGCGGTTCAACTTCCGTGGCGTGGGCCGCAGCCAGGGCGAATACGATCAGGGCGTGGGCGAGCTGAGCGACGCGGCCTCGGCGCTGGACTATTTGCAGTCGATGAACAACAACTCGAAACATTGCTGGGTCGCAGGGTTTTCCTTTGGCGCATGGATCGGGATGCAGTTGCTGATGCGCCGCCCCGAAATCACCGGCTTTATCAGCGTCTCGCCGCCTGCCAATATGTACGACTTTTCGTTCCTGGCCCCTTGCCCGTCCTCGGGGCTGATCATCAACGGATCGGCAGACCGCGTGGCCCCGCCGGCGGATACCACATCGCTGGTCAATAAGCTGCACGAGCAAAAGGGCATCACCATCACTCATAACGAGGTGGAAGGCGCCGATCACTTCTTCCAGGACCGCCATATGGACACGCTGATCACCGATGTCAGCGACTATGTGAAACGCCGCCTGACCGAGAATACGCGCTGATGTCCGACACGATCACTTCACTGGCGTCCAAGCTGGCCGAAGACACAATGAAAGTGATGGACGAAACTGGCGACGACCGGTTCTTTGTCGAAGTTGGCGAGATGCTGGGCGCCTCGTCCCAGACATTGGAAGAGGCGTTTCTGACGGAAATTCGCGTTCGGTTGGCCGAACGCAAAGCGCGCAAATTTGTGGTGCAAAGACTGGCGGAACATCGCAATCAGGTGAAAGCAATCGAAAAGCAATGACAGAACGGCTGTCCGCTCAGATCTCGTTTCTGAAACAGGCGGACAAGCTGAAATCCGTCAATCGCGCCAACACGCTGCTGGACCAGTCGAGGGCCGAAAACGCCGCCGAACATAGCTGGCATCTGGCCTTGTGGGCGCTAGTCATGTCCCCACTGGCCGAGGCAGAGGTGCAGATCGACCGCGTGATCCAGATGTTGTTGCTGCATGATCTGGTCGAGATCGTGGTCGGCGATCATCCCATCCACCTGCAAACAGACTGGGACGCGGTGGAGAAAGCCGAACACGCAGCGGCGCTTGAGCTTTTTGGCCTGTTGCCGTCGGATCAGGCGCAAGCATTTCTGTCCCTCTGGCAAGAGTTCGAAGCAGACGCGACGCCTGACGCGCAATTCGCCAAGCGACTGGACCGGTGCCAGCCTTTGTTCCAGGTCCTGTGCGCGCCCAACCCCAACCCCGACCACATCGAGATTGCCAGAGATAACCTGAACGCAGGGCGCGCAGCCTACCTTGAGTCGGCGCTGCCAGCAGCATTCGCCCACGCCCATGCGATCTTGCGCAATGAAGCCCCAGTCGAAACCGCGTTTTCAACCCGCCTCCCCTTTTTGGTGGAAGCCGATCAGTTAAAAGCGGTTCTGCGGGCCTCGCGATTATTGTCGAACGACCGCTTTGAAAACTCGGCTGAACATTCCTGGCATATCATGCTGTTTGCGTGGGTTTTGGCGGAATATGGCGGTTCTGAGGTTTCGATCTCACGCGTGCTTCGGATGTTGTTGCTGCATGACATTGTGGAAATTGACGCGGGCGACCACCCTATCCACGGCCAAGTAGACAAAGCCGCTCAGGATGCCGAAGAGCGTGCTGCCGCGGACCGCCTGTTTGGGCTTCTGCCCACCGACCAGCGCGACGCGTTTCATGCAATCTGGTTGGAATTCGAAACGGCCGAAACCCCCGACGCCCAATTCGCCAAGGCAATTGACAGGTTCCAAACCCCAATAGGCAACCTCGTCACCGGTGGCGGTTCATGGGTGGCGTATGATGTGACCCTTGCACAGATCGACAGCCGCGTCGGCGTTCCGATCAACCGAGGCGCACCGCAGCTTTGGTCATGGTTGCGGCCGCAGCTTGAGGCCCATTTCGCCAGTCGCAACCCCGCGTGACCTCTTGCCCCAGTATGAAATCAGACCTGAACGCCCACTTCACGTATGGCTTCCTGATCTGCTTTGTCACGGGTTTACCCCGCGCTGACCAACCAGCCGAAAAGAACAATCAGGGCGGAAAGAGCGACCACGGATTTCGCAAAAATCGTCATTTTTAAAAACTCTAGACTCGAAAAAACTATCGCTTTGATACCATTTTTCTTTTTCAAAAACAGTCCGGTAATCCTGACCAATTGAAGTAAATCCGCACGATCTTCACACGCTCTACTGCGCGCAAGAAAGGCCTTGCCTGCGCCGATAGTTTCGTGGTCAATCCAAGCCGCCACACTCAGATCGAGCCCCCGATGCCCAAAGCCTATTTCATCCTGTTGTTCGCCGTGATCGCCGAGACCATCGGCACCACCGCTTTGCAAGCCAGCCAGCAGTTCACACGGTTCTGGCCCTCGGTTCTCGTGGTGGTCGGATACGGCATTGCGTTTTATCTGATGGCGCTGACTCTTCGCTACATGCCCGTCGGGATCGTCTATGCAATCTGGTCCGGTATGGGCATTGCTCTGATCGCGATCATCGGCTTCGTAGTATTTGGCCAGCGCCTGGATTGGCCCGCCGTGCTTGGACTGGGCATGATCCTGACCGGAATCCTCATCATTCACCTGTTTTCCAAGACTGCAGGGCACTGACCGCCGGTTAGGGCTGGCCTATTTGCTCAAACCGCGCTATGCGCGCGGCAACTTCCCGTTTTAAGGCTGACCTCATGGACCTGCGCAATATCGCAATCATCGCTCACGTGGACCACGGCAAGACGACCCTGGTAGATGAGCTGCTCAAACAATCCGGCGCGTTCCGGGAAAATCAGGCCGTGGCGGAACGCGCCATGGACAGCAACGATCTGGAACGCGAGCGCGGTATCACCATCCTTGCCAAAGCGACTTCGGTCGAGTGGAAAGGCACCCGCATCAACATCGTCGACACCCCTGGCCACGCCGACTTCGGCGGCGAGGTAGAGCGCATCCTCTCGATGGTCGACGGCGTAGTACTGCTGGTCGATGCCGCTGAAGGTCCGATGCCCCAAACCAAATTCGTGACCTCCAAAGCGCTGGCACTGGGCCTGCGTCCGATCGTTGTGCTGAATAAGGTCGACAAGCCCGACGCTGAACCCGACCGCGCGTTGGATGAATGTTTCGACCTGTTCGCCAATCTGGGCGCCGATGATGATCAACTGGACTTCCCGGCCATGTACGCCTCGGGCCGCTCGGGCTGGGCGGATATGGAGCTGGATGGCCCCCGTAAGGACCTGACCGCTCTGTTTGATCTGATCGTGGATCACGTGCCTGCGCCGAAACAGGCCGACAAAAAAAACGAACCCTTCCGCATGCTGGCCACCACGCTGGGCAGCGATCCGTTCATCGGCCGCATTCTGACCGGCCGTGTGGAAAGCGGGACTCTGAAAGCGGGTGACAGCCTCAAGGCCCTGTCGCGCGACGGGACCCTGATCGAAAACTTCCGCGCCTCGAAAATTCTTGCCTTCCGTGGCTTGGCGCAACAGCCCATCGACGTGGCCGAAGCCGGTGACATCGTCACCATCGCAGGCATGAGCAAGGCAACCGTGGCAGATTCGCTGGTTTCCCCGCAGGTGGACGAGGCCCTGCCCGCTCAGCCCATCGACCCGCCGACCATCACAGTGACCTTTGGCATCAACGACTCGCCTCTGGCCGGTCGTGACGGCAAAAAGGTCCAGTCCCGAGTGATCCGTGACCGCCTGATGAAAGAGGCCGAATCGAATGTCGCCATCCGCATCAGCGACACCCCCGGTGGCGAGGCGTTCGAGGTCGCAGGCCGTGGCGAATTGCAGATGGGCGTTCTGATCGAAAACATGCGCCGCGAAGGGTTTGAACTCAGTATCTCACGCCCGCAGGTCCTGTTCCGCGAAGAAGACGGCCAGCGGCTAGAGCCCATCGAAGAAGTCACCATCGACGTGGATGACGAATTCTCGGGCGCTGTGATCGAAAAAATCACAGGTGCGCGCAAGGGCGAGCTGGTCGAGATGCGCCCAGCCGGTGCCGGCAAGACCCGCATCATCGCGCATGTCCCCTCGCGCGGTCTGATCGGCTATCACGGTGAATTCCTGACCGACACCCGCGGAACCGGTGTTCTGAACCGCGTGTTCCACGGCTGGACCGCGCATAAGGGACCGATCCCCGGACGTCGCGCGGGCGTTTTGATCTCGATGGAGAAAGGTCAGGCGGTCGCCTACGCCCTGTGGAACCTTGAAGAGCGTGGCCGCATGTTCGTGGCGCCACAAACAGATGTCTATCAGGGTATGGTAATCGGCGAGCATTCGCGCGACAACGATCTGGAAGTGAACCCGCTGAAGGGCAAAAAGCTGACCAACGTTCGTGCCAGCGGCTCGGACGATGCGGTGCGCCTGACGCCTCATGTCCAGTTCTCGTTGGAGGAAGCTATCGCTTATATCGACGATGACGAATTGGTCGAGGTCACGCCCAACGCGGTCCGCTTGCGCAAACGATTCCTGGATCCGCACGAGCGCAAACGCATGGCAAAGTCAGCGTAAGGAAAAGACTGTAAAACAGTTCACAGTGTGGAAACAATTCCACAATCGTGACATATTTGCGTCCACCACGGAAAAACACACAACATATAGGCCCGCCTTACCGGCGGGCTTTATTGTTGTTTTTAATGCATTTTCCATTTTTGCCCCGAAATTGAGGGCTTTTCTTTTTCCCGCACTTCTTGAAAATGTGACGAGGGATGGCTGTAATTATGTTTAAAGTATGGCACGAGTGTTCGTGCAAATACGGCTTAATGAGTACTAAGGAGTAACGCCATGCGCGTAAAATCTCGTTTACTGTCAATTGTTTTTGTTTCGGCCGCAATTCCGTTTGTAGCACCCGCTCCGGCATTAGCCGCCGACAAATGCACGGTCAAAACCGCACGTCAGTCGGTTTCAACTGAAACTCTGTGCGGTTGCTCTGTGGTTGACGCACGGATGCTGCGTTATATTCAGAGACGCGCAGATTTCGAGGACATCTTGGCGCGTACATCAGAGTTCTGCCCGGCTTTTGCGGCGGTTCTGACGGATATCCCTACGGCGACGATCGCTTCAAATACACAGCGCACCGGTGACGGTGACGCGAATGATGATGGCGACAACGGCAACGGCGGCGGCGGTGACAACGGCGGCGGCGGTGACAACAACGGTGGTGGTGACAACGACGACGGCGGCGACAACGGCGGCGGCGGCGACAACGGCGGCGGTGACAACGGCGGCGGTGACAACGACGACGGCGGCGACAACGACGGTGGCGGTGACAACGACGGTGGCGGTGACAACGACGACGGCGGCGACAACGGTGATAATGGCGGCGACGGCGACGGAAATGGCGGCGACAACGGTGACAATGGCGGCGACGGGGACGGAAACGGCGGCGACAACGGTGACGATGGCGGCGACGGAGACGGAAACGGCGGCGACAACGGTGACGATGGCGGCGACGGCGACGGAAACGGCGGCGACAACGGTGACGATGGCGGCGACGGAGACGGAAACGGCGGCGACAACGGTGACGATGGCGATGACGGAAACGGGAACGGAAACGGGAACGGGAACGGCGGCAGCAACGGAAACGGGAACGGAAACGGAAACGGAAACGGGAACGGTGGCAGCAACGGAAACCAGGGCAACAACGGTGGCGGCAACGGCTCTGAAGGTGCGAGCCCCGGTCAAGGCGACAATGCCAACGACGACGAAAGCTGATCGCAGCCCATTCTAACAAAGACAGAGAGGCGACCAACCGGTCGCCTCTTTTTTTCCTGAGCTCTAATGTAGGGTCACGCTAAGAACGTCCGTAAACGCCCACCCAACTGCTGGGTTTCCGGGGGTCTTGCATCCGCAAGAAGAAATAGCGGGTATCCGACCAGCGTTTGATCCGGTTGGTTAGATTGTCCAAAACCAAATCTCCTGATGCGGACCGATAGACCAGAACGGCATGCGCGTTTCTCTGTCTATCGAGCACTGTGGCGATCAAAAGCTTGCTGGGATCAATACCTGCTCGGATCAGATCACGTTTCTTCAGCAGGGCAAAATCCTCACAATCACCGCCAAGCGAAGTCGGCAACGCCCAGCGTTCGCGCGTACGGTATTGCGACTGATCGGTCACTTCACGCGTCGTCGCATTTACGCGGCGGTTCACACGGCTCACAATCTGCATCTCTTGCTGGCTGGTCAGCACAACCGAGCGCTTGCTGGAACAGGCCCAAGTATATTGTCGACACAATTGTCGCGCACCTGAAGGTGGGGGAGACGAAACAGCTGTCTGGATAAAGCTGTTTTCTCGGGCTTCGGCCGGGGCGGGTGCAAAAAGTGCCCCGGATGCCAATGCAGCTAGGCCAACAGCCCGAGCCGTCGTAGGTACAAGGCGCCCAACAACGGTTCCGAGTTCACTGCCAAACGATTTCATGCCTGTCCCTCGATCCTGGTTCATCCAAGCGATTGCCGACAAACCGGACCGTATCCCCATTTCGGAAACTATCGGTAAACGGGCACGTCGACGCAATCTAAGGGAAAATTGACGGGGAAAAGAGGCGGAAATTCGTCACTCAATATGACCATTTCAGGCAAGAATTGCGGTGCTGCTGTCACAATTGTGGGGCGCGCGCTTTGTTCCGCCTCAACGGATAACAAATCAACTATTTGAAAATAAAAGATTCTCTGAAATCAAATTAATGACCCAATCGATACATAGCAAAACTTGTCCGACTGGGCCAAAATCCGCGCATCAAAGTGCTGTCACCCTTCACAGGTACACGACAGCAGGTGCGATTCTATTCGGTTATCTCAACAACCACCAATTCTCGCTCGCTTGCATCACGTGCGAAATCCAGCGCAGCCTGATATTCATCCGAGTTGTAACACTCGACCGCGGCCTCAAGCGATGGAAAGCGCGCGACCACATTGCGCGGGCGTTCTTTGCCTTCAAGTTGTACAAAGCGTGCCGCGCGCGCGATGAATGTTCCACCATGCTTGGCAATCGCCGGTCCGGCCAATTCTGCATATTTCCCATATGCTTCTGTGTCCGTCACCGTCACATGCGCAATCCAGAGAGCTGCCATATTATCCTCCCAAAACGTCCTCGGCCGCTTTGATCGCAGCCTCGGAATTTGTAGCGTCCTTACCACCACCTTGTGCCATGTCGGGGCGACCACCGCCGCCTTTGCCACCCAGTTCGGCCACCGCCGCGCGCACCAGATCCACGGCCGAGACCTTATCGGTAAGATCCGGGGTCACGCCGGCGGCCACCGCCGCCTTGCCGCCCGCATCCGCGATCAGCAGAACAGCGCCCGTGCCAAGACGGCTTTTGTGTTCGTCGATCAAAGCAGGAAGGTCTTTGCCAGACACGCCTGTAAGGGCCTGTGCCAGGAACGGCACACCGTTCACGTCCTTGGCCTCGGCACTGCCTTGCCCTGAACCGCCTGCCATCGCCAGATCACGCCTCAGTTGCGCCACTTCGTTCTGCAATGCCTTGCGCTCGTCCAGCAGGGATTTCACCCGGCCAACAACATCATCGGGCTGCGCTTTCAGCTCGAGTGCAACTTGCGCCAGACGGTGATCCTGCGCCGACAGATAGCGGAAGGCGGCATCCCCAGTCAGGGCCTCGATCCGACGCACACCGGCACTGCTGGCACTGTCGCCCAGCACAACGAAAGTGCCAATATCTCCGGTCTGACGCACATGCGTACCGCCGCACAGCTCGATGGACCAGGTTTCACCGTCCTGACCTTTGCCAGTTGCCGCTTTGCCCATCGACACGACGCGCACTTCGTCACCATATTTCTCGCCAAACAGCGCCTGAGCGCCCAATGCGCGCGCATCCTCCGGTGTCATGATCCGTGTTTCAACGGCCGAGTTCTGTCGGATGAAATCATTCACCTCCCGCTCGACTTTCTGGATTTCGTCAAGAGCAAGCGCCTTAGAATGACTGAAATCGAACCGCAAACGATCCACTGCGTTCAGAGACCCCCGCTGGGCCACATGATCGCCCAGCGTTTCGCGCAATGCCTCGTGCAGCAGGTGCGTGGCCGAGTGGTTCGCCCGGATTGCGCTGCGGCGGGTATGATCGACTTCAAGCTCGACCGCGTCGCCCTTGGACAGTTTACCCTGGCTGACCGTTACCTTATGCGCATAGACCTTGCCTTCAGCAAATTTGCGCGTGTCTTCGACTTTGGCAACGTCCTGCATGTTCTCTAGACGACGGATTTCACCGGTATCGCCGACCTGACCACCGGCCTCACCATAGAATGGGGTCTGGTTTACGATGACCCAGCCTGTGCCACCCTGTTCAATAGCTTCGACCAGCGCGCCATCCACGACCAGACCCGCAACCTGTCCTTCGGCCTTTTCGGTATCATAGCCCAGGAAATCCGTGGCCCCGGCACTGTCCAGCACATCAAACCAAACAGCCTGATCCGCAGCCTCACCCGAACCTGCCCAAGCAGCGCGTGCTTTGGCCTTTTGTTCGGCCATGGCCGCATCGAACCCGTCGGTATCCACGGTCCGGCCCTTTTCACGCAGCGCATCCTGCGTCAAATCCAGCGGGAAGCCATAGGTGTCATAGAGCTTGAACGCCGCATCACCGGGCAGAGCCTCACCTTCGGGCAGTCCCGCGACCTCATCATCCAGCAGTTTCAGACCGCGATCGAGGGTCTGCTTGAACCGGGTTTCCTCCAGCAGCAGCGTTTCTTCGATCAGCGCCTGCGCCTGCCCCAGTTCTGTATATTGCGCGCCCATCAACTGCACCAGCGAGGGCACAAGGCGATGCATCACCGGGTCTTTTGCACCCAGCAAATGCGCATGGCGCATTGCACGGCGCATGATCCGGCGTAGAACGTAACCGCGGCCGTCATTGCTGGGCATCACGCCATCGGCAATCAGGAACGAGGTCGACCGCAGGTGATCCGCAATCACGCGGTGATGCACGTTCTGATCGCCATAAGGATCCACACCGGTGGCATCGGCAGACGCTTCGATCAGCGTTTTGAACAGGTCCGTGTCATAGTTGTCATGACTGCCCTGTAGCAGAGCGCCGATCCGCTCCAGCCCCATGCCAGTGTCGATGGACTGCATGTCCAGTTCCACCATCGAGCCGTCCTCAAACTGCTCATTCTGCATGAACACGATGTTCCAGATTTCGATGAAGCGGTCGCCGTCTTCCTCGGCCGAACCCGGAGGGCCGCCCCAGATGTGGTCGCCATGGTCATAGAAAATCTCGGTGCATGGACCACAGGGACCTGTCGGGCCCATCTGCCAGAAATTGTCATTGGTGGCGATGCGGATGATCCGGTCTTCGGGCACGCCGACCTTTTTCCAGATCTCGAATGCCTCATCGTCGGTGTGATAGACCGTGGTCAGCAGGCGGTTCTTGTCGATGCCGAATTCCTTGGTGATCAGCTCCCACGCGAAGGGGATCGCCTCATGCTTGAAATAGTCCCCGAACGAGAAATTCCCCAGCATCTCAAAGAATGTGTGGTGGCGCGCGGTGTAGCCCACATTGTCCAGATCGTTGTGTTTGCCACCTGCGCGCACACATTTCTGCGCAGTGGTCGCCCGGCTGTAGTCGCGCGTCTCAAGCCCGGTGAACAGGTTCTTGAACTGCACCATGCCCGAGTTCACGAACATCAGGGTCGGGTCATTGCGCGGCACGAGCGGGCTTGAAGCCACAACCTCATGCCCCTGTTTGGCGAAATAGTTCAGAAAGGTCGATCGGATATCGTTCAGCGTGGGCATAAGGCTCTCTCAGCGCGCAATCATCTTGTTCGAAAACGGGTTTATCGCTGTCCCTGCGGATAGTCCACAGGGGAGGCCACGCAAACGAAACAAGGCGGCCCCAATGGACCGCCCCGCGTTCACAATTCCGGGATGCCGTCAGGCTTCGAGAATATCGTCATCCTCAGTGGCACCGGGCGGCATGTCGAAGTCCAACCCATGCGCGGCGCGGATCTTGTCCTCAATCTCCAACGCCGAGCGACTGTTATCGCGCAGATATTGTTTGGCATTCTCACGCCCCTGCCCGATCCGCTCGTCCCCGTAGCTGAACCAAGAGCCCGACTTCTCAACCACACCGGCCTTAACGCCCAGATCCAGCAGCTCGCCCATCTTGCTGATGCCTTCGCCATACATGATGTCGAATTCCACCTGCTTGAACGGCGGGGCCACCTTGTTTTTTACAACTTTGACGCGGGTCTGGTTGCCGACAACCTCATCGCGGTCCTTAATCGCGCCGATACGCCGAATGTCCAAACGCACCGAGCTGTAGAATTTCAGCGCGTTGCCCCCAGTGGTCGTCTCCGGGCTGCCAAACATGACGCCGATTTTCATCCGAATCTGGTTAATGAAGATCACCATACAATTCGAACGGCTGATCGAGCCGGTCAGCTTGCGCATCGCCTGGCTCATCAGACGGGCCTGCACGCCGACATTGCTGTCGCCCATGTCGCCCTCCAGCTCAGATTTCGGCGTCAGCGCCGCGACCGAGTCGACCACAACCATATTCACCGCACCCGAGCGCACCAGAGTATCAGTGATCTCAAGCGCCTGCTCGCCCGTGTCGGGCTGCGAGATCAGCAACTCATCCAGATCGACACCCAGCTTACGAGCATATTGCGGGTCCAACGCGTGTTCCGCGTCAACGAACGCACAGACACCGCCGCGCTTTTGCTGTTCTGCAATACAATGCAGCGTCAGCGTGGTCTTGCCCGAACTTTCTGGCCCGTAAATCTCAACAATTCGGCCCATCGGCAGACCGCCAATCCCCAGCGCGATATCCAGACCCAGCGATCCGGTCGAGCTGGCCTCGATATCCTGTTTGGAATCCTCGCCCAGCTTCATGATCGAGCCCTTGCCGAACTGCCGTTCAATCTGGGCCAGCGCGCTGTCGAGCGCCTTTTGCTTGTCTGCGTTTTTCTTGTCGCTCATCGTCAGAAGATCCGCCATTGTCCTGTCGCCTTCTCTTGTGTCACACCCTTGAACGGGCGGCAATCACTGCTTTGTTCGCCTCTTGTTCCTTATGAGACCAAAAAGAGAACATTTCAACTAAAACTTACAGAACTTACCTTTCGGCAATTGTGTTAAAGAGTCGTTTACGCCAATTTGCAAAAAAGAATGAACTCTGACAGGGACGATTAAATGCTTGTTTTCTATGAGGAACGTCTTGCATTTCTGTCCGTCCCCAAAACCGGCAGCACCGCTTACCACAGCGCTTTGCGGGACCGGGCGGATATCGTTGTCACAGGACCGCCCGACCTGAAACATGCTCCGGTCCGGCGCTATGACCGTTTCTTTCAGAACATTTTCAGAAAAATGCACGACGCAGAGATGGAGATCATGGCCGTGGTCCGCGAACCGATCGACTGGCTGGGCAGTTGGTATCGATTCCGCAGCCGTCCCGAGCGGCTGAATCACCCTCATTCAACCCATGATCTCAGCTTTGACGACTATGTTCAGGCCTATATGCAATCCCCGCGTCCGGAATATGCGGATGTCGGCAGCCAGAGCCAGTTCTTCCGCACCCGCAGCAACGGATTCGGGGCGACGCACGTCTTCAAATATGAACATCAGGACAAAATCCTGAGCTTCCTACAATCCCGTCTGAATATGGAGATCACACTACCGCGCGAGAATGTATCTCCCCTCCGTGACTTGACGCTAAGCGCCGAAACCGAGCGCAAATTCCGGCGCAAACATGCGGCCGAGTTCGCGTGTCACGACGCGGCCCTCTGACTGTTTCAGTTCAATTGCTGGAACACCGCTTCGGTCAGTTCGTTCAAGGAAAACGGCTTCGGCAGGAAAGCCGAATGCGCAAGCTCGGGACCCGAGTCGCCAAATGCCCCTTCGGTATATCCCGACATGAAAATGACGCGGACATCTGGACGGTCTTTCATCGCCTGACGCACCCAGGTTGGGCCATCCATGCCCGGCATCACCACGTCGGTGACGAAGAGATCGACATTCAGGGCCCCGTCTTCCAGCAGATGCAGCGCCTCTTCCGCCGAATCTGCTTCCAAAACGGTATAGCCCTTCAGGCGCAGCGCGCGGGTTGCAAAGGCGCGCACCGGTGCTTCATCCTCGACCAACAGAACTACGCCTTCACCCTGACGCGCAGCTTGTGTTTGCGGTGCCTGCACGGCGGGTTCTTCGACACGTTCGGATGCAGCTGAGACCGGCAGATAAACCGTAAACTCGGTTCCCCGGCCCAAAACGCTGTCAACAAAGATAAAACCGCCGGTCTGTTTCACAATACCGTAGACCGTTGACAGGCCTAGCCCCGTCCCCTCGCCCGTACGTTTAGTTGTGTAGAAAGGCTCGAACACTTTTTGCAACTTGTCCGCCGGAATACCCGTACCACTATCGATCACCTTGACGGTGACATACTCCCCCGGTTGCACTGTAGCGCGATCGCGGCGCAGAGGCTCAGTCAGCGACACCACTTCAGTCTCGATCCGCACCTCGCCACCTTCGGACATGGCGTCGCGGGCATTCACGACTAGGTTCATGAACACTTGTTCCAACTGCCGCTTGTCGGCGCGCACCGGTTTCAGCACTGGATCATGGCTGAGGATCAGGCGGATTTTCTCACCCACCAGCCGGTTCAACAGATGGATCAGGTCCGAGATCGTGTCCCGCAAGTCCAACACCTCGGGCTGCAAGGTCTGCTTGCGCGAAAAGGCCAGCAACTGACTGACCAGAGCTGCCGCCCTGTTGGCATTCTGGTTAATCTGCACCAGATCACCATAGTTAGGATCATTCTGATCATGCCTCAGCAGCAACAGGTCACAATGCCCCGAAATCGCCGTCAGCAGGTTGTTGAAATCATGCGCCACGCCCCCGGCCAACTGACCGACGGCCTGCATCTTTTGGCCCTGTACGAATTGTGCCTCAAGCGTCTTGAGTTCGGTGGCATCGTTCAGAACCGCGATCAGGCAGACCTCGCCGTTATTTACCACGCGGCTCAGCGTCACCTGCACGAACATCTCTTTGTCCTGCCGTGGCAACCGCAGAAACTCCGAACTTGGCGGGCTGTCTTCGGCCGCTGCGCGGGCCAGCCAATCTAAGATGGGATAGCCGAGCCCCTGCATAATCTGGACAACATTTGTCTGGCCTGGAACGATCTCGCCAACAAGTTTCACGGCCAGCCGGTTGGCGTCCAGAATTTCTCCGTTCGGCGACAGACACATGATGGCAACCGGAAGGTCAGCAAACGGAGCCTCAGTTCGAGGAGTGTTTGAAGTGTCCACTGGAACCAGAGCCAAGTCGACTACCGATCCCGATTTGGACAGTTCCTTAGTGACCACGGAAACCGAACCATCCTTGGTGTCAATCGAGACGATTTTACCATCCTCAGGCGGCTCACTGGAAAAGAGCTGTTTAGCTGTTTCCGGTGTCTGACCCAGAAGATGTTTCGCCATCCTGTTGGAACGTATCACTGCTCCGTTGCGTCCAAGCGTCACTACCGGGACCGAAACGTCTTCCCACTGACCCGGCGCTTCCAGATGAAACCGCCAGCAAAACAAGTCATTGTTCACCCCAAACACCGATATCGGAACGGTTGAACCGACGGAAACAACCTCTTCTCGCGCTTTGCCGTGGATTTCGGCCATTGCCTGAAGGCGCAGTAAAATCGCCGCCGGATTAGCAAAAATGGCCGTAAGGCACTTATCAATTCGCGTGCCTGGCGTTGCATGAAACCGTTCACGTGCGGCGGTGTTTGCGGTCAGAATGACGCCATCTGCGTTGGCGGTGATGCAGGGAAACAGGTCTTGTTCCGCAAATGCTGCCATCACCCCCGCGGATTTCCTCGTGGCCCAATCCATGATGCCACCGCGTGCCGCAACCAGCGCACCTGCCGCTAAAAGCGAGATTCCCGCAACGATAAACCCCCCACCCCAGCCGCCCGGCAACACGCCTGCCAAGGGGGCTATGGCGACCAGAATTCCAACAACAGCCAACAGCGTCAGCCGCGCCACTGCCGGAGTTTTGCGAAGGGCGAGGTCGGAAAAAACATCTGTGGTTTCTGACATAAACAACTCTGGTCTTGGGGCGTTCGCGCAAGTGAGCCCAAAATAGGTTAATGTCCGTTTAATGAAATTCAGACACTCTCCTCAAGGTTGTTATTTCGCGACCACCTATCGCGTCAAGTGTGCTGCAAAGAACCCATCCGTTCCGTGGGACGCCAGCCACAGTTTGCGAAAACTCTCTGACCAGTCAGGATGGGCGGACGTAAATTTATCTACTACGGCACCGTTTTCCTCGTTCAGCATCGAGCATGTTGCATAAGCCAGCACACCGCCCGCATCGACCAAGACAGACGTGTCTGACAGAATTCGGGATTGAAGCGCTGTCAATTCAGTCAGCCGTTGCGCATCCAACGCCCATTTCCCCGCCGGCGCCCGCCGCCATGATCCACTGCCGGAACAGGGCGCATCGACCAGTACAATGTCGAAAGGCGCTTGGGACGCCACCTCATCGGTTGCCAGCATCTTGATCCGCGCAGCGGCCCGTTCGGCGCGCGCGGGCAGATCGCGCATCCGTTCGGGGTTTACGTCATGGGCAAAAACCTCGACCCCGGAATAGGCCGCAAAAGCCAGAGATTTCCCCCCGCCGCCAGCGCAATAGTCCAGAACGCGCAAACCTGGTCGCAAATCCAGTGCTGCCACAACGGCCTGACTTGCCGCATCCTGCAATTCGACCACACCCTCGGAATAAGCGCGGCTTTGCGCAATCTTGCGCGCGCCCTCCCCAATCTCCAGCGCGGTGTTACATGCCGGGTGTTCTTGCGCCGCAATCCCGTCGGTCGCCAAAGCGGCAATGGCACCTGCCCGATCCGACTTGGACAGGTTGACCCGCACGTGAACCGGTGCCCGGTTTTGTAGTGCCTGAGCGACCGCCACTGCCTCATCGCCCAGAGACGTTTGAAACATGGGCCACAACCAGTCGGGGATGTCATAGCGCTCGGCATCCGACGCGAAATCGCGACCCGCTTCGTCATCGGTCAGCGCATCTGGCGCATGACCCTGACCCGTGAACGTTTCAGCCAAATCCGCCCCAACAGCACGCAAAGCGCCGATCATCAGGCCACGCCCGGTTTCAGCCCCGCCCAACGCGGCATAAGATCGCTTGCACCGCAACGCCTGAAATACGTGATCCCGTATCGCTGCCCGATCCTTGGAGCCCGCAAACCGGCTGCGCCGCGCCCAGCCCGTCAACGCTTTTTCAACCGGAACGCCCGAGAGTATCTGATCAAGGATCTCGATCGAGGCCTGTACGCGGGCTGCTGGGATCATGGGTCTGTCCGATAATGTGGCTAGAATGCAAAACGGCGCCCAAACCGAGCGCCGTGCTGCAATGGTTTAGGTTTTACATCACCCGGTAGTTCGGGCTTTCGCGCGTGATCTGCACGTCATGCACGTGGCTTTCTTTCAGCCCTGCACCCGTGATCTTTACGAAATTGCAGTTCCTGCGCATCTCTTCCACGGTGGCACAGCCGGTATATCCCATGGCCGCGCGCAGACCCCCAACCAGTTGATGCACCACCGCGCTGGCAGATCCTTTATAGGGCACCTGCCCCTCGATCCCTTCGGGCACCAGCTTGTCGTTGGCGGCGTCCTTCTGGAAATAGCGATCCGCCGAGCCGCGCGCCATTGCGCCCAGGCTGCCCATGCCACGATAGGATTTGAACGAACGGCCCTGATACAGAATGACCTCACCGGGGCTTTCATCGGTGCCCGCGATCATTGAACCTACCATGGCGCAGGACGCCCCCGCTGCAATCGCTTTGGCGAAATCGCCCGAGAACTTGATGCCGCCATCGGCGATCACCGGCACGTCCCCGGCAGCCCCTGCGCAATCCATGATCGCCGTCAGCTGAGGCACACCCACACCGGCCACCATCCGCGTGGTACAGATCGAGCCCGGCCCGATCCCAACCTTGATCGCATCCGCACCCGCATCAATCAGCGCCTTGGTCGCGTCGCCGGTCGCGACGTTGCCCGCGATGATCTGAACTTCGTTCGACAGGGTCTTCACCCGCTTCACCGCGTCCAACACACCTTGCGAATGGCCATGCGCGGTGTCCACAACGATGATGTCGACGCCGGAATCCACCAACTGCTCGGACCGCTCAAAACCTGCGTCCCCGACCGAAGTAGCCGCTGCAACACGCAGGCGGCCCAGACGGTCCTTGCAGGCTGTGGGGTTAAGCACTGCTTGTTCGGTGTCTTTCAGGGTTAGCAGGCCGGTCAGCTTGCCTGCGCCATCTACGACCAGCAACTTTTCGATCCGGCGCGCCTTCATCAGACTTTTGGCTTCTTCCAGATCAGCCGGCTCCTGAAGCATTGCCAGATTGTCGGTGGTCATCATCGCGTGGATCGGCGTGTCGTCCGAGGTCGCAAAGCGCATGTCACGGTTGGTCACAATACCCACGACGCGACCATCAGGATCGACCACAGGGAAGCCGGTGAAGTTGTACCGCTCGACTAGCGCCTGCGCGTCGGCCAGCGTCTGATCAGCGCGCAATGTCACGGGGTTATAAACGATACCGGATTCGAACCGCTTGACCCGGCGCACTTCGCGGGCCTGTTCCTCGGTCGTCAGGTTCTTGTGGATCACACCGATCCCACCGGCCTGCGCCATAGCAATCGCCATTCGCGCCTCGGTCACCGTGTCCATCGCTGAGCTGAGCAGCGGAATGTTCATGGTAATCTCGCGCGTCACACGCGTGGTCGTATCCGCCGTCGCGGGCAGCACAGAAGATGCGCCCGGAACCAGAAGTACGTCGTCAAAGGTGAGTGCCTCACGAATCTGCATCTGCCAACCCCATGCAAAACCCCGTTTGACGGCGACCCTATGACATGGATTGAACCCAAGGGAAAGCCCCTGATCTGAACTAGTTTTCTCCTGCGGGACATTGCCGCGGCAAAAAACGACGCAACCGGCGACAAACGTGCCGCTGATTGGCCTTTCCCTTTGCGCACAAACCCATATCTTCCCCGGCATACGCGCGAATACAAAAGGCAGGCCAAATATGACCACCGACCCCCTTGTCGTCTTTACCCCCTCGGGCAAACGCGGGCATTTCCCCGTTGGCACCCCGGTTCTGACCGCCGCCCGGCAGTTGGGTGTCGATCTGGATTCGGTCTGCGGCGGACGCGGGATTTGTTCGAAGTGCCAGATCACGCCCAGCTATGGTGAGTTTCCCAAGCACGGTGTCACCGTATCTGAGGACGCGCTGAGCGAATGGAACGCGGTCGAACAACGCTATGACGACAAGCGCGGGCTCAAGCCTGGCCGCCGTCTGGGCTGTCAGGCGACGGTTCAGGGCGATATCGTGATCGACGTGCCGCCTGAGTCTCAGGTCCATCGTCAGGTCGTCCGCAAAGCGGCTGCCGCACGCGCCATCACCATGGACCCGGCGACGCGGCTGTATTTCGTGGTGGTCGAGGAACCCGACATGCACTCGCCCACCGGCGATCTGGAGCGGTTGGAACGCGCCCTGCGCCAGCAGTGGAACATTGAGGCCGTCACCGCCGATCTGTCGCTGATGGCCAAGCTGCAACCGGTGCTGCGCAAAGGCAAGTGGGAGGTCACGGTGGCCGTCCACAAAGGCCACAAGGATGAGGTCGCCAAGGTGGTCGAAATTTGGCCCGGCCTGCATGAACAAGGGCTGTACGGTCTGGCCATCGACCTTGGCTCAACCACCATCGCTGCCCACCTGACCGATCTGGAGACCGGTGAGGTCAAGGCCTCGTCTGGCCTGATGAACCCGCAGATCCGCTTTGGTGAAGACCTGATGAGCCGCGTGTCCTACGCCATGATGAACCCCGGTGGTGATCAGGAAATGACCCGCGCGGTGCGCGAGGCGATCAACGATCTGACTATCTCCATCGCCGAGGAGGCCGGGATCGACACCGCGCTGATCGTGGAGACGGTTTTCGTCTGCAACCCGGTCATGCACCACCTGCTGCTGGGTCTGGATCCGGTCGAGCTGGGGCAGGCCCCCTTCGCGTTGGCCACTTCCGAGAGCATGTCCTTGCCCGCACGTGAGATGGACCTGACCAAGATGAACCCGCGCGCGCAGGTTTATATCCTACCTTGTATTGCGGGACATGTGGGCGCCGACTGTGCCGCCGTTGCGCTCTCCGAGGAACCCGGCAAGTCCGAAGACCTCGTGTTGATCGTCGATGTGGGCACCAATGCCGAAATCCTGCTGGGCAACACCACACGCGTGCTGGCCTGTTCCTCACCCACCGGCCCCGCGTTCGAGGGCGCGCAGATCAGTTCCGGCCAGCGCGCCGCTCCGGGAGCGATTGAGCGCATCGAAATTGACCCTGCAACCAAGGAACCCCGCTTCCGCATCATCGGATCGGACAAGTGGTCCGATGAGGACGGGTTCGATCTTGATATCGCCACCACCGGGATCACCGGCATCTGTGGCTCGGGCATTATCGAGGCTGTGGCCGAGATGCGCATCGCCGGGCTGCTGGATGAAAGCGGCTTGATCGGGTCCGCCGAGCAAACCGGCACCGCCCGCTGCGTACCCGAAGGCCGCACCCACGCCTATCTGATCCACGATGCCAGCGCCGAGGGCGGCCCGCGTATCACCGTGACCCAAGGTGACATCCGCGCCATCCAGCTGGCGAAATCGGCACTCTATGCCGGTGCGCGCCTGCTGATGGATGAGATGGAGGTCGACACCGTTGACCGCGTGGTTCTGGCCGGGGCGTTCGGTGCCCATATCTCGACCAAACACGCGATGGTTCTGGGCATGATCCCAGACGCGCCGCTGGACAAGGTTTCCAGCGCGGGCAACGCGGCTGGCACCGGTGCCCGGATCGCCTTGTGCAACATCGGATCGCGCAAGGAAATCGAGCGCGTTGTGCGCGAGATCACCAAGGTCGAAACCGCCATCGAGCCAAAGTTTCAGGAACATTTCGTCGCCGCCAACGCGATCCCGCACAAAACCGACCCGTTCCCAGAACTGGCGCAGGTGGTCACCCTGCCCGCGCCGTCCTTCAACACCGGCGGCGGGGATGACGAAAAATCTGGCCGTCGTCGCCGCCGCAGGTCATAGTCGGATCAAACGACGGAGGCCCCAATGCACACACCGAACGAAGAACAGGCTGAGTATTGGGGCAAGTCGCCGTCGGGCGTGAAATGGCTGACATACGAGGATCAGTTGGATCACGTATTCACCCCAGTGCTGGACCTTGTTCTAAGCCGCGCCAATATTGTCGAAGGTATGCGGGTATTGGACATCGGATGTGGCACCGGCGTCAGTTCGCTTGCAGCGGCGAAGCGTGTCGGCGGTTCGGGTCATGTCCAAAGCGCAGACATCTCGCAAGCCTTTCTGGACCGCGCCCAGGAGCGCGCACGCGCTGAAAACCTGACAAATATGAGTTTTCTTTACGCTGACGCCCAGACACAGGCTTTTTTGGAAGGCGAGTTCGATGCTGCGATTTCGAGGTTCGGGGTCATGTTCTTTCAGGATTCGGTTGCAGCATTCCGCAATATCGCAAGCGCGCTGAAACCCGGTGGACAGATGACTTTTGCCGCATGGGGGCCACTTGCAGGCAATCCTTGGTTCAAGATTCCTCACGTCTCTGCCACGGCGCGGCTGGGCAATCCGCCCAAATATGGCCGATTTGCCCCCGGACCGCTTGCCTTTCACGATCTGGACTATGTCGCCGGAATGATGAACGACGCTGGACTGACCGACATCAAGGCAGACCCCGTGCCATTGTCCTTGCCTGGTTTCAACGGTGTGCCGGGCACCGCTGCGCTGTGTACGCGAGTTGGACCGGCGGCCCGTGTGATCGGCCATTTCAATGGAACCGACGAGGATGTAGCGGCCATTGAAGCCGACGTTGCCAAAAACCTTGAGCAATTCGACACCGAAAACGGCATCGAAATCCCGGCAATCATCAACCTGTTTCAGGCGCGCCGGGCCGCGTGATCTGATCTGGGAAAACTGGAGCGGGTAGCGGGAATCGAACCCGCGCGTTCAGCTTGGGAAGCTGACAGGCTACCATTACATCATACCCGCCGCGGGGTTGGGGATAGCATTGCCGCTTTCCCAAACACAAGTCGCAACCTTCACCAAAGGACAAGAAAATCCAGAACAAAAAAGGCCGGGCAGTTGGCCCGGCCTTCGGTTCTTTCTTGCCGACGGATCAGGCGCGACGACGACGGCCACCGCCGCGACGACCGCCTGCAGCACCGGCTGCTGCGGCTTCTTCAGGTGATTTGTTGAACTTGATCCATGCCCCGCCATGGGGGTCATTGTTGGTCAGCAGGTTAGCGGCGCGGATGGCCTCCATTTCCTTGCCGGCACGCGGCTGGGTCGAGCCCAGACCGAACAGTTGGCAGAAAGTCTCATCATCCATATCCGCAGGCAGAATGATACCTTTGGCTTCTACTTCGGCCTTCTTTTCAGCCAGCTTCTTGGGACCAACGGGCAGCGCGACCGGGTTCATGATCGCAGAGGTCATGCCTGCGCCCATCGCCATCGGCAGGAAGGCGTTGTTGATGCCGTGGCGGTTCGGCAGGCCGAACGAGATATTGGACGCGCCGCAAGTGGTATTCACGCCCAGCTCTTCACGCAAACGACGGACCAGCGCAAAAACCTGCTGGCCAGCGGTTGCCATCGCGCCGATGGGCATGACCAGCGGGTCAACCACGATGTCATGCGCCGGAATGCCGAAATCGGCTGCACGTTCCACGATCTTCTTGGCCACGTCGAACCGTACATCGGGGTCTTCGGAAATCCCGGTATCGTCATTCGAGATCGCCACAACCGGCACGTTGTATTTCTTGACCAGCGGCAGAACCAGCTCCAGGCGCTCTTCTTCACCGGTGACCGAGTTCAGCAGTGGGCGACCTTCAGCCGCCTCAAGACCGGCTTCCAGAGCACCAGGAACCGAGCTGTCGATGCACAGCGGTACGTCGACCAGACCCTGCACCAACTCGACGATCTTGGTCATCAGCGGCGGCTCGGTCTCGTTCGGGTTGGGGTTCGAGTTGTAGACAACACCCGCGTTGATATCCAGAACGGTCGCGCCTGCCGCAACCTGTGCCAGCGCGTCTTTCTCAACAGTCGAGAAATCGCCCGCTTCCAGTTCCGCAGCCAGTTTCTTGCGGCCCGTGGGGTTGATCCGTTCACCGATCACGCAGAACGGTTCGTCAAAGCCCAGAACGGCGGTTTTTGTTTTTGATTCGACGACAGTACGGGTCATGTCCGTTCCTTAGGAGTTTGCAGGCTTTGCCGAAGCGCCGCCGTTGTTGATGGCCCAGGTGGCGTTGGTTTTGATACCGCCAAGTGGGAAGAAATGCACGTTGGTGATGTTGAAGTCCGGGTTGGCGGCCTTGTGGTTGGCCAACTCGGTCAGAACATCGTTGGGCTCGTAGGGCAGCAGCAGCTTGGACACGTCCATGGCGCGCTTTTGCAGAACCTTCAGCGATGGGCCAACACCGCAGGCGATGGCGAATTTGATCAGGGTCTGCAGCTTGGCCGGACCCGCGATACCGATATGGATCGGCAAATCGATCCCTGCCTCTTTCAGGCTGTCGGCCCAAGCGATGATCGGTTTGGCGTCAAAGGCGAACTGAGTGGCCAACGCCATTTCGGCGTCGGTGGTTTCGCTGAATTTCTGTTTCCAGCGCAGCGCGTCTTCCACGTTCTTGGTCGAACCGTCCGGGTCAATATCCTTATTGCCCTCGGGGTGGCCTGCCACGTGCAGACGCTTGAAGCCTGCCTTGTCGAACAGACCGGTCTCCATCAGCTGCATCGAGCTGTGGAAATCGCCATGGGGTTTCTCGACACCACCGGCCAGCAGAAGCGCCTGCTCAACGCCCGCTTCGCCCTGATACATCGAAATCCAGTTTTCCAGCGTCCCGGCGTCCTTGATGATCCGCGCGGGGAAGTGCGGCATCACCGGATAGCCCTCGGCAGCGATGCGCTTGGCGGTCTTGACCATGTCCTCGATGGGCGTGCCCTCGATATGGGCGATGTAGACGCGAGTGCCTTCAGGCAGCAGCGCGCGGAAATCTTCGACCTTTTCGGCGGTGCGCGGCATCACCTCGATCGAATAGCCCAGCAAAAAGGCTTCGACGGTCGGGTTCACAGGGCCGTTTTCGGCGGCATCACGTTTTTTGAAGTTCAGCAAAGCCATAGCGGCCTCCCATATAGATTTCGGGCTCATGCCCAACCGTCATTTGCGATCAGAGCTTTGATACGGTCCTGATCATATTCCGCTTCCAGACGCGCTGCTTCGGCTTCGGCGATCTCCGAGGGCTCGCCCTCGACCGCGAAAGGATCTGCTTTGCGCCATTCGGCCAGATAGGCATCGCTGTCCTTGGCATTCACCTTCATCGCCGCTCGGTCGATGGCTTGTTCGAACCGCTCCTCCAACTGCCGCTTGGCACCTCGACGGCCTTTGCCGACGATGACTTGAGCAGGGATGTCGCGCCAGTAAACGATGGTGACGTCAGGCATCGCGTATGATTCCTCCTAACCAGATGGACCGGTTCTAAACATCTATATGGTCGCAGGTCGGTCGGTTTTCGACACAAGGCGCATTTCAAACGACGTTTTGCCTACGACGGGATACCGGGGTTGTAACGAATTCGGCATCAAACGCGCATATCAAAATCCTCATCACAATAATGAGCGTCTTGCGCGACAAGAACGCGCGACCTATGGTCGGGGTAACTCGATAATCGGAGGGCGTTGAAGATGGCGCCCAAGCGTCCCAAAGGTGCGGGCGCGTTCCCGAAGGCGGTTGAAAGCCCCGCGCCGGCAAGGCCCGATCCCGATGCGCTGTATGCGGCACTGGATCTGGGTACAAATAGTTGTCGCATGTTGATTGCCCAGCCCAAGGGCAGCGGCTTTCATGTGGTCGACAGTTTCTCGAAATCCGTGCAGTTGGGTGCGGGGCTCGAAAGGACCGGACGGCTGTCTCGGTCCTCGATGGCGCGCACCATTCAGGCTTTGCGCATCTGTCAGCAGAAGCTGAAACGCAATAAAGTCAAACGGATGCGCCTTGTCGCGACCGAGGCCTGCCGCCGCGCCAAGAACGCGCGTGATTTCATCCGTCAGGTAAAGCGCGAAACCGGCCTGACGCTTGAGATCATCCAGCCCGAGGAAGAGGCACGCCTGGCCGTGATCTCATGCGCGCCGCTCGTGTCGACCAAGACTGAACAGTTGCTGGTGGTCGATATCGGCGGCGGCTCGACCGAATTGGTGTGGATCGATATCTCATCCATTGCGCGCCGTGACCGGCCTGCCGCGATCATGCGGTTGCACCATGGGTTTCACCCGGCCGAAAGCCCGTTCCCTGCGGCCAAGGTGGTGGATTGGATCAGCGTTCCGCTGGGTGTGGCAACGCTGCGTGATCAGTTCAACGATGTTGAGGACGATTCAGCCCGCTTTGCTCTGATGAGCTGGTTTTTTGAAGAGAACCTCGCCGATTTTGCGCCTTACAAGGACGAACAGGCCCGCGAAGGGTTCCAGATCGTTGGCACCAGCGGGACGGTTACGACCGTGGCTGCCTCACATCTGGGGTTGAAGCGCTATGACCGGACCAAGGTAGACGGTTTGCGCATGACCAGCGATCAGATTGACAAAGTGATACGAGGGTATCTAGAACTCGGCCCTCAGGGTCGACGCCGGGACCCGCGCATTGGCGACGACCGGCAGGCCCTGATCATGTCCGGCTCGGCCATTTTGCAGGCCCTCTTGCGCTGCTGGCCCACCGACCGCCTTTCCGTGGCGGACCGGGGGCTGCGTGAAGGACTGCTTTATGCGCAGATGAGCGCGGACGGCGTATTGGAAGACGGACCGTTCTGATGGCGAAGACACCAACTGGAAAAAGCAACTCGGGTCGCGGGCAACGCGACCTGAAGGTTAAGGTCAAGACGGCGCGTGGGCGTAAACTCAGCTCGACCCGCTGGCTGGAACGGCAATTGAACGACCCCTATGTTAAACGCGCACAGGCCGAGGGGTACCGAGGGCGTGCAGCATTCAAAATATTGGAACTGGACGATAAATTCCGCTTTCTGGTTCCCGGTGCACGCGTCGTTGATCTGGGCTGCGCGCCCGGAGGTTGGTTGCAGGTGGCTGTCAAAAGAGTGAACGCGCTTGGCGAGAAAAGCGGCAAGCGGATCGGCACCGTACTGGGCGTTGATCTGCAGGAGGTCGAACCCGTCGCGGGCGCAACCGCGCATGTGCTGGACTTCATGGAAGACGATGCCGACGAGAAGGTCAAAGAGTGGTTGGGCGGCAAGGCTGATGTGGTGATGTCGGACATGGCCGCTGCCTCATCCGGGCACAAGCAAACCGACCATTTGCGCATCATGGCACTGTGTGAAACTGCCGCTTACTTCGCCTTTGATGTGCTGGAAGAAGGCGGCACATTTGTCGCGAAGGTTCTGGCCGGAGGGGCCGAGGGCGATTTGCAAAAGCTGCTTAAGCAGAAATTCACCAAGGTCGCCAACGTGAAACCGCCTGCCTCGCGGTCCGACAGTTCGGAAAAATTCGTTGTGGCGACAGGGTTTCGCAGCGAGACTTAATCTTCCATCGACAGGAAGTCTCCTGCCAGAACCTGCTGGCGCAACGATGCGGTAGCAATCCCTTGCATCAAAAGCGCGTCCCCATGGTTGAGGTATTCCGGCTTGCGGGTCCGCAAATCTTCGATCCGCTGTGCCAGCGACAGCGGGCGTTGCAGTTGCGACGTGTGAACCGGTTTATCTGACATTGGGCACCTTTTAACACAGACGGGTTTGACCTTGTCTGTACCGGTACACGCAGAGTTTGCCGGGAAAATGACCCAAACAAGGCAGCACAGCGCCGGGATGTGGTGAAGCTAGTCCGCCGCCTCGCCCAGATCCATCAACGCCCCGTTGAACTCGGCCCCCAAAATCAGCATGGCCGCGCAGAGGTACAGGAAAATCAGTGCCGCCATCACTCCGGCCAGCCCCGCATAGGTCGCGTTGTACGAGGCGAACTGCCCGATATAGATCGAGAAGCCCCACCCGCCCGCCGCCCAGAGCGCAAGCGTCAACGCCACGCCGGGCAGGATTTGCGTCAGCTTGTGGCGCCGCGTCGGCAGCAGAAGATGGGCCAGCATCACAAGCCCCGCTGGGACCGCCACTGTAAAGGTCCAGCGCAGCCGATCCACGGACAGCCAATTGGACACGTTCACATCCGTTCTTTCGGACACAAGCCTTGTATATACTGGCAAGACAACCTCGACTGCAGCAATCGCAAGAACGGTCGCTCCTCCGGCAATCACCAGTCCAAGACAGTAAAGGCGGGTTTTCCAAAACGGCCAACTGTCTTGATCATGATAAGCCTGATTCATCGCCGCCCGCACTGCCATCACCCCGTTCGAGGCGAAAAACACTGCCAACAGCCCCCCCAGCGTGATTACGCTGGAGTTCGAAGCCTGCAAAACTGCTCTCAGCTCGGCCACGATCGGATCGGCGACATCTTTGGGCCAAGCGCCGAAAATCAGCTCGATCAACTCATTGGTGACATAGTCTTGCGACAGTGTCCCCGCCAAGGCGACTGTGAACAGGACGAAGGGAAACAGGGCCAGCATCAGGGACATGGCAACATGGCTGCTCATGACCATTCCGTTTTTGGCACTGAACCGGCCAAAGGCCAGCCATAGCGCCTGAAGGGGTCGGTTTGCGGAAGGAATCATATTGGCGCTCATGTCCAAATCTTAACGCGGCGCGCAGGATCACAGAACCGTCAAAACCCGGTTCAACGCAAATTAATACTCCCAAACGCTTGCGCGCATTGCATAATCCTGCTCGGCTGTGCAGGATCAGAGCAGAAAATCGGCTTCTCAAGACAGCTAGAATTGCAACAGACAAAACGATGCCTTTGGATCAGGAACCACATGTGACACGACCGCGACTGCGCCTGTCGGTCGTGCGTGACACCGCGATAGTCGCCACGCTGGTGGTGCTGGGCCTTTATGCTGGGTCCGCCTTTCTGATCCCGCTGACCATGGCCTTGCTGATCAACGTTCTAATCATCGCGGTCAGCGATCGTGTCATCTCCATCACGCGCGTGCCGGTCTGGGTTGCCAACATCGCCGGTGTTATCGTTGTTTTGGCCGGTTTGTTCATGATCATGTATATTCTGGGCAGTCAGGCGACACAGTTTGCCCGCTCGATCAACACCTACGAAGATCAATTCGACAGCGCCGTGAACCGGATCGCGGGGCTGGTGGGCAATGACGTTACAAGTTTTATCCGTGACAATCTGATCAGCATCGACATGTCCTATGTCGCGCGCGTAATGCTGGGCAGCGCTACCTCGTTGCTGAATCAGTTCTTTCTGATCAGCCTTTATGTTGCGTTCCTGATGGCCGAGCGGTTGGCGTTTCGCAAGAAAATACAACTGGTTGCGGGGAACCCTCAAACCGGAGCAGACTTCGCGGCGGTGCTGGATGCCATTTCGTTTAGTCTGCAACGGTATGTGGGGGTAAAGACCTTTATCAGCCTGGTCACGGCCGGGATCAGCTATTCGATCTTCCGTGTTCTCGGGCTGGAATATGCCGAGACCTGGGCCGTCCTGACCTTCGCGCTGAATTTCATCCCCTCGATCGGCTCGATCATTGCGGTCATTTTCCCGGCCATGATCGCGCTGGTTCAATTTGAAAGCATCGGTCCGTTCCTGATCATCGTGCTGGGGTGCGGCACCATCCAATTCCTCATCGGCAATTTTGTGGACCCTGCCATGCTGGGGCGATCGCTGAACATGTCGACCTTCCTTGTCATTCTGGCGCTGACCTTCTGGACCACGGTCTGGGGCATGATTGGCGCGTTCCTCAGCGTGCCGCTGACCGTCTGCATTCTCATCGTGTTCAGCCATATCCCAGCACTCAGGCCGATTGCGATCATGATGTCGCTGGATGGAAGCTTGGGCGAAGACCCGCGCGCAGGGTGAACCATGCAGCCTGTGTTCATCGGGTCCGAGATCTATCGGCACTCTACCTACGGCACACAGCATCCGCTGGCGATTCCGCGTGTGTCGACGGTCATCGACCTGTGTCGCGCGCAAGGCTGGCTGAACCAGCAGAACTTCCGTGTCAGTCCTTGCGCAAAACCCTCTGCCCTGCACGCATTTCATACGCCGGACTACATCACCGCGCTGCAACAGGCCGAGGCCGAGCAGGCCGTCTCGAATGACACCCGCAGCCGATACGGGCTGGGAACTTTGTCCAACCCTGTTTTTGCCGAGATGTACCGCCGTCCCGCCACCGCCGCCGGAGGGTCGATGCTGGGTGCCGAACTTCTGCGCGAGGGCGGCATCGTTTTCAGCCCCGCAGGCGGCACGCATCATGGGCTTGCGGACCGCGCCAACGGGTTTTGCTATCTGAACGATCCTGTTCTGGCGATACTGACCTTGTTGAAATCCGGGCTGGATCGAGTCGTCTACGTGGATATTGACGCCCATCACTGCGACGGGGTTGAAAGCGCATTTGCAGGGTCGGCCAAAATCCGCATGATCTCGGTCCACGAAACGCGCCGTTGGCCCTTTACCGGCGCTTTGACGGACACGGCGGGCGGTGCAGCGTTCAATCTGCCCGTCGAACGCGGGCTGAATGATGATGAGTTCTATACGATCCTCGACCAGTTGATCCTGCCCGCCACAATGTCGTTCCGACCTCAGGCCATTGTGCTGCAATGCGGGGCCGATGCAGTGGCCGAGGACCCTCTGTCGCGCCTGACCCTGTCCAACAACGCCCATTGCCGCACCGTGGCAGCCCTGCGCGACTTGGCGCCACGCCTGCTGGTGTTGGGTGGCGGCGGATACAACCCGTGGTCAGTCGCCCGACTTTGGACAGGTGTTTGGGCGGTGCTGAACGGGACCGAGATCCCGGACCGGCTGAACAACACCTCGCAAAGCACTTTGCGCGGCCTGCGCTGGAACAGGGCTGCGGGCAAGCGGCCACCTCTGCATTGGTTTGAAACGCTGCGCGACCGCCCAAATTCAGGCGAGGTTCGGGACACCTTGCGGGCCGACCTCGCGCAATTGGCGGCTCGGTTGCTTTAATCTCAGCACGCGTATAGCCCCGGATCGCAAACGGGTCTACACTGGGGCAAATAACTGGAACGAGGGCCGATAACCCCGTGTGGACATTGCTTGTTTCTGCGCTTGTCTTTGCGCTTTATGTGCTGGCGGCAGTCTTTGCGATCCGCGCCGCGCAGACCGCGCGCACGCCGCAAGGGGCCGTAGGCTGGGTGGTATTCCTGATCTCGGCCCCGGTGTTTGGCGTCCCGCTCTATCTGTTTCTGGGCCACCACAGGTTTCGCGGTTATCGCATCGCGCGCAAGCACAGCGAAAGTGTGGTCGAAGGGATCAAGACATTCGCCGATTTCTCACGACCCGATCCGGCCACGATGCGGATCAACCCGCGCCCGTTCGAGGCACTTGCCCACCTGCCCGTCTCGCGCGGGAACGGGGCCGCGTTGCTGGTCGACGGGCAAGCCACGTTCGACGCCATATTCGAGGCGATTGATGCGGCGCAGAACTACATCCTGATACAGTTCTACATCGTGCGCGATGACGCGCTGGGCCAAAGGTTGCAGTCCAAACTGATCGACGCGGCCCAGCGTGGCGTGAGCGTGCGCTTCATGACTGACGCTGTCGGCAGCTATGGCCTGCCCACGGCCTATCTGGACACGCTGCGCGAAGCCGGGGTCGAGATTGCCAACCCGCGTGATCGGCGCGGACCACAACACCGCTTTCAGCTCAACTACCGCAACCACCGCAAGACGGTGATCATCGATGGTGAAACCGGGTTTATCGGCGGGCACAATGTAGGCGTCGAATATCTGGGGCAAGACAGCTATTTCGGGCACTGGCGCGATACGCATATCAAGATGAGCGGTCATATCGTCCGACAGTTGCAATTGATCTTTACCGAAGATTGGCACTGGGCCCATGAAGAAGACCTGATCGACGATCTGGACTGGGCAGGCTCGGAGTCTGATCAGGACATGAACGCGCTTTTGGTTGCAACTGGTCCCGGTGACGAAACAGAAACCGGTTCAATGATGTTCTTTGCCGCCATTACCGAGGCGAAAGAGCGTTTGTGGATCGCATCGCCCTATTTCGTGCCCGATATCGACATAATGACCGCCCTTCAGCACGCTGCCCTGCGCGGGGTAGACGTGCGCATTCTGGTACCCGAAGTGATGGATCACCGCCTGCCCTGGCTGGCAGCCTTTGCCTATTTCGACGAGGTGCGCGACTGTGGCGCGCGGGTCTTCCGCTATACCAACGGGTTCATGCACCAAAAAGCTTTTGTCGTGGATGACACGTTGGCCGCCGTCGGTACCACGAATCTAGACAACCGATCCTTCCGCCTGAATTTCGAGGCCATGGCGCTCTTTTTTGACAGCCGCGCCGCCAATGCGGTGGCCCAAATGCTGGAGGCGGATTTCGAACAAAGCTACGAGCTGGACCGCGACCTGTCCGAACAACGCCTTTATATCCGCTTCGGCTCCCCTCTGGCGCGGCTCTTTGCGCCGATCCTTTAAGAGATCAACTCTTCCTGAAAAACACGGGTCATCAAGGCGACCATGAAGGCTGTGGACAACCCGAACGCCAACAGGCCCGTCACCGAGGCGAAGGCGCCGAAAATCCTCAGCCCCTCACCCAAGACAATATCGCCATAGCCAAGTGTCGTGAATGTCACCAATGAGAAATAGAGCGCCTCATTCCATTCCGGCAGTGTTTCCCCCAGCACCCACACAACGGCCCATAGCCAGACCTGAAACGTATGAATCAGAACGATAAACGCCAGCGCGGTACATAAAGGTGCTGCGATGGTAAAGAACCGTTTGCTCTGCTCCAACCGCAGAGAAAGCACTCGGATCACCTGCGTACACCAAGTCAGCAGCACGATCTCGATCAGGAAGCAAATCCCCAGATAAAGACTGCCCCAGACAATTTGCTCTGGTAATGTCATGCTCGCCCGTCTCATTGTGACCACTTGACCTCACCATGACGTGTTCAACAGGGCTGAACAACCCCACCTGCCCGGCTGCGACGAAAGGGTGCGAAATCAACTCTGGTCTGGACACCAATGCCGAAGGGTCCACATTGTGACGGACATCGTTAGAGGCTTGGAAATGCTGCTGAAGATCGACGACGTTCGGAAATCCTATCCGGGTGGTCGCCCCGTTTTGCAAGGGGTGACGCTGAACCTTGATCGCGGGCAAACTCTGGCGCTGACGGGCGAAAGCGGCAGCGGCAAGAGCACGCTTTTGAACCTTGTGGGTGCGCTTGATGGGTTCGACGGGGGCGAGATCACGCTGGACGGGACCGCTCTGTCTGGTTTGGACGATCCCGGTCGGGCGACCTTGCGCCGTGAAAGCGTGGCATTGGTGTTTCAGCAGTTCAACCTGATCCCTTCACTGACCGTCGCGCAGAACCTAGCTTTTCACGCGCGGCTTGCGAACCGGCTGGATGCAGAATGGGTCGGTCATCTGGCCACGCGACTGGGACTGTCCGATTTACTGGACCGCTACCCCGAGACCCTGTCGGGAGGCCAGCAGCAACGCGTCGCCATCGGACGCGCCATGGCAACACGACCCAAGCTGCTGCTTGCGGATGAGCCGACGGGAAATCTGGACGAAACCGCCAGCGCCACGGTGCTGGACCTGATGCTGTCCCTGATCGCGGAAACCAAGGCGGCGCTACTACTCGTCACGCATTCACAGGACATTGCCGGGCGACTGGATCATCACGCGCATCTGTCTGGTGGGCGGGTGGCATGACGCGTGTCGTCCTGCTGGCTCTGCTGTCCCATTGGCGGGCGCATCGGTTGCAACTGGCCACATTGCTGATCGGCATCGCGCTGGCCACGGGCCTGTGGTCTGCGGTTCAGGCCATCAATGCCGAAGCGCGGGCCAGCTATCAGCGCGCCAACGAGCAACTGCTGCTGGGCCGCTTCGACACGCTGCGCAACCCCTCGGGGACGATCCCGATTGAGCAATATGCAACGCTCAGACGCGCAGGTTGGCAGGTGGCCGCTGTGCTTGAAGGCTCGGTTCGTATCGGAGAAAACAGATTCCGGTTGCTTGGTGTTGATATGGTCGCTTACCCGGCCCTGCCCGCTGTTACTCAGGTCGAAGAAGGGGCTGCCCCGCCTTACCCTGGCGATATGCTAACCGCACCGGGTCGCTTGCTGACAACGCCCCCAGTGGCCGACCGGTTGCAAAACCAGCAGTCTCTGCCGCCGGTCCTGATCAGCGACGCCCTGCCACCCGGTTTGATCCTGACCGATATCGGCGTGGCTGAAACCCTGCTGGACCGTCGTGGCCAGATCAGCCACCTGGTCGTATTGCCACAACAACCGAAGGGCCTGCCCGCTCTGCCAGAGATCACCCCCGATCTCGACCGTATCCCCGCCGCGGACCAAATGGACACCGCGCAATTGACCGACAGCTTTCATCTGAACCTGTCCGCCTTCGGGCTTTTGTCCTTTGCAGTGGGTCTTTTCATCGTTCATGGCACGGTTGGGCTGGCCTTCGCCCAACGGCGCGCGATGATCCGCACGTTGCGCGCCCTTGGCGTGTCGATGCGGCGGCTGGTCTGGACCATTCTGGCCGAGTTGACCCTACTGGCCCTGATCGGCGGCGTGTTGGGTCTGCTGCTCGGGTTCTTTATCGCTGGTGCCCTGTTGCCCGATGTGGCCGCCACGCTGCGCGGTCTATACGGCGCGCCAGTCAGCGGGCAGATCAGCCTGCAACCACAATGGGCTTTGGCCGGACTTGCCATGGCGCTGGGTGGTACCTTGCTGGCCAGCGGTCACGCCCTGTATCGACTAGCCCACCTGCCGCTGCTGTCCGGGGCAGGCGTTCAAGCCTGGCGCAGCGCTGCCTCGGGCCGACGGGTGATCGCGATGGCCGGAGTAGCCGCGATTGCTCTGGGTATCGGCGCGCAATTGGCGATCGGAGGCTTGATCGCTGGGTTCATCCTGGTCGCGGGCCTTCTGACCGGCTCGGCCCTACTGCTTCCGTTCCTTCTGTCCATCCTGTTACGCGGCTTCGGGGCTCGGGCGAACGGCCCCGTCGCGCAATGGGTCTGGTCGGATATGCGCGCGCAACTACCGGGCCTTTCGCTGGCATTGATGGCCCTACTGCTGGCACTGGCCGCCAATATCGGCGTCAGCACGATGGTGTCGAGCTTCCGCCTGACCTTTACCGGCTGGCTCGATCAGCGTTTGGCTTCGGAACTCTACCTGACCGCCGGCGACGATGCGCAGGGCCAAGAGATCGCGCAGTGGCTTGCCCCTCAGGCTGATATGATCCTGCCCATTCGCAACACCGAAATAGCGCATGAAAGCGGTCCATTGTTCCTATACGGCGTTCTGGACCATCCGACTTATCGCGAGAACTGGCCGCTGATCGCCACGTCCGACGGCGCGTGGGACCAAGTGATGCAGGGGCGCGCAGTATTGATCAACGAGCAACTCGCCCGCCGTCAGAACCTCTGGCCCGGCGATGAGTTGGCGCTGACATCGGCGACCACCTTGCCCATCGCCGCCGTCTATTCCGACTATGGCAACCCAACCGGGCAGGCCATTATCGCAATGCCGCTTTTGGACATGATCGCACCGGGGGTCGAGACACGGCAATTCGGCATTCGCATACCGCCCGAGCGTGCCTCGGCTCTGGCGCAGGAGTTGCGCGACCGGTTCGATCTGCCGTCGGGCGCCGTGGTTCAGCAAGCGGCGATCAAGGCGCAATCGCTGGCAGTGTTCGACAAGACATTTGTCGTAACCTCGGCTCTGAATGTCCTGACGCTGGGTGTGGCCGGGTTTGCAATATTGACCAGCCTGCTGACCTTGTGGACCCAGCGCCTGCCCCAGATCGCGCCGGTCTGGGCGCTGGGGCTAACCCGGAATCGGCTGGCGTGGCTCGAGGTGCTGCGCAGTATCCTGTTGGCCGCACTGACAGCAGTGCTGGCGCTGCCACTTGGGCTTGCACTTGCATGGGCCCTGCTGGCCGTCATCAATGTCGAGGCTTTTGGCTGGCGCTTGCCGATGTATCTTTTCCCTGTGGATTGGGTCTATCTTCTGGCGCTGACCATTCTGGCGGCTTTTGTTGCGGCCGCCCTGCCTGCCTTGCGCCTGCTGCGCCTGCCACCTGCGGACTTACTGAGGGTATTTGCCAATGAACGTTAGGGCTTGGTTTCTGATCGCCGTTCTGCTTCTACCCAATTGGGCTCACGCGCAAGGCTATGCGGGCCTAGGCGGATCCGCCGAAGGCTTTGCGATCCCCCAACGCGGATATCAATTTCAATTCCCGGCTGACCATGGTCCTCACCCCAACTACCGGATCGAGTGGTGGTACCTGACGGCCAATCTGCAAGGCGAGGACGGGCGCGATTATGGTATCCAGTGGACATTGTTCCGTTCAGCGCTGAAGCCCTTTGAAACGGATGGCTGGCAAAACCCTCAGCTTTGGCTGGGCCACGCTGCCGTCACCACGCCTGACAACCATTATCTGGCCGAGCGTCTCTCTCGCGGCGGCATAGGTCAGGCCGGAGTGACGGCCTCGCCGTTCGAGGCATGGGTCGATGATTGGTATATGCGAGGGGATGATCTGAACAGCTTGCAGCTGCGTGCCAGCGGCGCAGAGTTCACGTATGACCTGAGCCTGACAGCCCAAGGCCCGTTGGTGTTTCACGGGGCGGACGGATATTCCGTAAAATCCGCTGAAGGACAGGCAAGCCACTACTATTCGCAGCCCTTCTACCGTGTTGAGGGGACTTTGCACCTGCCGGAAGGCAATGTCGCCGTGCAGGGTCAGGGCTGGCTGGATCGAGAATGGTCCTCGCAACCTCTGGCCGCGGATCAGATCGGATGGGACTGGTTCTCGCTCAGTTTTGACGACGGAGACAAGCTGATGGCATTCCGTCTTCGCGGGACGCAACAAGATTTCACGGCGGCCACATGGATTGGCGCAGATGGCACCACAACCCCGTTGCCGGACGGGTCAACCCGTTTCACCCCGCTGGACAAAGCGCGGATCGCAGAGCGAGACATCCCCGTTCGCTGGCGCGTTGAATTGCCTGAACGCGGAGTGGATGTCGAAGTCACGGCCCTGACGCCCAAAGCATGGATGGCAACGCGATTTGAGTATTGGGAAGGCCCGATCATGGTATCAGGCAGTCACACAGGGCGCGGCTACCTTGAAATGACCGGCTATTGATCAGCGCACGACGTAGACGGAGACTTCTGAGTGTCTGACGACGCGTGCTGCGTTTGG
>NZ_WQGP01000008.1:0-246499 GCF_013034745.1 Ruegeria lacuscaerulensis | reverse complement strand
CCGAGGCCAGTCATGCACTAACAATCAAGTCGGACCAGTCAAATCAGGCCATCCACGAGCAAGCGAGCATCATCGGCACCGTTTTCTGAAAAATCTTCTTTGCGCTCACGATACAAACGCTGAGCACAACTACGCGCAAGTCCGGTGACGTATGAACGCGTGATCACTTTCCACCTGACATTTGACCATTCAAGCCATTGTCCAGATGCTTCCACAAAAAGCAGGCGATTATGGTGTTGTTCGGCAAACTTGGCCCCATTCCACCCGTCACCATGCGGCCCCAAGTGGGAGCAAAGCGACAAATTGGGTAAGACCCATCCATCTCGTTTAGCATAGTGAAAGAGCGTCCCCACACGCGCCATGTTTGGACGGTCCTCAGACGAAAACCCTGACCAGATACGTCCCAGTTCATTTGGATTATGAGCGCCCTCTGTCCATGCGTCGCTGAACTCTTCCGCGAGGTCATAGCCACGGCCATCGCCACCGAAGAAGTAGTGGATTGCCGCAACAACGCGGTACCATCCATTCCAATCGAAACGCCCGTCATTTTTGATCGTTCGAACAGCATCCTCAACGATCTCGGGGGCTATTGATATGCGTTCGTTTCTGCCGCTTGGTGTTGGTCTTGGCGTATCTGAGGAATTTCTCGGTGCGACAGCATGGCTGTCTGCAATGGCATCACTAGACCAAATATCCACCGTGCCGCCAGCAACAAACCACGCTTCAAAGGGGGCGCCATTAATGTGGCGTGGAAAGTAAAATGCCCTAGCAAGATCAAAACAGCTTGGATCCGCCTCGATGCCCAGTTGCTTGGCCAACTGTATTAGTCCTGCCTTGTATACTGCGGCCGCTTGATTGTGAGTGTCGAATTTGCTGCTTAGCCACGGTTTTCTGGCTATTAAAAAGACCCGGTACTTCGAACACGGAGCATGACGAATTGTTATATGGGGTTCTCCAGAGAGCGTCTGAACTTTGGGGTTCTCTGGTGATCCGACCACTTCCGCTTCGGACCAGACGCACTCGCGGTACTTTTTTTGTTGAAGATATTGCTCCGCCGAACCTTCAGGGAATTTTCCACGAAATCGGTTCCATTCAGATTGCGCAACTTCCAAAGTCGTTGATCCGTGCGAATGCGTAGAGACAATAACGGCGGCGTAACCCAAGCTAAAACAACTTGCTGCAATTTCCTCTTTCGTATCACCGCGATCACAATCAAATGTGGGAAGCTCGCACTTCGTCGCATTGGCTGATAACCGCACGCCATTTTCAAACAAAATTGGTGAGAAACAAGATCCGTGTTTGTCGCCGACTCTATGTTCCATCAATTGCAACAGAACATCGATGAAGGGTTTTTTCCTCAGCAACAAGTGCGCGTTCAGTGATACGTGGCGCGACTGAAATCGACACGCTCTCTGGCAATTGCAACTCGCCTATTGGCAATTGGTGACTTGGCAAACCAAGCAACTCTAACGAATTGTAATCCCAACACTTGCTTTCCTTCTCGAGTTTGATTTTCTTGTTTTTCATGTTCTTAACCTTCAAATGCGCGGCACCATGGGCAAAGTCAAAAGACTTCGTGCACCAGTCACGAGACCACGGCGCAACTTGATTGATTGAACCAAGGCGCGCGTCTTGTTTTTGGTGGGCAAGCGCGATTAATCGAAGCGGGTGGCGACGAAACCGTCCCAACTGAGTTGATTGTGAATGGAGATTTCGAACCGACCCGGTGAAGGAGCGCTAGGGGATATTGTTGATCCTTTCCTTACGCTCAACTGAACTGGACGCACCCAATCTTATTTCAAAGGGTCGAGTCGACACTCATTTAGCCAGCTTGTTTCTTAATCGATCGGCTAACGCAGACGATTTAAGAGCAGTCTTGGCTCGGTCTTGAACGAAACAATCCAGCCAGGATTCAGGTAACGCCGCCGCCCGTGCCGATACCTTGAGAAAAGGTGGAAAATCACCTTCCGCAATCATGGCATAGACTTGAGACCGGCTCAGCCCTGTGCGTTGGAATACTTCATCTGGGCGCAGTAAGCGGCCGGTTGGGGGACATTCCAGCCAAGGTTTGGATACTGTTGGGACTATTCTCAACATCGTAACTCCTCGTGAAACTGGCCATTGTTGGCCAACTAGGAGCATGCCGGGACATTCTTGGACAGTTTAGGGAAGGACTGGATCAAAAACGCGTACGAGTTCTCCCCATAATACTCCTACCTTTTAAGGAAGTCATAAAAATATCCGTAGTAGGTTACCCAGTCAGGCAAGGTCAGACCTCCTTCCTTCGTCTCAGGGACCACTTCCATTTCAAGAGCCTTTTTCAGGTTCTCATGGATGGCTGCCCTTGATCTCTGACGCCATGGATTGGTCAAGGCACCAGACTGCGCACGCACTCCCCCTGCCAAGGCCGGCAGATCGACGGTTTCTCGCGCGAAAGCGATGGAATGATAGGCGAACTCGACGAGGCGCGACCCGTTGCCGTCGTCACTGCACCAGGTCGTCGGTTCCTCTTCGAAGGCCGCGTAAAAGAGACCCGTGATGCGTGGGTAAAAAGCATACAGAGGTCCGCGGCGCGAGTGATCGGCGCCGGGCGCATCGATCAGGCGGCGCATATCAGCGATCCACCGTTCGATGTCCCGACGAAGCGCGACGGGAGGCAACGGCGGGTAGAAACCATCTTCCCGCAATGCCTCGGCCAACCGTAAGTATGTCTCATAAGCCTTGCCCAGTTGCTCTATCTTGCCGGCCCGTTTTCCTTTCGGCCGAACCGACAGTGACAATATGGTTACTTCGGTTATCAACTGGGAAAGAACACTTGAGAACTGGTCAAGTTGCACACCTTCGACCAAATGCAGCCCTGAGTGGTCTAGCACCGCCCTGGCTCGGGACTGAAGGCTGAGGATTTTGGACCCGTTTTGCTTGCTTGGCACCTAAAGCTTCCCCACTATGACTAAGCGAGATCGCGGTACAGATCCAATTGGTCTGCCCACCACTGAGCTATATCAACCCGTTCGTCCCAGTGCTCGCCGCGTGCATATGCCCGGCGCACATCGTTACCCTCGACATGCGCCAGCGCCCGCTCAATCGCGTCCGGGTTCCACTTTCCGGATTCGTTCGCCAGCGTCGAAAAGGTTGCCCGGAACCCATGCGCCGTGACCTTGTCCTTATCGAAGCCCATCCGCCGAATGGCCTGGTTGAAGGTGTTGTCTGAGACCGGCTTTTTCCAATCCCGGGTGGACGGGAACAGCAGGTCGCTCTTATGACGATAACGCTGCAATTCGCGCAAGCGTTCCACCGCTTGCCGCGGCAGTGGCACACGGTGCGGCCGCCGCATTTTCATCCGCTCCGCTGGGATCCGCCATGTAGCTTCTTCAAGATCGAACTCGTCCCAGCAAGCAAGACGCAACTCACCGGGTCGCTGCGCGAGAAGTGCCAGGAGGTTCAGCGCGATGACCGTTTTTGGTTCACCAGAATAGGCGTCGATGGCCCGCATCAACGCGCCAATTTCGCGCTTGTCGATTAGGGCGGAACGATGTTTCTTCCTCGGACTGATTAAGGCGCCTTTCAGGGCTTGTGTCGGGTCGGTCGTGGCCCGCCCCGTTGCGATGGCGTAACGAAGGATCGCACCAATCGTCGATCTAAGCCGGTTGGCAGTTTCAAACTTCCCATCTGCTTCGACGACACGGAGGCAGGCCAGGATGTCTTGCGTCTCGATCTCCTTCACCTCCATGTCCCCGAGGCGTGCCTCGGCTAGCGACACGATCCGCTCTAGTTTCTTCAGGGTTTGCGCCGCCCTGCCCTCGCGTTTCAGTTTATCAAGATATTCCGCTGCCAAATCCGAAAACGAGATGCCTTTTTCGAGGAATTCCTGGCGCTTTCTACGCTGCCTTTCAACCGAGGGATCATACCCCTCGACCAGCAAAAGCCGCGCATCGTCACGTTTTTCACGCGCGAGCTTGAGGCCGACGAGCGGGTAGCTTCCGAGCGCGAGGAGTTTCTCCTTCCCGTTGAACCGGTACTTGAAACGCCAAAGCCTTGATCCCGTTGGATTTACCAGGAGGTAAAGCCCATGTGAGTCGCTGGCCTTGTAGGGCTTGTCCCGGGACTTGAGGTTGCGGATGGCGACGTCGGAAAGGGGCACTGGCAAAATCCGGAATCGAATTGCACATACCCTTTAATATACCCCCAACTTTTCCGGCTGTCACCGGTTTTGACTGGACACTACTGGACTCGGTATCCAGTGTTTACAGATACTTGGACGTTTCTGGACACTGCTGGATTTTGAAGTGGTGCCCGGGGGCGGAATCGAACCACCGACACGAGGATTTTCAATCCACTGCTCTACCCCTGAGCTACCCGGGCACGGGAACGGCGACTGCCGTTGGGTGGAGGCGTTCTATGACTTGCTACTGGCAGTGTCCAGAGCCTTTTTTACATTTTTTCAATGCGGACGCGAATGACCGGTTTCGTCGACTTCGGCATCCGCCTCAGCGTTCTCTTCACGTTGCGACGGCACCGCGTAAGAACCGTTCAGCCACTTGGCAAGATCGACATCCGCGCAGCGCTTCGAGCAAAACGGGCGGTACGTGGCAACAGTGTCTTCACCGCAGATCGGACAGCTCATTTCAACACCTCGCTCAGCGGCAGCCGGGCCCGTTTGCGCTGCAATTCGAAATGCCCCAATGGCGTCCAGCCTGCCAGTGTGGTTTCGATCGGGTCGGACTTGAAGGCGGCGCGCAGAGCGGACTCGAACCCTCGACGGTCCTTCTTGGGCATTGGCGCCAGATCGAGCGTGATTTGCCCGCCCAACCCGCGTACCCGCAAGGCGCGCGCCAACGTTTTGGCACAGGCGAAATTGGCCTTGGTTCCAGCGGCCAAGGATGTGTCAGCACCGGTATTGACGTCGACGGCGACCAGCGCGCGGGTGGGCTGAATGTAGAGGTGCCCTCCGCCGGGCAAAGGCTCAGAAACGCTGCGGGCCGTGTCCAATGCCTCCAGCACGCCATGGGTGCCAAAACTGCCTGCGCGGGTTTCGACCTCGGCCGGGTCGGTCCAGTCACGCCAGGCCAGAACATGAGGGCCGTCGCCTTCAAGCAGCAGTTCCGGCTCGGTTCCAGAGTCGTTCATCACAGCGTCGGCATGGGCCAGCATGGCGCTGATATCTTCGGCAATCTCGCCCGCATCCTCACCAGCGCAGCACGAGCGCAGGATCAGGCCGTAATCGCTGCCGTCCATCACCTCATGCGCTATCTCAAGCAGGCGGTCACGCTCATCCTCGTCGCGGATCGAGCGCGAGATGTTCAGACCGGGCGCGTCGGGGGTGACAATAGCGTAGCGACTTTTGAACAGAACACGGTCGGTCACGGGCAGGGCTTTGCCCGGCTCGGCATAACCCGTCACCTGCACAAGAATCAGGGCACCGGGGGCGAGGCCCTTGACCTGCCGCAGAAACGCCGGGCCGTCGGGTGTCGACAGGAACATGCCGCCCTGCCCTTTCACGGGCCGATCCGCGCGGGCGCGGTAGATTGTGCCCGGTGCAGGCGCATCGGCGGCGATCAGAAAATCATCCAACTTGCCGTCGACCATCAACGCGGCCGCCTCGCGGTCGTTGATGTGATCCAGAACAATAGTGCGACCCTTCATGACGCCTCACGATACAGGGGATAGCCGATACCTTGCAAAAGGGCGGCGGTTTCAGACAAGGGCAGACCGACGATACCGGTGAACGAGCCCGAAATCCACGGGATGAACGCGCCAGCGGGGCCTTGGATAGCGTATGCGCCCGCCTTGCCCTGCCAGTCTCCGGTCGCCAGATAGGCGTTAATCTCAACATCCGACAGGCGCTTGACCTTGACCTGTGAGACCACGTCGCGTTGCAGCACCTGATCCCCGCGTCGCACCGCGACCGAGGTGATCACCCGGTGGCGACGCCCGGACAGCGCATGCAGAAACTCAGCCGCCTGGCCTGCGTTTTCGGGTTTGCCCAGAATACGACGGCCCAGCGCCACAGTGGTATCCGCGCAGAGGGTAACGTCATCGCTATCCGCTTGCACCGCCTGAACTTTTTCGCGCGTGATACGGCTGCAATAGGGAACCGGCAGTTCGCCCTTCAGGGGCGTTTCGTCGATGTCAGGGGGGCGGATCGCATCGGGCTGCACGCCAAGCTGAGCCAACAGGTCCAGCCGCCTTGGACTGCCCGATCCGAGGATAAACGCCATGAGAAAAGGCGTTACTTGAAGCGATAGTTGATCCGACCCTTGGTCAGATCATAGGGGGTCATCTCGACCTGAACTTTGTCGCCAGCCAGAACACGGATGCGGTTCTTGCGCATCTTGCCTGCCGTATGTGCGATGATCTCATGGCCGTTTTCCAGCTCGACCCGAAACGTCGCATTAGGCAGGAGTTCCTTCACGACACCGGGAAATTCGAGCGTATCTTCCTTGGCCATGTTGTCTCCACATTTACGTTGCACTCGCAGAATCTGCGAGGATGTGCGCTTAAATGAGCCTATTTCGGGCTTATTTCAAGGCCGGAATCACGAAAGAGCAGAGATTGTGACCGATTCGACTCGGGGCGTTTGCTCATCCCAATGGGTTCGGTTCAGCACATGGCCATCGGCGCGGACCTCTGCAATGGCCGACAAGTCGATATCGGCGTAAGTCCAGCCGGGTTGGTTCAACTGTCCTTCGGCCAATACGCCGGTGCCGGGGAAGCCTTTGTCGGGCGGGCCGAAGATACCGCCCGTGCCAGTGTTCGTATCCACGGCCTCGGACCACGCGTTGCTGCCGACCAGAGACGCCATGACCGTCACACACTGGTTTTCCAGCGCGCGCGCCATCGCGCCGATCCGCACCCGCCAATAGCCTGAGAGCGCCTCGGTGCATGAAGGTACAAGGATCAGGTCCGCGTCACTCAGCGCGCGGCCCAGCAGGGGAAACTCACTGTCATAGCAGATAAGAACGCCGATCTTGCCCAGTTTGGTGTCGAACAGTTTCAGCGGGCCGCCGGGAGCGATATCCCAAGCCTCGCGCTCGAACCGGGTCATGATTTGCTTGTCTTGGTGATCCTGCTGGCCATCGGGCGCATAAAGCGCCGCGCGGTTCACCGGGCGACCCGGCCCATCCACAACCGGAGCAGACGCGCCCAGAATATAGGTGCCATATTCGCGCGCCAGCCGTTGATGCAGGGCCTGCGCATCTGCCATCCGATCCGACACCGCGCGGATCGAACGTTCCAGATCACCTGCCACATCGGCCCCGTCCAACGTAGACAGCTCCATCGCGCCATATTCGGGAAAGACCAGCAACTCGGCCCCCTGCCCGGCGGCCTCGCTGACCCAGCGGTTCAGCTTATCCTCATACTGCGCCCAACTGTCGAGCCAGTCGAGGTCATAGGCGGCGGTTGCGACTTTCATGGGCTGCGTCCTTCAGCATTGGATTGGAGCGACCCTAGGACAGGATCGCGCGATATGTATAGACCCGGCCGAGATCCGACGGGAAAGTGAATTGGCTTACCGGCCCAGACTTGGTTCAATAGGGTCAGGAGGATCACCATGCAAAACCCCGAAAGCTTCGAAAAGTTCTATTTCGCCAAGGTCGGTATGGGCGAGGCCTGCGGCTGCGCTGAGCGTGTCATTGACGTGTTCGAATTCAATCGCAAAGGCGGGGCACAGACAAAATCCGAGGTTCGACTGGAAAAACCCAAACGCCGGTCCTTTCGCGGATGGGCGGTGAAGTACGGCCTTCTCAGCCGCAAACAGACACGCTGAGACCGAAAGGCGCAGCTACGCGTTCAGATCCCTGATCCAGAACTGCAACGGTTTCTGCGTCTCGCCGTCTTCTCCGATATCCTTCCACGAAAACTGCGCCACGACACCGGGTAAGGGTTGATACCCGCGTGCCCGCCAGAACGCATCCAAAGGCCTATAGCTTTCTGGTCGCATCGGATGGTCGACAGGGCGCTGCACACCGCAAAAGGCGCATTTCGTAAAGCCCAAAGCGCGCGCGTGGGCTTCGCGTTGATCGAAGAATTTATGACCAACACCCTGCCCCCGGTAGTCCGGCAGCAGAACAGATTCGGCGCAATAGAAAACATCCGACAAATCCACGCCTGACCCGTGAAAGGCCGCAGCAAAATCTTCGGCATGATCGGCCAGAGGCGCACCGGTTGAGGCCCCGATCAGACGGTCACCGTCAAAGGCCCCTACCACGATGGATCGGGCACTGTCGCGGTAGGCTTGCAAGTATTTCCGCTCATAGCCCAGATCCCCATCATAGAGATAGGGCCATGCGTGAAACACATTGATGCGCAACCGGGCCACATCGTCCAGAGCGGCCTCAAGCGCCGCTCCGGTCAGGGGGCGGACGTCTGTGACCTCAGCCACAGGACACCTGTTTGGTCCAGTCGGCCAGGTTGTAAAAGGTGGTCACGCGAGTGATCTTGCCGTCTTGCAGATCAAAAAACGATCCGGCGGGCAGGCGGTAGGTCTGACCATGCGCCTCGGGCAAACCCTCATCTGTTTCCAGATAGGTACCATTCACGATGAACTCGGCCGCCGCACGAGTGCCGCCTTGGGCGTCGAACACCACGATGTCGGTCAGGTTTTCACGGTAGCAGCGGTTCATGTGGGCGCAGAAGGCGGCGAATTTCTCTTTGCCGACACGAATCTGCCCTTCGTTTACATGATGGGCCACGTCGTCGGACAGGCAGGCCAACATGCCATCAACGTCACCTGCGTTGAAGGCTTTGAAATAGGTTTCGACGGTCTGGTTCATGGTCACTCCGTTGGTTCGCCCCAGCGGTCCTTCAGATGTTTGATGATCTGATCGCGGGTCTGTCGGTAGTGCGTTAGCTTGTCTTCACGACTTTCGCCCAGTCCGGTAGGGTCCATTATTGGCCAATAATCGACATCCAGATGAAAAATACGGGTCAAATCCAACGCTCGCCTTTGGCTGGCGGGTGACAACGCGACGATCAGGTCGAACGAGCTGAGGTCATCGCCCCATTCCTGCATCTCGTCGAAGGAACGCGACCTGTGTCGCGAAAGCTCAACGCCGATTTCCTGGCAGACGGCGACGCAGAAACCGTCGATCTCCAGATCGTTATGGACACCGGCAGATTGCACATAGGTACCGGTGCCGTAGAACTTTTTCATGATGCCTTCGGCCATCGGGGACCGAACCGAGTTGTGGTCGCAACAGAACAGAATGGACTGCGGCAGAGACGTCACCCGTCAGCCCCCAAAGTGCAATACGCAAATCAGCGTGAACAGGCGGCGGGCGGTGTCGGTGTCAATTTCGGCCTTGCCTTCCAGCCTATCTTGCAGGACCCGGCTGCCTTCGTTGTGAATGCCCCGCCGCGCCATATCGATGGTTTCGATCTGACTGGGTGGCAGCGATTTCACTGCGTCGAAATAGCTTTCGCATATCTGGAAATAGTCTTTTACCACCTGCTTGAACGGGCCCAGCGACAGGTGGAATTCGGCGGCTTTTTCCTCGGTCTCGGTGGCGATATCGAAAACCAGCCGTTTGTCCCGGATGGACAGTTGCAGATGATAGGGGCCGTCAGGCACCACGCGATCGTCGCGCGCGGGCAGCGCAAAGGAGTTCTCCTCCAGCAGATCATAGATCGCGACCTTGCGCTCCTGCTCGATCTCGGGCGTCGGCGGGGGCAGGTTTCGGTCATCCAGTTCTATGTGCGAAATGCGGGTCATGCGTACGTGGTCCATTCAGGTCGGGTCAGACTTATAGCAAGAAAATTGAATGAGCAACGCGGCCCTGTGGCTTTTGTCACAGCGGATACAGGGACGGGTCAATCGCATGTTTGCGCAACAAGGTGTCGACCAAAGATCCGGAATTGATCTCTCGGTCCTTGAATATCTTTCGAAACCACGACCCAAAGAAATGGATGGACATTTTGCTTTGCCAATCCAGAAATTCCAGCTTGGACATATCAGGCTCGTTCCACAGACCGCGATGCCGGAGTGGAACGGCGTAAAGCTCGACTCTCGGCAAGCTCATGTCATGCTCCGGCGTCCCATAAAGGCTGTGGAAAAACAGCGGCGGCCCAAGCGTTGACAAAGGCAGGCTCCAGTAGGTGGATTGCCCGTAAATGTCCCGATAGGCGTGCTTTCTGTCATCCGACCACCAGAACGGCACGAGGTCGCTGTCGAAAGCGAAATCGCACATCTTCTTCAAAGCCGGGCTGTCGCTGGGCAGAGCCACAACCCCGTTCATCATCCGCTGCCGTGCCAGATTGGCTTTGGGAAACAAATACCCGTCACGGGTCTCGAACGGCCGTACCGCATAGGCATCCGCGTCCACCCAGATATAGTCGGTCTGCTGCATCAGTTTCAGGCGAAACAGATCGGCGTGGACTGCCACCGAGCGCATGATCGGGTCGCGGTAGATCTCGGGTGTGTCAAAGATTTCCCGCGCATCGCGGGCCTCGATATAGTCCGGGATATCCTCGAGATCGCCGTAGTGATAGACGATGGGCGTCTGGTCCACATCCGCGAAGGATTTAAGGCACAGGTGCTCGAGAAAGCTGAACCGTTTGCCGATCCACAAGGTTGCTACGCGCTCCAAACTGCCCTCCACCTGATATCTGTTGGTTCGCGCCTTTAGTCGTTCAGACGATCCAGCCGGGCCGTGACGGACAGGCCATGAGCTTCAAGGCTTTCAGACCGCGCCAGTTGCGCCGCAGCAGGACCGATGGCGCGCAGCGCAGCGGGGGTCATCTGGGACAGCGTGGTGCGTTTGAGGAAATCCATCACGCTCAGCCCCGAAGAAAACCGCGCCGAGCGCGCGGTGGGCAGCACGTGATTGGGGCCGCCAACATAGTCGCCGATGGCCTCGGGCGTGTATTGGCCCAGAAAGATGGCGCCTGCGTGGACGGTTTTTGCGCTCAGCGCCACAGGGTCGGCAATGCAGAGTTCAAGATGCTCTGGGGCGATACGGTTCGACAGCGCGGCGGCCTCATCCAGATCGCGCGCGGTGATCACTGCGCCAAAATCGCGCCAGCTTGCGCCTGCGATGGCGCGGCGCTCGAGCGTCTCAAGGCGCTTGTCCACGGCAGCGGCAACCGACCGACCGAAAGCTGCATCATCAGTGATCAGGATCGACTGCGCACTTTCGTCATGTTCCGCCTGACTCAGCAAATCAAGCGCGATCCAATCGGGGTCGTTGTCCTTATCGGCGATCACCAGAATTTCGGAGGGGCCCGCGATCATGTCGATACCCACCTTGCCAAACACCCGCCTCTTTGCCGCGGCGACAAAGGCATTGCCCGGACCTGTAATCTTGTCCACCGGGGCGATGCTGTCCGTACCATAGGCAAGCGCGGCAATCGCTTGTGCCCCACCCACGCGATAGATCGTATCCACACCCGACAACTGCGCGGCCAGCAGAACCAAGGGGTTCACCACCCCATCCGGCGTGGGCACGGCAATCGCCAGACGCTCAACCCCCGCCACTTTGGCCGGAATCGCATTCATCAAGACCGACGAAGGGTACGAAGCCAACCCACCCGGCACATAAAGCCCCGCGGCCGACACGGCCGACCAACGCCAGCCCAGCGTGGCCCCGGCCTCATCCGTCCATTCGTGATCGGCGGGCATTTGCTTTTCGTGATAGGCCCGGATGCGCGCCGCAGCCAGTTCCAGCGCGGCGCGATCCTCATCCGTGACCTCAGCCACTGCCGCCGCGATCTCATCAGCCGAAAACGCCAAAGTATCAGGGGTCAGTTCCAGCCGGTCGAATTTGGCCGTCAGCTCAATCACCGCCGCGTCGCCGCGCGCGCGCACGTCCTGAATGATCTCGGCCACAACCGCATCCACGTCGGGGCTGTCTTCGCGCTTGGCCGACAACAGCGCAGCAAAGGCGGTTTCGAAATCGGTCGAGCTTGTCTCAAGGAAAACTGGCATCGTCTTGCACTCCGGGGCGTTTCATCGGGACATATCGCCCGAGGGGAAGGGCCTCAACCCTTCGTCGGTCGGGTGCAACGATTTGCGCATCGGAAATTGCAGGACGCCCTGCCATTCTTCGGCCTCACCCGCGCCCTTCCAACCGAACCGGCGATAAAATTCCCGTGCCGTCGCAGTGGCATAAACTTGTGCCACCGCACACCCTTGATCGACCAGTTCACTTTCCAGCCGGATCAACAGGGCTAATCCGACACCACGCCGCACATAGGCTGGATCGACATAGAGCAGCGACACTTCCGAACGGTTGTGCAGCCCGCCGACCCCGGCCACCTGCCCGTCAATCTCGGCCAGCCAAAGCTGCGCGCCGGATTGTATCCAGCGTCGGATCGTCTGAGGGTCCTTGTTGGCCGTCCAGGCCGCCAGCAGCGCGGGCTGCTTGTGATGGTCTGCCGCACAAAGATAGGTGATCGAGCGGATCAGAGCGCGGCTCATCTGGAACACATCGAACACGGTCGCACGGCGCAGGACCAGCCCTGTGGAAGGCCCGGAAAACGCCTGCGCTATGCCCCGTTTATTCCGGATGATGCGGCGCCTGCCCAGACGGTGCCTGATAGGGCCGCGTGACGTCCTTGAGGGACACATCCACAGCCTCGACCAGCAATCGGATCGCGCCATCCCCGGCCAGAGTCAGCACCACGCGGCCCGCCCCATCTTCGCCCGGCTCAAAATCAATCGACAAGAGGGACATCACCATGTCCTTGTCGCTGCGGTCGATCCCCTGACTTGCCACCGACAGCACCGAGTCGAACACCAGCACCGACTGTACCCGCTCAAACGGGCGGTCGCGCAGGGTGGCGGCGTCTTTGTCCTCCCACCGAAAGCGGTTCAACAGCAAGCCAAAGCGGCGTTGGGATGGCCGCCAAGTCATCTCGGTTATGGGAAACACCGCGTCCTGTGTCAGGGTCGAGATCACCTGCAGGTCATCTGCATCCTCGGCACCAAGATTCAGCGGGGCCTCGCGCCCGTCATGGAAACTTGCGTCTGTCATTGGCCTTTGATCCGTTCAATCTTTGCACCCACGCCTTCCAGCTTGCGCACCACATGTTCATAGCCACGATCCAGATGATAGACCCGGCTAACCGTCGTCTCACCTTCGGCCGCCAAACCGGCCAGAATCAGCGAGACCGAGGCCCGCAGATCGGTCGCCATCACAGGCGCGCCTTTCAAACGTTCGACGCCCGTTACCGTGGCCGTGCCGCCATGTACCTCGATATTGGCCCCCATTCGTACCAGTTCAGGGGCGTGCATAAAGCGATTCTCAAAAATACGCTCTTCAAGAACGGACACACCTTCGGCAGTACACATCAGCGCCATCATTTGCGCCTGTAAATCCGTGGGGAAACCGGGGAAGGGTTCCGTGACCACATCCACCGACCGAACACGCCCGTTCTTGCGCGCGACCATCAGACCATTTGCGGTTTCCGTCACGCTGACACCCGCTGCTTCCAGCTTTTCGGCAAAGGACGCAACCAGCGACATCCGCCCTCCCAGCAACTCGACCTCACCGCCGCAGATCGCCGGGGCCAGCATATAGGTGCCCAGTTCGATCCGGTCAGTGACAACCTGATGGGTCGCGCCGTGCAAACGGTCGACGCCCTGAATTTCGATGGTCGAGCTCCCCTCGCCTGAAATCTGCGCGCCCATCTTGCGCAGGCATTCGACCAGATCGACGATCTCGGGCTCGCGCGCTGCGTTTTTCAGGACGGTGGTACCTTTGGCCAGCGTGGCCGCCATCACAATGTTCTCAGTCGCCCCGACCGAGGCAAAACGCATCTCATGCACCGCGCCTTTCAACCCACCGGGGGCCTTGGCGTGCAGATATCCGTCTTTCAGCTCGATCTCGGCGCCCAGCGCTTCAAGCCCTTCCACATGCAGATCCATCGGGCGCGCACCGATCGCACAGCCACCGGGCAGCGACACGACCGCCTGCCCGAACCGCGCCAGCAAAGGCCCCAGCACAAGGTTCGAGGCCCGCATCTTGCGCACGATGTCATAATCCGCCGTCTGACTGGTCAGATCATGGCTGGACATGGCAATCACCTGCCCGTCCTGCAACGACGACACCTCGGCCCCCAGCGATTGCAGTAGGGCGGTCATGGTCTTGATATCGCTCAGACGCGGCGCGTTGGTCAGCGTCAGCGGTTCATCGCTGAGCAGCGTTGCGGGCATCAGCGTCAAACACGCGTTTTTAGCCCCTGCAATCGGGATCTGACCGTTTAGCGGCCCGTTACCCGTTACCAGAATCGAATCCATTTGCTCTTATCCCTCGTCCTTATCGGCCTTGCCCCCAGCGACCGCCCGCGCCTTGGCCTGCGCCTTGCGCCGCGCCATGTTTGCCTTCAGCGCGGCCTTCAGCCGCTCTTCGCGCGCATCAATGGGTTTGCCTTGTTTTTTTGGTGAATTTTTTTCCGTCATGATCTTTCTCTACAGGAGGCGAAAAAAACCGTCCAGACACCCTTGCGCCGCGTTTCGTTTGAGTCTAATCACCCGCCCACAGCGCTGCTGTAGCTCAGAGGTAGAGCACTCCCTTGGTAAGGGAGAGGTCGAGAGTTCAATTCTCTCCAGCAGCACCATAAAACCCAGAAAATAAAAGATAAAATTGCCTGCGACGATCTGGCTTGATTTTTTCGGAACGCTTTTCGGAACATCTGAGGGTTTGACCGTAAACACTAATTAGTTTGATCCGAATCCGCCCGTATAGGTCCATGACCTAGCTCTAAAACTCACTGATGCCCCACCGGGCCTTTCAATTCAGGCTCAGTCGGCAGGGGATGGTCTGGCGGCTCGACCCCGTGCTTGTAAAGCCACTCAAAAACCGCGCCCCAGTCATCCTGCAACGAAGGCAGGCTGCGGTACTGGCGCAGAGATTGATGTGACATGACCGGCAATATCCGTTGACGTTGGTAAGGTTGCCTACTTGGATTTTCGCTGAAAGTTTCACCGCAGGGTGCTGTCAGACGAATTCGAACCAGTCTCAGTTTGCCGCGGAAACCGCGAACCTATCCGGAACAAAGCTGACGCCACTCGCTAAGAGCGGCGGCGCGGGTCAGCTTGAAGGTGTCTCGACTGGCTAGCGATCTTTCCTGGTTGAAGTGATTGTAGACGGAGGAATGGACGGAGGCGAATTTCTGTAGACTTCGCATGCGCCTGAAACGCTGCATCGCGCGTTCGCGTCGTCGAAACGGCAGGTGTGAATTCTCGGCGCGGTTGTTGAGCCACCTGCCCGTCTGTTGTTTTTCGAACGCGCCTATTTCTCTGAGCGCAGCCTTGTAGGAAGCGAAGCGATCTGTGACGACCTCCTTGGCGCAACCGTGCCGTTTCATCAATTTCCTGAGGAATTTTAGTGCTGCAGCCTTGTTTCGGCGCTTGGTGACTACGGCTTCCAGCACTTCACCTTCGTGATCTACTGCACGCCACAGATAATGTCGCTTGCCATTCACCTTTACGAAAACCTCGTCCACGTGCCACTTCCATTTCGAGAACGCGCGCAGCTGCTGCACACGCTTCCGTCGGATCTCAGCTGCAAACATTGGACCAAACCTGTTCCACCAATATCGGACGGTTTCGTGGCTCACGTCGATGCCTCGCTCGTGCAACAGATCTTCGACATTTCGAAGCGAGAGCGGGAAACGGATGTACAGCATCACCGCAAGGCGGATGACCTCGGGACTGGTTTTGAAGTACTTGAAAGAGGCAGGTTTGGTCATGGGCAAAAGCTACGCAACCGTCCTGCCTGCCTCAAGACAAGTTCTTCTGACAAGACCTGCCCGCGCTCGATTAGCCCAACCGTCACGTCTGAAATTTCCAACGCCGAACCTATGGTCAGTTTGGAAACTCCGGCCTTCATAGCGGCTAGAGCGACTTCGATTTTGTAAGGGTTCACTCGGGTCGATGGGTTGTCGTAGCCGTAGCGAATGGTGCCGTGTCGGTACTTATCGCGCGTGTTTTCCGCAGGTGTCGCCCAGCGCAGGTTTTCGGCCCGGTTATCGCTCGGATCGCCGTTGTTGTGCGCGGCTTGGTGCTTTGGCGATGGTGGCGGGCCGTGGAAGGCTTCGCAAACGATGCGATTAACTAAGCGGCGCTTGCGTGTTCGGTCGGTTCGCGACCCAATCATCACGGTCAGGTAGCCTTCCTTTTTGACCTGCAGCTTCAAAGGTTCGCCTTTGACGTTGCAAATCTTGCCTGTGTTGCTCACCCGGTAGCCCGGCACCCCGACAATCGATTTCCACATTTCGTCCGGCATCGCTCCCCCCAAGTCATGCCTTCTCCGTTCGCTCAAAATCAGTCGTTTTGGCGATGCGATTTGTAAAGCATTGAACAGTTTAGGCGGCGGTTTTCTCGCCTTCCTACCTTGCCAACTCTGCAAGGATGGTTTGCCGAGAAATGTCAATTTCACCGCTGGCAATCTTCTCGACCACCATGTCGGCGTCATGGTTCGTAATGGAAGGACGCCCGCCCACCATGACTACCCGGATGCCCAGCAAGCCTGAGCGTCGGAGTTCCCATTGCGTCGTTCTGCTCTTGATTTTAAGGCGCGTTTCCATGAATTCCGTGTATCCGATCAGGGCCAGTGGCTCTTTCTCCTGCGTCATCGTCCGTTCTCCCATTGTTAAGTAATTTACGTTTTGATTTACGTTTGACCGGAAAAAGTGTTTCGTCAAACACTATTTTCTGTAAATTACCTTTACGGGCGGTTGCGGACAGATTTAAACGCCTGTACCGTCCGTTGTGGATCAATTTGGGAATGGAATGGTGACCAGATGAGTGAGACAGCAAACGTAGTCAGCTTTGCGGACGACCTGCTGGAGATGTACCGCGCTCAGTTGAAGGAAATGAAAAAAGGCGAGGCAACACAGCGCGAGACGCTGGATGCAGCCTATCGCAAACTGGAAAACGCGCGCGGCGGACACCGGGAAGTGGCCCTAGAGACAGCCCTTCAGGAGTTGCGCGGGCTGCAGTTCTTCTTGGAGCAGCGATTGCGGCTGTTTTCGGAAATCGAACACATGAGCGAAATGCGCAGGGACTTGCTGGTAGACAGCAGACCCCGAGGACCGGTTACGCTTGAAAATGTAGAAAAAACGGCTGCGGAATTGGAGGAGCAGGGATTGAAGCCATCGACGCGAAACATCGGTCAAAGGCTCGGCATCAGCGCAGCACGGGTTTCGCAACTTCGAAAAGCGGCGGCGGAGGCAGGCTCAAGCCCATCAGACTCTTAAGCCGGGAACCCGGCACCGAGTTCCTTGGTGGGCTTGAAATAGTGTTTCACGATGATGTCCACCGACGTGTCCGCGATGGCCGCAACCGTCATCGGATCGATCCGCGCTGTCTGAATGGCCCAAGTGATTGCACTGTGGCGGATGCTGTAAGGACGCAACCCATCGGGATCGATGTTGGTCAACGCCAAGGCGCGATAGAACGGATCAACCTGAAAGCCCTCCCCCCATCGCTCCCCGGCATCGTTGGTCAGGATCGGATCGTTTGGCTGCTTGCCGGACGTTAGATCGGCAAACAGCGCGTGAGCCTTATCGAATAGCTGGCAGGTCTTTGGACCGCTGTGGCGGCGGTTCTTTCCGTACCGGTAACGGACCACCCTTCGGTTTGATGAGAAATCGAACACGTCCAACATGCGCAATTCCTGCGGGCGCTGCAGTGTATATACCGCTGCCCGCAAATAGGTCGCGTAAGCAGGAGAGAACGTCTCGGCGGCTTTGATCAGCTTCCGAACCTCCGCCATCGACATGGCACGTCCACCGCTCTCCATTTCATCGACACTCATCGTGTCAGCCTTTTCTGCTTCGGTCTTCTTATTGCCGTGCTTCTCAGCCGCCACCCACTCGCTATTGCCGGTGTGCTTCAGGTCTGTCACGGCCAGATTAAACGCTGCTTTCAGCAACCCCAATTCCTTATCGCCTGACGACTTGGCGCGCGTGTCACCTCGAACAGGCGTGTCCCTGAATTCGTGGCACTGCGCCTTGGTAACATCGCCAAGCGGCGTGTCTGGACCAAAGAACCGCTTCACCCGATCAGCGAATGACCTCCAGTTTTTGGTCGTCGTGGTTTGGCTCTTGTCGGAGCGGTCACCCATCAATTGATCATACCAATGATCAACCGCCTGCTCGACGGTCACCTGCTCCGCTTTGACAGCGGATGCGCGCGCCGATTCGATGGCTTCCTTTTGCCACTGCTCTGCGCGGGACGCAGCCTCGGCGAAGGTCAGACCACCGGGCGTCGGTGTCGCGTCTGCCAGTGAGTGTTTCAGGTAACGGCTCTTTCCGGTTGGATGCGGAATGCGGGCCACCCACTTGTCGCCCTTCTCACCCCGGTAGATGCCAAGGTGAAGTTTGCCGCCCATGTCTTCAAAGTATGGGTCGCGCCGAACCGCCAACCTCTGGCGCTGCGCTTCCGTTGCTATTTTCATCGTCCAATTTCCTCTCGTCTGAGCGGCCTTTGATCCGCCCGTATATGGCTCGGTTTGGTCCCAAATATTTCGGGACAATTTCGGAACATTTACCCCGAAAATCGGGCTTCGGAACACGTTTCGGAACACATCGGTTTAGACCGATTTGGACCATATTTAACGCATTTACAAAGGGTTAGTAATCCGTAACTATTCGTATTGGTCCATATATATCCCTTGGTAAGGGAGAGGTAGAGAGTTCAATTCTCTCCAGCAGCACCATTCCCAAATTACTGATTTTCAATACTCGTCTCGCTGCTGCGGCGCCGCTGGCCAATTGCCCTCGGCACCAACAGTGTTGACTCGGCCCAACGCGGCATGGGACCCTTCGCCATTGTGTTCATAAGCTTCCCATTTCAGGTGGCATTTCTCTGTAACCTTGTGTGCAGGTTCGGGAGTTAAAGAGTGACTGATATTCGTTCCGACAATAGCAACGCGGCCCCAACGCAATCATTGGCAGGGCGCTTGGGCTGGATTGATGCGGTAAAAGGCCTGACGATCATTTTCGTGGTTCTACACCATTCTATCGCCGGGTTCCGGTTCGACCCGACCTTCCCCGAATGGATCAGAACCTTCAACTACAGCCTCGATCCCGTGCGCATGCCCCTGTTCTTTCTGGTAGCCGGGCTGTTTGCCAAAAAGGCTATCGACGGCCCCGCAGACAAGTTCATCCGCGGCAAGGTGATCTATTTCCTCTATTTCTACCTTCTGTGGTCCATGATCATCTTCACCTTTCGGTTTGGACTGAACGCTATTACCAATTCGACCACCTATTGGTGGGAAATCCTGATAATTCCCTGGGACCCGCTGCCGACGATCTGGTTTCTGTACGCCCTCATGCTGTCTTTCGTAATATTGCGCCTGCTGCGCGGCGTTCCCCCGGTCTATATTGTCGGGTTTGCGGCCATCATACAGGCGCAGTTCCTGCTGAATGTCTGGCCCGAAGGCGTGGTCGTCATCGCCGATAAACTGGCCAAGCTGTTCGTCTATTTCGCGATCGGAGTATATGCGTCTGAATGGATCAGATCTTCGGCGGTCAAGGCGCGCGCGCTACCGGTGATCGCATTGTGGATCGGGTTCCTCGGGCTCAGCATCGCTGCGCTGTCGGGAGGATTCGAGAAACTTCCTCTGGTCTACTTTTCCCTATCGGCCCTGTCCGCCTCGGCAATCATTGGAACGGTAGTTCTGGCCTCGAACGCGGGCAAGGCCAAGTGGTTGGTTACAATCGGAAGTTTCAGCCTGTATATCTACCTCACCCATTTCCTTCCCGTGGCAGGGACGCGCATCATTCTATCCAAAATTTTGGGTATTACCGAGCCGCTGGTGGTGATCCCGCTTTCGGTTCTGGCGGCGCTAGTGTTCGGAATCGTCTTCTGTAAAGTGCTGACAGGATCAAGACTCCAATGGCTGATCAAAGTTCCCGATCGAGTGTTGAACCGCACGCTTTCTCTGCCGTTCGGAACCGCAACCCGGACCTGAAGAACCAGTCTAGTTCAGGCGCCCGGATGCGGCCAAAGCACCGGCCAGAGCGCTCTCGATCTCTTTGGGAAAGTCACGGCCTTTCTTATGCAATCCTGCCGCGACCCAGCCCACCATATGGCCTCGGGCACCAATGCCATTTGCGCGCACTTCGGTCGGGCAGGTTTGTTCCTTCTGAACCAGGGTCATAGCTTTTTCGACCTCGTGATCAGACAAAACCATTTTGACAGCGCTGATGATATCCATCGACATCTGAAGAGTCTGATGTTCCATCCTGTGCGCCGCGCCCGACAAAAGCCGGGTACAAAAGGCCGATAGGAAATACCAACGAAAAATCGAAAACACCCGATCCTGGAACTCGGTCGGGTGCTCTTGGGTGACCCTCGCTGTCTGTGCAATCCGTTCGAAAGCTGCCTCAGCCGCCTGAGAGGCTCGGCAAATCTGTGCCTCGCGCGACGTCACAGACGCAGCGATCAAAGCAGACGGGACAGCGGTACCAGCGGTTCCTAAGTTCATAATCGTCCTCCAGCTCTAACTCCTGCTGAAGACATGGGTACATCCAAAAACATTCGATTGTGATTTTTCGCCAAAAATTCCCTAAAGTGTTAAATGACTGTCTTCACGAAAATGTCACAGAAAGGCATTTAACGCAAACATTAGCTGCATCAGACGTCGGTCAATTCCCACCAAGTAGATTTCATGTCGCACAACAAATTAAGGCAATTCTGCAATTTGTTTCCAAATTGGCTCTTAAAATGGACATGTTCTGACAATAGTTCTGCCCATTTCGCCGGATACTGATGATCAATCCCGCAATTCAGTTGACCAGTATTGTTGTAACGAGGGGGTACGAGCGGGAATAGGGGGTGAGCGCCTGCCAAGCCCGACTCGCCCAAGGGCAGGCCAGCTCCCCCCGCATGCAGATCTTTCATCAGTTTCAGAAACCGTCTGAAAAGCTGCACCACAGAGGTCGCTGCTTTGCCAGATCGCCTGTCAACGACAGGCACATCCGCCTGTTTCGTTCCACTTTTTCACGGCCTTGAGTGAGGTCGTGACATGAAAAACGCCGCCCCAATTTGGGGCGGCGCGTCTTATCTTGAGCAATGGAGGCTTATTCAGCCGCCTGCGCCACTTCGCTCTTGTCGCGTAGACCGTCGCGGAACAATGCCTTGGCCAGCGCCACCATCATCAGCCCCATCACCATGGTGAAGGGCAACGCGCCGATGATCATTGCGTTGCGCAGCGCATCCAGCGGGTTGTTGTCACCAGCCGCCAGGATCAGCGTACCGATCACAGCCGTCAGGATCAGACCCCAGATAATACGGTGCTTAATGCCAGTCTCTTGGCTGCCGCCCGACATGATCGTGTTCATAACCAGAATACCCGAGTCCGCAGAGGTCACCAGGAAGGTCATGATCAGGATTACGCACATCACGTTCAGCATCGACAGCAGACCGCCGTCAATCATGTAGGACAGGGTCACGAACAGCTTGTTGGTATTCGACGCACCGATGATCGCGCCTTCCGCTGCACCAGCCAATTCCAGATCAATCGCGGTACCACCCAGAACGGTCATCCATGCAAAGCACACCAGCGCCGGTGCGAACACACAGCCCAGGATGAACTCACGCACCGAGCGACCCTTGGAGATACGCGCCAGGAACAGGCCCACGAAGGGCGAGAAGGCGATCCACCAAGCCCAGTAGAACGTGGTCCAGCCGGCTTGCCAGCCGAACTGACGGCCCTGCTCACCTGCAGCATAGGCTGCGGCCAGCGTCGCTTCGTCCAGCTCAGCCGCTGCGCCTTCCAGACCGCTCTTGAAGCCGTCAAAGCTGCCCCAAGCATTCGTCGCACCACCCATCAGCGCATCCGCATGGGCCTGCGCCTCGGCCGGCAAGGCCGCTGCAAAAGCTTCAGCTGAAAGCGGGCCATAGGCACCAAAGCTCAGCGATACGAAGTGCAGGATATAGTCGACCATTGCCGTACCATAGGTGGTCATCGCGAAGACAAACGAGCCAAACACAACGAACGTACCCAGCAGGATGATCGACAGAACAAGGTTCAGGTTCGACAGATATTTAACGCCCCGGCCGACACCCGACACCGCCGAGATGATCGACAGCCCCATGATGACAGCCAGACCCGAGATCAGACCCACTTTCGATGGTGTCGGAACCTCGCCGCCCAAGTCCATAATCCATTCCATACCGGTAATTGCGTACAGCCCATCGATGAACTGGCTTACGCCAAACCCGATCGTCACCGACACACCCAAGATGGTCGCGACCACGCCCAGCACGTCAACCACGTGACCCAAGAAGCCGTTCATCAGCTTGCCGAACAGCGGCGTCAGCGCCGCGCGGATGGTCAATGGCATGTTGCGTGTATACGCGTAGTAGGCCAACGATAGGCCGGTCACCACATAGATTGCCCAGGCGTGGAAACCATAATGCAGATAGGTGTAGCGATAAGCCGACTGCACAGCATCTGGCACGTTACCCGGGACGTCGCCCGCAACCACAACGGGGTTCGAACCCCACAGGCCCAGAGGCTCGGCTGTGGCGAACACCATCAGACCCACACCCAGACCGGCGCCAAACATCATCGAGAACCAGGAGAAATTCGAGAACTCGGGCTTTTCGCCTGGCTGACCCATTACGCGCTTGCCCGTCGAAGGAAGAATCGCAATGACCGCCAGGAAGAAGAAAAACAAGCCAACGATGATGATGTAGAAGCTGTTGAACACTTCCAAGATTTGAGAGTTCCAGCTGCCCAGAGTGCTGTTGGCATTGGCCGGGAACACCAAAGCCCACAGCACCAGCGCAACCATGATGCCTTTACTGATTAGCGCAATCGGTACGCTGTTGTTTTCATAAAAACCGCTATCCGCCGTTTTTATGTCCAAGTCCGTAAACGGGTCCTTTATCGACATCTACTTCCTCCGTGTTGTCGTTCGTTTTTGGGGAAAGCTACCGCGACCGGCGCGCTTCCCCCAGAGATTTCGCAATTATGTGATAAATGAACTTTCCAGATCGGACGTGCCGCACGCTTTCCACCAATCGCCACCTGTTGATCCGACAATTCGATCTGCGTTGTGTGGAACAAGTCGCAGATCGCTATTGACCTGTGGTTTAATCTGGCAATCGGGGGTGAGGCTATGCCAATCCATCAATTTCCCTTTCGGCCATTTTCCGAATGTCAGCATTCGCTGTTGTTTTTTCGCCCGCCTGTCTGAGCCCCGTTGAAGAACACTCGAAACCGCGTGCATGACCCAATAAATTTGGTGAATGCGACTATAGCGTGCCCCGTGCGGGACATTAGACAGAACCGACATTCTTGTCGTTTTTGGCGACATCCACCGAAATCGTGACCGTAAAATTCATCTAATTGGCGAGGCAATCTGGCATTCAACCCCAAATAAACTAATACTCGATTGAAATGATCTAACGCGACCACGAAAGCTGATTCTTAAGCCAACATGTCCAGACGCCACTATAACCTTCCGCCCCTTACCACCTTATCCGCCTTCGAAGCCGCCGCACGGCATCTCAGCTTCAAAAACGCAGCTGAAGAATTGTCTGTCACCCCAGGGGCGGTCAGCCATCAGATCAAAGCGCTCGAGGGGGACTTGAACGCCGTCCTTTTCCAACGCAAGCATCGGGGTGTGGATCTGACAGAAGACGGAAAAGCCCTGTTTGAGACTCTGTCGTCGTCCTTTACCAAAATCTCCAAGACACTGGCGACAATCCGGGACCAGGCCGCAATCGGCAAGGTGACCGTTGGATCAACAACGGCCGTTGCTGCATTATGGCTTTCTCCAGCAGTGATCCGGTTTTGGCGCGAAAAGCCTGAGATAAATGTCGACCAACTATCGCAGGACCGGCCTTTTCGCGACAGGCCCGATATTGATTTCTTCATCCGTTATGGTCGTGACAGCGATCAAAGCCTCTCACACACCCCCTTGTTTCGCGACCACCTTGTGCCCGTAGCCAGCCCGGACATAGCCGAACGCCTGGTTGACGCATCACTGGAAGACCTCGCCGCCGAGCGCTTGATCCATTTGGACTCAGATGATCGCAGCTGGACCACATGGCCGGAATGGTTCCATCAAATGGGTCACAATGGTGCGATCCCAATCGACTCGCGCGTGAACAGCTACTCGGTTGCGTTGCAATTGGCCCGCAAGGGGGCTGGTCTGGCGCTGGGTTGGCGACGGCTGATCCAACCGATGCTGCAATCGGGTAAATTGGTCATCATCGGCCCTCATAGGTTGACCGCACCCAACCAATTCTACCTTGTTGGGCGCCCCGACAACGAGTTGTCAGAGAGCGCTCGCGCACTGAAGAACTGGATCTTGCAAGAGGTAGAGGACGGCTCGGTTTAGATCAGATAACTCTCTGATGAGGTTTTCTGATATTGAGACGCCCGCACGCCTTCCCCAATACGGTTAAAACCAATCTTAGGAGAGCCCGATGAACAAGCATAGCCCTCTGTCCTCCGTTCTGGCCGACGTGAATATCGCCAACGGTCTGCCGAATGAACACTATGTCGACCCTGCAATTTTTGCCGAGGAACGGAAATCGGTTCTTTATGCGAATTGGTCCGGGGTTGGCTTCGGTAAGGACGTACCCGAGGAGGGTGATGCCAAACCTGTGGACTTTCTGGGCATGCCCCTGCTGATCGTACGCGATCGCGACGGCGAAATCGGTGTATTTCAGAACACCTGCCGTCACCGCGGCATGATCCTGGTGGACACTCCTCGCAAGATCGGAGGCGCGATCCGCTGCCCCTATCACAGCTGGTGCTACAGCCTGAAGGGTGAGCTGCGCGCAACCCCTCATGTGGGCGGACCCGGTCACAACACCCATGAAGACGTTGACCGCAGTGATCTGGGACTGGTCCGCGTGCGGTCCTATGTCTGGCGCGATGTCATCTTTGTGAACGTCGACGGCAACGCCCCAGCGTTCGAAGACGCCCACGCCGCTCTTCTTGAGCGCTGGAAGGAGTTCGACCAGCCCGTGCATCACGGCGGCGAGACGTCCTCGTTCAAGCTTGAGGTCAAGACAAACTGGAAGCTGGCGGTCGAGAACTATTGCGAAAGCTATCACCTGCCGTGGGTTCATCCCGGTCTGAACAGCTATTCCCGGTTGGAAGATCATTACAACATCGAAGCGCGCGGGCACTATTCCGGTCAGGGCACTTTGGTTTATCGCCAACTTACCGATCAGGATGGGGCAACCTTCGAAGATTTTCCGGGCCTCAGCGACAAATGGGACGAGGGTGCCGAATATATCGCTCTTTATCCCAATGTTCTGCTGGGCGTGCAGCGCGACCACGCTTTTGCCATCGTGTTAGAACCTGTCGATCAGGAAAACACCGTCGAACACATTGAACTGTACTACGCAAAAAGCATTGAAGATACGCCGCAGCATGACGGGTTGCGCGCCTCGAACGCGCAGCTTTGGAAGACGGTATTCGAAGAGGATGTCTTTGTTGTAGAAGGCATGCAAAAGGGTCGCCATGGTGTTCTGTTTGACGGCGGACGGTTCTCGCCCGCGATGGACGGACCGACGCATAATTTCCACCATTGGGTCGCAACGCAGATCGAAAACGGTCGCGCGGATTGAAACTTCGGACCGGTCGGTTTTCAATGGCCGGTCCCGACGGAGGTTCGATGGACAAGTCCAAGCTGGATCACCTGCTGCTCGAGGCCCATGCTCGCGATGATCACGACGCGCTGATCCGCTATTACACCTTGGCTGCAGACGAACGCGAGGCCGCGCGGGATACCGACGCGGCCTGTTTCTATCTGACCCATGCGTTTGTTTTTGCGCTGGAATCCGGCGCTCCCGAGGCGGATACCCTGAACGCAAGACTGGTCGCCCATGGGCGCGCGCACCGGTTGGATTTTTCGGATTAGCTTCAGGTTAAACCTGCTCAACCCAGATTGAAATTATTCTCCGTTGTCCGCGCGACGTCCTTGGTGACAGAAAGCGCAAAGAACCCAACTTGGATATGGCAGGCACATGAGAACGAATGCACAGGCAGTGGTGATTGGTGGCGGGGTGATCGGGTGCTCGATCCTCTATCATCTGACCAAACTCGGATGGTCGGATGTCGTCCTGTTGGAACGGGATGAGTTGACCTCGGGCTCAACGTGGCACGCGGCGGCGAACATCCACGGGCTGCATGACAGCACAAATATCAGCCGCATTCAGCACTATACAATGAACCTTTATAACGCATTGGAAGCCGAAACGGGCCAAAGCTGCGGCGTGTTCCAGCCCGGCTCGCTGTATCTGGCGCAGACCGAAGAGCGCGAACATCAACTTCGCCTGCAGGCCGCAAAGGCCAAGCTCTATGGCATGAACTTCTATGAGATCAGCATTGAAGAGGCCCAACGCCTGAACCCGCTGGTCAATTACGATGGTATCCGCTGCGTAATGTTCGAACCTGATGGTGGCAATGTGGACCCGTCGGGCGTAACCAATGCTTATGCGGTGGGTGCGCGTCAGCGCGGTGCCGAGATCCACCGCTTTACCCCCGTCACCGCGACCGAACACCAGGAAGACGGCACCTGGATCGTGCGCACACCCAAGGGCGACATCAAAACCCCTTGGGTGGTGAATGCCGCTGGCCTGTGGGGTCGTGAGGTCGCCAAACTGGCTGAGATCGAACTGCCACTGCAACCAACCGAGCACCAGTATTTCGTCACCGAAGCTATGCCGGATGTGCAGGCGCATGGCGCCCGCCTGCCCTCGGTCTCGGACCGGGATGGCGAGTACTATTTGCGTCAGGAAGGCAACGGTTTGCTGGTCGGGGCCTATGAGAAAGACATGAAGTTCTGGGCCGAGGACGGCACGCCGCTGGACTTCGCCCATGACCTGTTCCCCGATGATCTGGAGCGGATCGAAGAGAACATGATGAACGCCATCGAGCGCCTTCCCGCCGTGGGCGAAGCCGGGATCAAGCGCGTCATCAACGGCCCGATGATCTGGTCTCCGGATTCGAATGTCTTGATGGGGCCGGTGCCCGAAGTTGATGGCTATTTCTGCTGCAACGGCATCATCCCCGGCTTTTCGCAATCCGGTGGCATGGGCCTTATGGCCGCGCAGTGGATCATCGAAGGCGAAACCCAATACGACATGTTCGCCTGGGACATGGCCCGCTTTGACACCTGGGCGACAAAGGAATTCACCAAAGCCAAGGTGCAGGACCAATACGCCCACCGCTTTGCGATTCACTTCCCGAACGAGGAGCGCGGCGCTGGCCGCCCTGCCCGCGTGCGCCCAATCTACGAAACCCAAAAGGCCATGGGTGCGGTCTTTGGCCTGAATGTCGGCTGGGAGCATCCGCTTTGGTTCGCGGATGAGTCGGGCACGGTGGATACCAACGGCTTTACCCGCCAGAACTGGTGGGCCCCTGTGGGCGAAGAATGCAAGATGCTGCGCGAGCGTGCGGGCATCATCGATATCTCGAACTTTGCCAAATACATCTGCAAAGGCCCCGGCGCGGCGGATTGGCTGAACGCAGTCTTTGCCAACACTATGCCAAAGGCGGTTGGCCGCTCTTGCCTGACACCTCTGATCTCGAAACGCGGTGGGATTGCAGGCGACTTTACTGTCACCCGCGTGGCCGAGGACGAATTCTGGATCATCGGCTCGGGTATGGCCGAGCGGTATCACAAACGCTTTTTCAAGCAGGTTCCACTGCCCGAAGGCACCACATTCGAAAGCCACACCGAAGCGATTTGCGGCTTTAACGTCGCCGGTCCGAAATCACGTGAGATCCTGCACCGCTTGACCGACACCTCGCTGGCAACCGAGGATTTCCCGTTCATGCGTTCGGCGATGATCGAGCTTGCAGGCGTCGAAGTTCTTGCCATGCGCGTGTCCTTCACCGGTGACCTGGGGTGGGAGTTGCATTGCAAGACCGAAGATCAGGCGCAGCTTTATGAGGCGCTGCTGGAAGCGGGCAAAGCCTTCGGCGCAGGTCCCGTTGGCAGCCGCGCGCTGATGTCGCTGCGGGTGGAAAAGGGCTATGGCTCGTGGAGCCGCGAATACAGCCCCGAATACTGGCCGCACGAGGTTGAGCTGGACCGTCTGTGCAAGTTCGACAAGGGTTTCCTGAACAAAGGGGCCGCGCAAAAGGTGCTTGAAAACCCCGCCCGAGAACGGCTGGTTCTTCTGCATCTGGATGAGGCCGACGTGACCGCGTCCAACGCCGACGCGACCGGCGGTGAGCCGATCTTCAAAGACGGTGAAGGCATCGGTCGTGTAACGTCCGGCACTTACGGCTACACGGTCGGAATGTCGCTGGCGCTTGGGTATGTCAAAAACGCCCAGCCCGGCGATGAGGTCGAGGTGATGGTGCTGGGTCGACCGCACAAAGCCACTATCTTGAAAGAGCCCCCGTTCGACGCAAAAGGTGAGAAACTGCGCGCCTGATCAAACCGTGATCCGCCCCTGACCTAACGAGACCCTATCCACGCGCCCCACCCTGCCTATATCCTGAAACAACCATCTGGATCGTTTTGGGAGGGGCGGGGCGCGTGGAACATAAAACCGATATGCTGATCGTCGGCGCCGGGTTCTCGGGGCTGATTATGGCGATTGAGGCCCGCAAGCGCGGGATCACCGATATCACGATCCTTGAAAAAGCGAGCGATATCGGCGGCACATGGCGGGAAAACACCTATCCCGGCGTCGCGTGCGATGTGCCTTCGCATCTTTATTCCATGGCCACGCACCTGAACCCGGACTGGAGCCGCGCCTATGCGGGTGGGGCCGAAATTCAAGCCTATTTGCGCAAGGTCGCGCAGAATGAAGGTTTGTACGACCTTTGCCAGTTCCAGCAGAAACTGAAAACCGCCCGGTGGGATGGCAGCCATTGGCGGGTTGAAACCGAAGGCGGGGACATCTGGTCCGCGCGCATTTTGGTCTCGGCCATCGGCGCGCTGCATGTGCCCAGCATCCCCGATATTCCCGGCGCAGGCAGTTTTCCTGGCCCCAGCTTTCATTCTGCCCAATGGAATCACGAAGTACCTTTGTCGGGTAAACGGATCGCGGTGATTGGTACCGGGGCCTCGGCGGTTCAATTCGTGCCGGAGATTGCGAAAATGGCCGAGCAGGTCACGATCTACCAGCGTAGCGCGCCTTATGTTCTGCCCCGACCAGACGGCCCCATCGCGCCATGGGTGCGCAGGTTGTACCAGCGCATGCCCTTGTTGCCGAAACTGCGGCGCAAGCTGATCTACATGGTGTTCGAATACCGCCACCGTGTTTTTCGCCGCGAAAAGGGAGCCGTCAATTTCGCCATGAAGATGTGGCGCACCGCGCTTGAAAAAGCCATCACCGACCCGGCCGAGCGCGAAAAGCTGACCCCCGCTTATCAAATCGGCTGCAAGCGCATCCTCAGCTCGAACGATTGGTACCCCACCCTTGCGCGCGACAACGTTACGGTGGTGCCGCATCGCGTGACCAAAATCGAGGGCGACCAGATCACCGCCGCCGATGGATCGCAGGCGCAGGCTGATATATTGATCTGGGGCACGGGGTTTCACGTCACCGATATGGTCGATTATCTGAACATCTCCGGCGCGGATGGGCTGAGCCTGCGCGACGCCTGGGGCGAGGGGATGCAGGCCAATCTGGGGACTGCGATTGCCGGATTCCCGAACTTCTTCATACTGCTTGGGCCGCATACCGGGCTGGGGCATAACTCGGTCGTTCTGATGATCGAAGCGCAAGTCCGCCATATTGGCCGCGTTCTGGACGAGATGCAGCGCGGTGGTCTGCATGCAATCACCCCTGACGCTTCCAGACAGGCCGCCTTTGAACAAGAGATGCAGGACCGACACACAGACAGTGTCTGGCAGACGGGCGGCTGCGCTTCGTGGTATCAGGATGCCGAGGGGCGCAACACAACCCTCTGGCCCGGCACCGTGTCTGAATTTGAAAAGCGTATGGCCCAATCGGGTCTGGAGCATTACCAACCCCTCAAATCCCAAAGCGGAGACCATTGAGATGACCTTTCTGATTATCGTTCTTTTCGTCGCTGTATTTTTTGGTGCGATGAACCTGTGGACCCGTAAGCTGACTCAAGACGGCGGCAGACGTGTCCCGCAACTGGGGCAGATCCAGCCTGTGCCCGGCGGCAGCATCCACTATGTCGAAAAAGGCGATCCATCCAATCAGAGCCTTGTCCTGATCCACGGCCTCACCGGGCAGCTTCAGCACTATACCTATGCCTTGGTGGATATGCTCGCGGATGACTACCATGTCATCGCTGTCGATCGGCCCGGATGCGGGTATTCAACCCGCGAGTCCGCCGATCTGGGACGCCTGCCCGAGCAGGGCCGGATGATCCAGGAGTTTCTCGATATCAAAGGCGTGTCCGACCCCGTTCTGGTCGGCCATTCGCTGGGCGGCGCAGTTTCGCTGGCGATGGCGCTGGACTATCCTGACAAGGTCAAGGCACTGGCGCTTCTGGCTCCGCTGACACAGGTGATGTCCGGCCCGCCGCCCGTGTTCAAACCGCTCGAAATTAGGACCGAATGGTTGCGCAATTTCATCGGCAATACGATTGCCGTCCCCATGGCCGCCAAGACCGCCCCTCATGCTCTCAGCGCCGTCTTCGACCCCGAACGGGCACCGGATGATTTCCTGGACCGCGCCGGCGGCGCATTGGGTCTGCGACCATCAGCCTTCATCACCGCCTCCCAGGACGTAGTTGGCATAGACGATAGCCTTGAGGCACAAGTGGCCCGCTATCCAGACCTCAAAGTACCCGGAGGCATTCTGTACGGCGCACAGGACGCCATCCTGTCCCCCACTGCCCACGGCGCGCCGATGACGCAATATGGTCTGACCAACGAACAGATCGAAGGGTTGGGCCACATGATCCTGATCACCGCGCCCGACGCATGCGCCACCTTTATCCGCAGCATCGCAGAAGGCGCTGTCAACCCGAACCAATCCGCATCCGAAACCGGTTGAGGCCCGGCACAAAAAGAATCCGGTTTCAGGGAGATTTCCCTCTTGACCCTCTCGGGCCCCTCCCTTAAATCGCCTCTCACCCATGGCGGAGTAGCTCAGTTGGTTAGAGCAGCGGAATCATAATCCGCGTGTCGGGGGTTCAAGTCCCTCCTCCGCTACCACACCCCCCACTCTAGATTCTCTGTTTGGAATGAAGGCGCTTACACGCCAATGACAGCATCGATGATGTTGGCGAACTGGACCGCGTTTCTTTTCTCTGTGACCAGGACCCGCGAAACCATTGCGTCAGGCGGAACGCGTTCTGTATTTCGCAGCGAGCGCTTTTTTGGCGTTAACCGCGATTTGTTTGCCAGTCATGTCCTTGCACCTTGCGAGTTCATTGGCGCGGTCGGCGGGCACCTGCTATGCTAGACCAGTGATCGTGCCTACCGACTCGCGTTCGACACAGCAGCAATCAATTCAGCCAACCCTACATGGTGCAATCCGCCCTGAATGACGGGACGTCCGCTGCCGAACATTTCAGTGTTTGCTGTTCTCATATCAGAACTCCCGGGCACCTCAGCCTGGCAATTACTTCTCGATCCAAGCCGCAGAAAACACTCGTTGAAAGCTCGCCCATTGGAAAGGCAGCGTCAAAAAAAACCTGCCCAAAAGGGGCAGGTTTGCGTGATCAGAATTTGCGTGTGCATACTCTGATATTTGGTCAGAGGCTTACTCTGCAGCCACGCTTTGACGTACATCTCCGCGACTTCTCCAGCGGAAGTAGAACATGAACGGCAAAACTACGAGGTACATTGTGATCGAATACAGCGCGGATGGCAGCGCCATCGGCACGTCACTCAGCGATGTGCTGGTACCGGTGATCACAATAGCCAGCGTAATGCCCAAGGGCGAGTTCTGAACGCTGGTTTCAATGCCAACCGTTTTGCCTTCGGTCTTGCTAAGGCCAAGGATTTTACCAAAGGCCAGACCAAGCAACATCAGCACCAGCGGCAGCGTCATTGTCGAATAGCCCAGCGTCGGCATGTAGGTGATGATCAGCTCGCGGTTGGCTGCGAACAGCGCCAGAATTAGAACGGCCCAAAAGATGACGGCGACGTTCTGCAGAGGGTTTTCAAGGCGACGGGCCAAACCGTTGAAGAAGTGGCGCACGATAATACCGGTCAGAACAGGCAGCGTTGTCACCAGGAAGGTAAAGATCGCGATCTCGAAGAACGAGAAGTCAGGCGCGCTTTCCCCCATGAAATACAGCACCGACCAGGTGGCCAGCGGCGGTACGGTAAGGAAGGCCATAACGCTGGTGACAGCGGTCATCGACACCGACAGGGCCAGATCGCCGCGTGAAAGCTTGGTGATCACGTTGCTGCTGACGCCGCCGGGGCAGAAGCTGAGCAACATCAGACCAGCCGCCATGACAGGCGGCAGGCTAAACGCCATGATGACGCAAAACGCCGCGATTGGCAGCAGGACGATTTGCGAAATGGCACCGATGGCGAAAGCGGTGCGGCGACGGAACACACGGCGGAAGTCGTCGATCTCCAGACCAAGCCCCAGTGAGAACATGATGAAAGCCTGCGCCGCAGGCACCACCACGTTGATTGCGAAATCCATTGTTTTCCTCCCTCTTTAGGAAAACGGGCCCGCCTGTTTCGCCTCCCACGACGCTATGACGGACCCGTTGGGTGAGTGGTTTACATATCCACGGTGAAAGTGAACTGCCCCAAAGCGAGACGCATGGCGTCTTCGCCGCTGGAAAGGGCCAGTTTTGCAACAATGCCGCGGCTCGAATCCTGCACCACCTCAAGTGATCCGATTTCGGCTGCGTGTTGACCCGCCAGTTCACGGATGGTGCGTTCGATTTCCATCATGTTCAGCGTGACCTTGTGGATTTTACCAACAGCAGTCACCGGCAGGGCGTCGAGGCTGATAAAGTCCTTCGGCACCGCCGCACGTTCCGAGACATGCTCTTGCGCAAAGGCGGCAAGATCGGACACATCCACATCGATACCCGCGGACTTCTGGAAGTACATCACTGGAACCTCTCCCACCTTGGCGTCGGGACGGCCGATTACGGCAGCCATGGCCACTGCAGGGTGCTTGTGCATCGTCTCTTCGACGATCTTGGGGTCGATATTGTGGCCGCCGCGGATGATCAGCTCTTTCTTGCGGCCGGTCATCCAGAAATACCCTTCGGCATCGCAGCGGGCCAGATCGCCGGTGTTGAACCAACGTTTGCCGTCCTGCTCCAGCCAGATGCCTTTGTTCTGGCTTTCGATCAGATAGCCGTCAAACACGTTCGGTCCGGTGATAAAGATCACCCCGGCCTCATCCACATCTGCCCAGCGAACGAATTCGTCATTGTCGTTCAGGATGCCGATCTTCATGTCCTGATAAGGGAAGCGCAGACCGATCGAGCCGATACGCGGATTGTCCGTGATGATCGGGTTCATGGACGAGGCCAGAACGCCCTCGGTCATGCCATAGGCTTCAATGATCTTGACGCCGGTTTCATTGACGAAGGTGTTGAACAATTCGACCGGCATCGGTGCGGCACCACAGGCCCCAAAGCGCAACGAACTGAGGTCTTTGTCCTTATGTGGCACTTGCAGCAGAGCGCCATAGATGGTCGGCACGCCAGAATAGGAGCTGATGCCGTAATGTTCGACCATGTCCCAGAACCCGGCGATCACACCATCGCCGCGATAGCCTGAGGGAGAGGCCAGAACGACGTGGCCGCCATGCATCCAGGGCAACAGACCTGTCACCAGCATAGCGTTGGTGTGAAACAGCGGCAGACCACACAGCGCAGCGGTGCCGGGGCCAACATTTTCGGCACCAACGTACAGGCTGGGGCACCACGAGTTATAAACCTCGCCGAAATGGGTCCGGCGCACGATCTTGGGCAGGCCGGTGGTGCCACCGGTACACAGCATGGTCGAGGTGTCATCGGGTCCGGGGCCTTCGAAATCCAGACCATCGGCATTTTCACCTGCGATCTCGTCCAGCAGACGGGTCAGGATGACATCGTCGCGGCCTTCGATGGTGGCCGAGACGGGCGGCAGCGGCAGTGTATCGGGCCACACGCCATCGCCTTTCATATAGGTGGCGAAGTTGACCAGCAGGATATGCTCCAGCGAGGGCACATCCTTGGCCGCAGCGCTGGCTTTTTCCCAGATATCGACGCCCGGTGTTTGCTCCAGCGTGATCAGAATCTTGACGCCCGCGCCTTTCAGCAGATCGGCCATCTGATCGACTTCCATCAACGGGTTGATTGCCAGAATGCCACCAGCCGCACTGCCACCCCAGATGGCGAAATGCGTCTCGGGCATGTTGGGCAGGATAAAGGCCGCCACATCGTCACGACCCAAACCCATCCGACGCAGCGCGTTGGCGGTTTGAGTGATACGCGCCAGCAGCTGCCCGTGGGTCAGCGTATAGGGCGTGCGCATCGCGGCCGCGCTCAGGAAAAAACTGAGCGCAGGCGCGTCAGGGTTGATGGCCGCCCCTTTTTGCAGCGCCTCATAGGTGGTCTGCGGCAGAGTGCGATCCTGCAGAGGTGTCTGTTCGAACGCCAGAATCTCATCCATGTTTTTCAGAACAACGTTGGTGCTCATCTTCTTTCCTCTTGTTCCTGCGCACCGCGATCGGCGCGCAGTTTTGCGTTAGCTTGCAGCCTTAATCATGTCGGCGGCTTTTTCGGCGATCATCATGGTGGGCGCATTGGTATTGCCCGAGATCAGGTTCGGCATGATCGACGCATCGACTACGCGCAGCCCCTCAAGCCCACGTACCCGCAGCTGCGGATCAACCACGGCCATGTCATCGGTGCCCATTTTGCAGGTGCCAACCGGGTGATAGATCGTGTCTGCGCGCGATCGGATGTGCTGTTCCCAATCCGCGTCTGTCTTTGCGTTTTCGGTGCCGAACATCTCTTTCTTGCGGTATTTCGCCAGCGCCGGAGCCTCAAGAATCTCGCGCGTCAGTTTCGCGCCTTTGATCATCGTTTCGAGATCACGGTCATCGGCCAAAAAGGCCGGATCAATGGCGGGCATGGCGAAAGGATCGGCGCTGTTCAGCGTGACCGAGCCCCGGCTTTCGGGGCGCAGTTTGCAGACATGGCAGCTGAAGCCGTAGCCATAGTGCAGCTTGCGCGAGTGATCATCGACCAGCGCAATTGTGAAATGAAGCTGCACGTCGGGGCGATCCAGATCAGGCGAGGTTTTCAGAAAAGCCGCGCCTTCGGCAAAGCAGGTGGCTGCCATCGACACGCCGGTTTTGCGCCAGCGGTTTATGTGACCCATCAGCTTCATGCCGCCCAAAAGGCCAATGCCGAAATTGTCGGTATCAGCCGATTTGTAGGCCAGCGTGAAGTCCATGTGATCCTGCAGGTTTTTGCCCACACCGGGAAGGTTGTGTCGCACCTCGATCCCGTGCTTTTCAAGATCTGCCGGGTCACCAATGCCGGACAGTTGCAGCAACTGAGGTGTCTTCAGCGCACCGCTGCACAGCAAGACCTCGCGCGTGGCTTTGACCTCGATATCGCGGCCCTTGCCATTTTCCTTGTAAACCACACCTGTCGCGCGTTTGCCGTCAAAGGTCAGACCTTTGGCATGCGCCTTGGTGATCACAGTCAGGTTCGGCCTGTCCATGATCGGGAACAGATAGGCCGCCGCGGCCGAGCACCGCTCGCCATTCTTGGCTTTGTCGTGGAACTGCGTGACCTGATAATAGCCAACGCCCTCATTGTCGCCGGTGTTGAAGTCCTCGCGCTCGCGAATCTGCAATTGCTTAGCGGCTTCGATAAAGTCCCGCGTCACCGGGCGAGATTCTTTCTGGTCCGAAACCTGCAGCGGACCAGCCCCACCATGCATGTCGTCGCCGCCACGCTCGTTATTTTCTGATCGTTTGAAATAGGGAAGAACACTGTCCCAATCCCAGCCTTCGCAGCCCAGATTCGCCCATTCGTCATAATCCTCGCGCTGACCGCGCACGTACAACATGGCGTTGATCGCGCTGGACCCGCCCAGAACCTTACCGCGCGGCTGATACCCCTTACGGCCATTCAGCCCCGGCTGCTCGACGGTTTCAAAAGTCCAGTTGTTGATCTTGAATGGCTTACCCGGAAGCATGGCCACAACAGCGGCCGGCATGCGAACCAATATGCTGTCTCCGTTGCCGCCGCCCGCCTCAAGCAGGCACACACTTACATTCGGATCTTCCGACAGACGGTTGGCCAGCACACACCCTGCTGATCCCCCACCAACAATCACGTAGTCAAACTGCATCGCATTCCTCCCTGTCACCAAAATGGCCAAAGGGCTCGCTTCGCAATAGCGTCGCATCGGTCAATTGTTTGACACTTTCGGCCAAAGATGCGCCCTGATGAACAATCGGCGTTTGATTTGCTGGTTATTCCGAGCAGTAGCTATCCACCATGCGAGCGAATTCAGTGGAAACCCAATCGTTGAGTTCTAGAGCTTGGGGCGTTTGCGGAGCGCTGTCTTCCATGGCGTGAAAAACACCGTGGAATGTGCGGAAAGTTACGCTGCAAGCCGCTCGCTTCATGCGATCGGCCATCTCCTCGGCTTCGGCCTGCAAGATGTCCAGATCACCCACGTAACCAAGGCTAGGTGGCAGACCGGACACATCTTTGGCGCGCGCCGGAACAGCGTAGGGCGAGATATCGTACCGCTTCTGCGTTCGTAGTTCTCGTAGCAACAAATGCCAGGCGAGCACCCCGTGTTCGCGCGTCCATGTGATCTTGTTCTTTGGCAGCTTTGTCCAGTTGGATGCGCGGTCATCGATCATTGGATAAAAAGGCATCATGAACGCGATCTTTGCGTCTCCGGAATCCCGCGCGCGCAACGCCGTCGACAGGACCAGCCCACCGCCCGAACTGTTCCCGGCCAGGATGAGGTTGCCCGCATCGCCGCCCAATTGCTCGGCATGATCACGCACCCAGAGCAGCGTGTCATAGCAATCGTCGTGCCCTGCTGGGTAAGGTGCCTCAACCGATAGCCGGAATGCCGGTGCTACGATGATGCAGGGGCGCGACGCCATCAGGCGTTGAAATAATGCATGATGGCGTTCCGGCCAGCCTTTCGCGTATCCACCACCATGGAAGAACACCACAATGGGCAGCGGACCCTTGCAATTGGTGGGCTTGTAGATACGTACACGAACTTCACCGGTTCCATCCCGGCGCGGAATCATGACCGTTTCGTTGACCGCGTTTTCAAGCTGTTTTTCCGCTGCTTTCTTTCTGCCGCGGGCTGAGATTTTGAGCCCCGTTGGACTTTTGATGAGCCACATGGCCACCCGTTGACCAAAAGGGCGCGGGTCTGATTTAGGCATAGGAGATCCTGAATTTTCAAACGCTCAGCAATACTTAGGCGACGGGCAATTCCCCGCCGCCTTAAACTGCGACTGCTCGGTTACTGAGGCTGCGGGTTCGCACCACTATCCGATGGTTTCTGCTGGTCATTTGCGTCGAAATAGAGCGTGCCGAAAATCCAATCGAACAAGGGCAGAGTGATGTTGAAGTTGCCCTCAACCATCACGTCGCGATTGTGATGCACAGTGTGAAACAAACGCAGGTACGTCCAGCCGGGGATAAGTCGGAAAATGCGTTCGGTGACCGAACCACGCTGCAGGTGGTAGCTAAAATGCAGGACTTCATACAGCAGATAGCAAGAGGTCATCGTGATGAAGAACAGATAGCCGTAGTTACCCCCAAAGAGGAAGTAGGACACCAGACCTCCGGGGATTGAAATTGCCACCGTGGTCAAAACGAGCAGATAGATCGGGAAGATCACGACGCGCCAATCCAGGACCATCTGATATTCCATGTCCGTATCCACGAAAAAGGTGTGATGGTCGCCTGTGTGACGCTGATAAAACAGCTTGAAAAGCTTTGTTTTGTGATGCCCCCAATAGTTATGAGATGCCCACTCACCCAGATTATAGGCGACATAGGTCGCGACAACGAACCAAAGTTGGTAGAGCTTAAAATCCACCAGTTTGGTCGTACCCCACCAGATCAAAGATCCTGCGCCGATCACAACGACAGACAGGTGCAGCAGACCGCTGTAGTTTGGGCTTACGCCTGCGCGGTACTTGGCTCGAAACTTCTCTCTTGCTTCATCATTCATAACTGGGTCCTCCCTAACCAAAAGTTGCCAGTCAGAATATGCAAATTTGATATAGCTTCTAATTTATATTACTTAAGGATATTATCACTCTGGGAAATAACTAAGCTAATGCTAAGAAATCACGACCTGAATCTGCTTCCAGTCTTCGATATTTTGATGCGAGAACAGCACTTGTCCAAGGCAGCAGAGCGTCTGAACATGAGTCAACCTGCTGTCAGCAACGCGCTCAAACGACTGAGACAGGGATTCGATGACGAGTTGTTTGTACGCACCGGTCGAGGTCTAAAGCCGACGCAACGCGCACTTGATCTGCATGCCAAGGTTGCCCCTGCGCTCGTACAGATCAGAAGCAGTTTCGAAGACCAGGAGTTTTCTGCAGAGACGTTTTCCCGAACCATCGATGTCTCGATGAATCATGCAGTCGAACACATCTGGGGGCCCGTATTGATGAGGGAAGCCCGAATGCAGGCGCCAAATCTAAAGTGGAGGGTACATCCAGATTACCTGGATGAAATTCCTGTGCGTCTCAAGGATGGAAGATTGGGATACGCGGTTGACTACACGCCTATGCCGGAAGACCACTTTGACTCGCTGCTGATATTGCGTGAGTCGCTTACGCTTATCAGTGCCGCCGATCATCCATGCGCAAAAACAGGAGTGTCGCTGGAAGAGTTTCAAACGCTGGCACATGTTTCGCTGGTGCGAAGGTTTGGTATTGTTCGCAGCCAGAACAGTCGACGAACTACCCCTTTGGAGTTTTTGTTGGGAAACTCGCTTCCGGCTCGCAATATCGCTCTGCAAATGTCGAGTTTTGTTTCCATCCCTGAAGTCGTTGCCGCAACCGACCTTATTGCTGTAGTCCCCACCCGTTTGGCCAGACCCTTGGTCGACGCCGGTTCGCTGGTTTCGCACAACCTTCCGTTCGACTATCCAGAAATCGAGGTGCGCCTATACTGGCACAAAAGCCGAAACACTGATCCGGGTCACGGGTGGCTTGTAGACTTACTGGCGCGATCAGCGGCAACGCTTGCAGAAACCAACAATTGACGTTGCCACTGTTAGCACGTCAGTTTGTTGTCTCCATATCGGGATGAATGTTTCAAACTGCCGGGCGAGTAGCCGTATTTTTTGGTAAAGGCTCTTACGAAGCTGGATGGCTCCGAATAGCCGGTTCTCCAAGCGACGGTTGAAACATCCAGGCCGGCCGTGCTCAGCAACTCATGCCCAATTGCCAGTTTCGCCTCTGTCTGGATCTTTCTGAAACTTGTCCCCTCCTTGGCAAGACGACGGCGCAACGTGCGTTCACTTGTCCCTAGCTTTGAAGCGATTGAAACGATTGTTGGATCGTTGTTGATTTCCAACAAAGTGGCTTCGCGGACTTGCGCCGTCATTTCCGGAATATCGGAGTTTTCCAGGTTTAGTAGGCTTCGGCATTGCCTCAGGCAATTCTCCATCGTTGCTGGGTTGTGCTGCGGCAAGGGCATATCAAGAAGCTTTTGGGGGAGGATGATCGAGTTTCTCCGACAACTCAGCGTGACGCTGATTCCAAGTTCAGTTTTTATTGCGGACGCGACCGCCGGATTATCCAGCGTGGTTTCAAAGACCACGCGCGACATAGAAAACCTGGGCAGAAACTGCGAGGTGAAGTTGCTAACAACCGTCAGGTGCCTTTCCAGCACAAAACTCTCGACTGACTTTGGCAGACCGCTGATATCCAAATTTAGGGCAGGTGGATCTTCGAGCTCGTTTAGACGCAATCGGGCGATCACGAACGACAGGTTCGCGAAATCAATAGCCGTTTTTAGTCCAGCACGAAGAGTTGGGCTGCTCAAAATAGCATATCCCCAAATGCCAAAGACTTCGGGTCTGTAGCGGCGACCAATTTCAATTCCCATTCCAGGGCGGTCAGGCGCGTACTTGATGAAATTTTCTATCGCCGCAACTTCTTGCCCAAGCGTCACAGTCGCCTCGTTCTGGTAGAGATCGAAAGTGACCAGCCCGGTATCCTCCAGGCATTGTTCGGGAGTTACACCATATTTTGCTGCTTCCTCGCACAGGATGCGGATGCTGCCCGGTGATCGTTTCAGGGACGCGTTTTGCATGTTTTGAACCTAAACACTGTGGCCGATAATGTCAAAAAGATGTCCGCTGCCATCATCGAAAATTGATCCCCAAAAACCGAAATTACCGGGCAGGAGGATGTTATGCGATCACTCATTGCCATTCAGGAAGGTCAGATCTCACTCGAGCAGATCAAAGCGCTCGAGGAAGTCGTGCGCAAGCTTTATGTCGAGCACGTATGCGACGACAAACTGACGATCATCTGGAACGTCGCTGCCAAACAGCACACGATCACAGATCGCCGTTGGTCACGCTCGTCGACTGTCTCGATGGAAGTGCCGGACGGGTTTGAAACGCAACGCCGCGAAGCCTTCATGCTGGAGGTCGATAGATGCTGGCGCAAAATCACCGGTCAGCACCCGGATCAGGTGTCTGTGGGTGCATTCGACCAGTCCCGTTATGGCGACATTCTGAAAGGCAACCTGACACGCTTGTCGCCTTGGGGACGCTTTACCTATCTGTTCAAGCTGTTTTCGCGCGCGATGATCTCAAAAATGCGCCACGGCGTGCTGATCACGCAGTTCAATCAATAGGAGAGGAATTGATATGCCGCTCTATACTCTTGCATCCAAGAAACCTTTCCCCGAGCAGATCCGATTTGACATCGCGCAGGTCATCACCGATGTGCATTGCGGCCTAACTGGCGCGCCGTCCGAGTTCGTGAACGTCGTTTTCATGACCGGCTACAGCATGCGACGCGGAACTGTTTTGGGCGTGAACGGCAACGTCCGCATGGGCGGTGACCGGACCGCTGGTCTCTATGAAAAACTGAACGAGCAGATGCACACGCGTATCTCCGAGGCGGCCCAGCTGGAAAAAAGCAAGGTGCTGGTCACGCTGATCGGCATCGAATCTAACTGGGTGGTCGAAGGCGGTATGGTTCTGCCCTTCCCAGGCGACGAAGCCGACTGGCTTGAGCGCAAGAACGCCACCCATGCCGCAATGGGGATTGGCCCCGTAACTGATTACATTTAAATTCAGGAGGGTTTAACAATGTCCGCACCGCACCTGACTCCCGTTAAATCGGAAACGCCTGATCTCGAGGCTCTGCTTCTGGCTCAGAAAAAGGCCTATCTGGCCGATCCCATGCCCGACCGGGCGGCTCGGGTGCGGCGTCTGGACAAGCTGCACAACGCGCTGATCGACAACAAGGCGCGCATCATCGCGGCGGTCAGCAAGGATTTCTCGAACCGCTCGGCGGCTGAAACCGAACTGGCCGAGATCATGCCGCTGCTGGACGGTATCGCCTTTTACCGCAAGCGCCTGCGCAAGTTCATGAAACCGCAGCGCCGCCACGCGCCGCTGACCCTGATGCCTGCCAGCATTCAGGTGCAATATCAGCCCGTGGGCGTGGTTGGGATCGTGGTGCCGTGGAACTTCCCGATCTTCCTGGCCCTGTCGCCGCTGGTAGGCGCCCTGGCCGCGGGCAACCGCGCGATGCTGAAATCGTCGGAATTCGCACCGGCCTCGGGCGATCTGCTGAAAGAAATCATCGCCGATATCTTCTCTGAGGACGAAGTAACCGTTGTCGCCGGTGGTGTCGAGGTCGCGACTGAGTTCACCAAGTTGCCGTTCGACCATCTGGTGTTCACCGGTTCGACTCAGGTCGGCAAGATCGTGATGAAGGCCGCTGCCGACAACCTGACGCCGGTTACGCTGGAGCTGGGTGGCAAATCGCCGGTCATCATCCACAAGGACTTCCCGATTGATGAAGCCGCCAGCCGGATTGCATTCGGCAAAGGCATCAATGCCGGTCAGGTCTGCGTGTCGCCCGATTACATCCTGTGCCCGCGCGACAAGGTGAACGCCTTTTGCACAGCCTTTGCGGATTCGATGAGCAAAGCCTACCCGGCCCTGCGCGACAATCAGGACTATACGGCGATCATCACCGACCGTCAGAAAACCCGCCTTGAAGGCTATCTGAAAGACGCCGAGGCAAAAGGTGCCGAGCTGATCACCATCAACCCCAAGGGTGAGCATTTCAACGACACGCGCAAGATGCCGATGACCCTGATCCTGGGCGCGACCGAAGAGATGCTGGTGCTGCGCGAAGAGATATTTGGCCCGATCCTGCCGGTGATCCCCTACGACTCGATTGATGAAGCTGTGGCTTACGTCAATGACCGCCCGCGTCCGCTGGCCTTCTACTACTTCGATTGGGATAAGAGCCGCGCCAATGACATTCTGGCCCGCACCCATGCGGGTGGTGCCTGCATCAACGACACCATGTCTCATGTGATGGCCGATGACATCCCGTTCGGCGGCATCGGTCCGTCGGGCATGGGTCACTATCACGGTGAAGAAGGCTTCCGCAATTTCTCGAAAGCAAAGGGCGTGGTCCGCAAAGGCCGCATCAACGCTACCGCTTTTGTTGCCCCGCCCTGGGACAACTTCATGTTCAACAGCCTGAAAAAGCTTCAGGCGATGCGCTTCCGGCGCCGCAATATTCAGGAGTAAAGACCAATGGTTGCTGCTCAGAAAATCGAAACGACGAATCAAGGAAACACAGAAATGGCAACGCTTGGGGATTCCCTGACGCTGAAATCGGGAACGGTTCTGCGCAACCGGATCTGCAAAGCTTCGATGAACGAAGCTCTGGCCACTCCGGACGGTAAAGTCACACCTGCTCACGTCTCGCTGTACGAGGCATGGGCCCATAGCGGCGCGAGCCTGCTGATCACCGGCAACATGATGGTTGACGGCAAGCACATGAACGAACCGCTGGTCGTGGATGCGCTGCTGGACAGCAACATGGACCTGCTGCGCAAATGGGCGGCCACCGGCAAGGCGACCAACACCCATATCTGGCCGCAGCTGAACCACCCGGGCAAGCAGTCGCCCAAAATGGTCAACGACGCACCGGTTGCACCTTCGGTCGTGCCAATCCCGAATGAGATGTTCGCCCCCCCGCGCGAGCTGTCCGATTCCGAGATCGAGGACATCATCGACCGGTTCGCCGAAGCCGCCGCCCGTCTGGAAGAGGCAGGTTTCACCGGCGTTCAGCTGCACGGCGCGCATGGCTATCTGATCGGCCAGTTCCTGTCGCCGCATCACAACCGCCGCGAAGACAAATGGGGCGGCAGTTTTGACAACCGCTTCCGCTTTGTCGAAGAGGTCTACAAACGCGTCCGCGCCCGTACCGGCCCCGGTTTCAACGTTGGCATCAAGATCAACTCGTCCGACTTCCAAAAGGGCGGTTTCACCGAGGAAGACTCGATCGAAGTGGCCAAGCGTCTGGACGGTCTGGGCATCGACCTGATCGAAATCTCGGGCGGCAGCTGGGAAAACCCGGTTAACCGCAAGGGCAAGCAGGAAGTCAAAAAGGAGAGCACCCTCAAGCGCGAGGCATATTTCCTGGAATATGCCGAAAAGGTCAAAAGCCAGATCTCGACCCCTCTGGTCGTGACCGGCGGTTTCCGCTCGTCCGAGGGCATGAGCGAAGCTCTGGCAACCGGCGCTCTGGATATGGCCGGTGTGGCCCGTCCCTTCGCCGTCGATCCCAAGTTCGGCACTCATGTTCTGCAGAACCCCAAGCACGTATCGCATGTTGCGCCCATCCGTTCGGGTCTGAAGAAGATCGACGCAATGGCGATCATGGAGATCAGCTGGTACACCATGCAGATCGAACGCATCTCGCAAGGTAAGAAGGTGCAGACCAAAGCGGACGGTGTCTGGCCGGCGCTGCGCGTGATGTACCGGTTCTGGAAAAACGGCAAAGCGGTCAAAAAGGTCCGCGCCTGATCTCACGGAACCCTGCCCGCAACAAGGAAGAGTTAGATGACGCATTCCAACGGCACCTGTAGCTGCGGGCAGGTTCACTTCAAAACACAAGGTCGCCCGCTGTTTAGGGCGATCTGTCACTGCACCATTTGCCAGCGGTTCAACGATGCCGAATATGGCGATATCCTGCTGTTTCGTGCTGCGGACGTGGACCAGGCCGGGTGTGGTGAAATTGTATACGAAAGCCTGAAGCAGCCGCCTTTGCTGGCGCGTGGCAGATGCACAGCATGCGGCAACCCGGCACTGGAAAAATTGAACGTGCCGCTGTTTCCAAAACTGATTTTGGTGCCCTCGGCCCGGATCGTCGAACAGGCAGACCTACCTTCACCCGATTTCCACATCTTTTACAATCACCGGGTCCGTGAAGCGCAGGACGATCTGCCGAAATCCAGCGGCTATCTGCCCAGCCAGGCTCGATTTACGATCCATCTGCTGCGCGGTTTGTTTCGCGGTCACGGCTGACCGGATGTTGAGCTACTGAGGAGAACGAGATGCAGAACCCCAATGGTGCATGTTTGATAATCGGAGCTGGCGATGACACAGGCTCTGCTATCGCCCGGGCATTTGCCCGCGAGGGGTTAACCGCTTGTGTCGTTCGCCGCGACCGCCATGCCCATGCTCTTGAGGCGCTGGCGGAATCAATCCGCGACGAGGGTCATCAGGCCCGCGCCTATCCCGCTGATGCACGGGATGAGACCGAGATGCACAATCTGATCGGTAAGATCGAGGAGGAGGTTGGCCCAATCGAGGTCGCCGTTTTCAACATCGGGGCCAATGTGCGTTTTGGCATCACCGAGACCACCCCGCGCGTCTATCGCAAGGTCTGGGAGATGGCCGCTTTCGCCGGGTTCTTGATGGGTCACGAGGTCGCCGCCCGGATGCTACCGCGCGAACGCGGGACGATCATTTTCACCGGAGCATCGGCCAGTATGCGTGGCAATGCCGGGTTCTCGGCCTTTTCGGGCGCGAAACACGCGCTGAGGGCGCTGGCGCAGTCCATGGCGCGCGAGTTGGGGCCAAAAAACATCCACGTCGCCCATACGGTGATCGACGGGGCCATCGACAGCAATTTTATCCGTGAACATTTCCCGGATGTGGACCAGATGCGCGAGGAAGACCGTATTCTGAACCCCGAGCATATCGCGCAGAATTATGTGATGCTGCACAAACAACCCCGTACGGCCTGGACGCATGAGATGGACCTGCGTCCCTGGAAAGAAACCTGGTAACTGGAGCGAACCATGACAGCTCAGGTAGACTTCATCTACGATTTCGGCAGCCCTAACGCCTATCTGGCCCATTGCCTGGTCAATGACATCAAGACCCGAACCGGCGCGTCGTTCAACTACATTCCTTGTCTTTTGGGCGGGATATTCAAAGCGAAAGGCAATCAGTCTCCGTTTCTCATGTTCCGGGACGTCAAAGGTAAGCTGGATTACGACCGCGTGGAGTTCGAACGGTTTATTCGCCGGCATAAGCTGTCGAAGTTCCGAATGAACCCCCATTTCCCGGTTAACACGTTGCTTATGATGCGGGCGGCGGCAGCCGCTGAGGTTGACTGATTTCAAGGCAGCTACATCACGGCAGGGATGGTCGCAATGTGGGAAAAGGGGCTCAAAATGGATGATCCGGACGTGTTTGTCTCGGCGATGAACGATGCAGGACTCGACGGTCAAAATCTGTTGGAGCGTGCCAATGAAGATGCGGTCAAAGAGCGCTTGAAAAACAACACCAGCGCAGCTGTCGAGCGTGGTGTCTTCGGCATCCCCACCTTCTTTGTCGGAGAAGAAATGTTTTTCGGCAAGGACCGGTTGGATCTCGTGGAACGAGAGCTTGAAAGCATCTCGAGCTCTTGAAAACCAAGACATCAGGGATCTTCAGCGATGCGTGGGTCCACTTTGCAATTACACAGATTGATGTTGGTTTAGGAAAACCGCAGAGGCGCTGCGTTTCGGCTGATCAAAGGTCGTTCACGCGCCTCATAGCAGGAAACTTGGCTCACAATGACTGATCACATGACACATCACCGAGACACGGACAACAACCCCGTAACGATCTCTGTTTCACGTCGCGTCGTGCCGGGGCGCGAGGCCGAATTCGAGGATTGGATCCGAGGCATAGCCGAGGCTGCATCGCATTTCGAGGGGCAACAAGGTTTAAGCATTTTGCGCCCTTCCGAAAAGACTGGCGGACGCTACGTCATGATTTATCGTTTCGATAATTACGAACATGCTGCCGCCTGGGAAACCTCGCCCGAGCGATCCGAGTGGATTGCCAAGCTGGAAGGGATATCCGATGGCGATGCAGATCGCAAAAGCGAGACCGGTCTCGAAGTGTGGTTCGATATGCCCGAGATCCCTGCAGCCGTTCCACCACCACGCCATAAAATGGCTGTTGTATTGATCGTTGTGATCTTTGCCCTTGTCTTTGCGCTTCAGGTTTTCCTCGTTCCTTTCATGACTGGTTGGCCACGTTGGGCACAGACGCTCAGCATCGTCACAATTCAGGTTGTGTCGATGACATATCTGATAATGCCAATCATAACTCTGCTGCTAAAGCCGTGGTTGTTTCGCAACCAAACTCAGGCAATCAAATAGATGTCTTGCCGTTCTTTGAAGGGATCAATGGACAATAGGGCATTCCTTATGGTTGTCAGAGTAGGCTCGTCAAAGGCCTCTTCACGTTCTCCATTTTAGACTCACAACGGTGTATTTCGCGCAATGAACGAAGACATATCCTCACTTGCAGATTATCCAAACTCCTTCTGGAAACGGTTCAAGGTCACGGCGGGCGATCTGGACGGCTTCCACCACGTAAACAACGCTGTCTATTTGAAATGGATGGATGCTACCGTTTGGGAACATACGCGGCATGTCGGTTTGACCGAGCAAGCCTGCCTTGACCTGAATCGCGGTATGGCCGCAGTGCGCCACGAGATCGATTATCTGTCCTCCGCTTTTTTGGATGATGAGATCGTCGTGTACAACTGGCTCTCGGTGAATGATGAGCGTTTGCGTTGCAGTCGCCTGTTTCAGATGATCCGATTGGGTGACAGCAAAACGATATTGCGCGCCAGATCAGACTATGTGTGTACCAATCTGACAACTGGACGTCCGACACGTATGCCGAATGAATTCAAGACCGGATATAAAGTCACAATCCCTCGAAGCGGCTGACAGCGATCCGCTGCAAACATTGCGCAGGATCACCCAAAACCCCTTGAAAGTTTGATTTCGCAATGCGGAATATAGTTGTCCGCTTTTGGGGATTGGGTAGCGTTTGGGTGACAAATCCCGTGTGGTTGGGTGTGGCGCTTTGTGGTAGTTTGCCCGCCAGAAACTCACCGTCGCCAATAAGTTGACGATATCGGATGTAGCGGCCTGCGAACTCTCGGACCGTACCAGAACTCGGTCATGATCCGCACAACGGGGTTCAAGCCCCTCCTCAGCTTTCTCGTTCCCCAAACAGTTTTGGACCACAGACTCGCTGCGTTCGGTTCGACCGACCAGTATCTGTGCATCATCTGTCTTGGGTATCAGCGTGGAATTTATACCTGATTAAAAAACTCAGGTTGACATAGGCGACCAATTCACTCAGTTATTTGTCAGCCAGCACCAATCAGGTGCGCCGACCACTCTGAATTAACAAAAAAGACCTGATCCCATGACCAGATTCCATGCTGCTGCCAGCGCGCTGGCGCTGTGCGTTGCAACCAATGCGTCCGCGGCCGAGACCCCCTCGAAAGCCGACATCCTCGCCACCTACGCCAATATCGCCCAAGCGAAATACGATGACAGCCTGATCGCCGCCAAAATGCTACAGACGGCGGTGCATGCCCTGATCGCGAACCCTTCGGACGCGACGTTGGCGGCGGCCAAGGCGGCGTGGATTTCCGCGCGCGTGCCCTATCAGCAGACCGAGGTTTACCGGTTCGGAAACCCAATTGTCGACGAATGGGAAGGCAAAGTGAACGCGTGGCCGTTGGATGAAGGGTTGATCGACTATGTGGATGCCACTTATGGCGGCCCATCGGACGAGAACGAGTTTGCCGCGCTGAACGTCATCGCGAACCCCAGCTTTACCCTGTCGGGCCAAACCATCGATGCCAGCCACATCACCCCCGAACTGCTGGCCGAAACCCTGCATGAGGCTGATGGAATCGAAGCGAACGTAGCCACCGGTTATCATGCAATCGAGTTTCTGCTTTGGGGGCAGGACCTGAACGGCCACGGCGCCGGGGCCGGAAACCGCCCGTGGACAGATTTTGCCCAAGGCGCAGACTGCACCGGCGGGAATTGTGACCGTCGCGGAGAATATCTGCGCGCTGTGACCGATTTGTTGGTCAACGATCTAGACTGGATGGCTGCACAATGGGTTGAAGGCGGTGATGCGCGCTTGGCACTGACCGAGAACGAGGCCGCAGGCGTCAGCGCAATTCTGACCGGCATGGGCTCGCTGTCTTATGGAGAACAGGCCGGTGAGCGGATGCGCCTCGGCCTGATGCTGAATGATCCGGAAGAGGAACATGATTGCTTCTCGGACAACACCCATAACAGCCACTATTACGATGGCCTGGGCATCCAGAATGTCTATCTGGGCAGTTACACCCGGATCGACGGCACTCCGATCTCGGGCGCATCGCTGTCTGATCTTGTCACTGCGACCGACCCCGCGCTGGATGCCGAGATGAAGGTGAAGCTGGCCAATACAATGCAGGCGCTGGGCCGGATCAAATCGACAGCCGAGGCCGGGTTCGCCTATGACCAAATGCTGGAACGCGGTAATGCAGGTGGCGAGGCCTTGATCATGGGCGGCGTGAACGGCCTGATCGATCAGACCAAGACCATCGAACGCATCGTCACCAAGCTGGAGCTGGATCAGATCGATTTTGAAGGCTCGGACAGTTTGGACAACCCCAACGCAGTCTTCCAGTGATCCCGCACCTGTGAGGCGGCATCTCATAGTCGCCTCGCAGGTTTTTGAGGGCTGGCAGACGGTTTGCCGCAGGGCAGTCAGTAATTAACCGACTATTATAGTCAGAATAAACAGCTAAAGGCGTTCTGCCATGATCATTTGCCATTGCACCAATATCTCGGACACCGACATCCATGCCGCGATCGATTGGATGCGCGCGTCCGATCCCCATGCGGTGATCACCCCCGGCAAGATCTATCATGCCCTTGGAAAATCAGCGGATTGTGGCGGATGCATGCCACTTTTCCTAGACACGATGCGGTCCAGCGATAAGCTGGAAATCCCCATGCAGCTTCGGACATTGCGGTCCGCAGCATCACAGGAGAAAGCACATGAAGGGCGATCCCAAAGTCATAGAATACCTCAACAAATCCCTGCGGCATGAGCTGACGGCGGTCAGCCAGTATTGGCTTCACTACCGCTTGCAGGAGGATTGGGGCCTTGGTCACATGGCCAAGAAAAGTCGCGAGGAAAGCATCGAGGAGATGGGCCACGCGGACAAGCTGATCGAACGGATCATCTTTCTGGAAGGCCATCCCAACCTGCAAAAGCTGGACCCACTTCGCATCGGGCAGACGCCCAAGGAAACTCTGGAATGTGATCTAGCAGCCGAACACGACGCGCGCGCCCTGTATGTGGAGGCCCGCGAATACTGCCGCGAGGCGGGGGACTATGTGACCATGTCCCTGTTTGAAGGTTTGATCAGCGATGAAGAGGGTCACATCGACTTCCTCGAAACGCAGCTTGATCTGTATGAAAGGATTGGCGAAGCCAATTATGCGCATCTCAATGCATCGAAAATGGACGAAGGCGAGTAAGCTTTCGATCGTAGCGGTGGCTGCTTTGGCGGCCACCCCCTCTTTCCCGACCGGGTTGCAGGACCTGCACCTCAACTTCCAGCCCAGAACCGAAGACGAGGCCGCCCGGATCGCGGATGTCACCGCCGCGCCCGAGGATTTCAGCGTGCCACAACGGTTCGAGGACCTGCCGGCAGGGGCGGCCACCGTGCGGTTGCGCGCGGATGCAGATGCGTTCTCGCAACCGTCGGGCAATCTGGAGTTTGAGCAGGAGTTGGATTTCAAAGTCGGTAACGGGCTGTTCAAAAAGCTATGGGTTTCGTCGCCGGCTTCGACGCTGGCTTCGGACGGGTTAGGGCCGCTTTACAACGCGCGGTCGTGCCAGCGGTGCCACATCAAGGACGGGCGCGGCCATACGCCGAATGGCCCACAGGACAGCGCGGTGTCGATGTTCCTGCGCGTCTCAATCCCTGGCGGGGCGGGCCAGTCCGAGATCGCGGATTATATCGCCACGCAGCCAGAGCCAAACTACGGCGGCCAGATGCAGGACCTCGCCCTGCCTGGCCACCCGGCAGAATACCGGCTGGACATCACCTACACGGAAGTCCCTGTCGAGCTGTTGGATGGTGAGACGGTCACGTTGCGCGCACCGACCTATACCGCCGCCGATCTGGGCTATGGGCCGTTGCACCCGCAGGCGATGCTCAGCCCACGTGTGGCACCGCAGATGATCGGGCTGGGTCTGCTCGAAGCGATCCCGGTCGGGGACATACTGGCCAAGGCCGACCCAGAAGACGTTGATGGGGACGGTATCTCAGGCCGCCCCAACATTGTGTGGTCGACCGAATTCGATGCGCCGATGATGGGGCGGTTCGGCTACAAGGCTGGGATGCCGACTATCTTGGAGCAATCGGCAGGTGCCTTTGCCGGAGACATCGGGATATCCAGCCCTCTGTTCCCTGCGGCCCATGGTGACTGCACGGAGTTGCAGGTGGACTGCGTGAATGCCCCGCATGGCGATGGCGACGACCGTGTGTTCGAGATTGATCAGCAGGGTATGGACCTTGTGGCCTTCTACAGCCGCAATCTTGGGGTGCCAGAACGTCGAGATGCAGACGACCCGCAAGTGCTGCGCGGAAAGCAGGTCTTCCACCAGACCGGCTGTGCATTGTGCCACACCCCTGCCTATGTCACGCACCGTATGGAGGACCGGCCCGAACACAGTTTCCAACTGATCTGGCCTTATACCGACTTGCTGCTGCACGACATGGGCGAAGGTCTGGCCGACCACCGCCCGGAGGCGCGCGCTACGGGTCGGGAATGGCGCACGCCGCCGCTGTGGGGCGTCGGGATGACCCAACAGGTTTCGGGCCACACTCAATTCCTGCATGACGGGCGGGCGCGGTCCCTGCTAGAGGCAATCCTGTGGCACGGGGGCGAGGCGCAAGCGGCGCGCGATACGGTTGTGTCGATGCCCAAGCTTGACCGAGACGCCCTGATCCGCTTTCTGGAGAGCCTCTGATGCGCCCGCTGTTCCTTGCCCTTGCTTTGGCTTTGCCCCTGCCCGCCACAGCACAGGACAGTGCTGCGATTCTGACGGACGTGGTCGACGCACACGTTCTGCCCGGCTATGCGAGACTATCCGAGACGACCGGCACTTTGGCCTCGGCCGCGCAGGCCGGGTGCGATCCCGTATCACCTGACCTGCAGGCCGCATTCTATGACGCATTCGACGATTGGATCTTGGTCAGTCACCTTCGGTTCGGACCGTCTGAACGGGACGACCGCGCCTTTGCGCTGGCCTTCTGGCCAGACACCAAGGGGTTCACGCCCAAGGCCCTGAGCGGTTTGATCTCGACCAGCGACCCCGTTGTAGAAAACCCCAAAGCCTTTGCCGAAACCTCCATCGCCGGGCGCGGGTTTTTCGCGCTGGAGATGATGCTCTTTGATCCCGCCTTTGCCGATCAGGGCCAAGCCCCCTATCGCTGCGCCCTGATCCGCGCGATCACAACTGACATCGACCGCAACGCAAAGGCCATCGCCGAGGATTGGCAACCCTTTGCCGAACACGTGACGCAACCCGGCGGCGACAGCCCCTATCGGTCCGAAAACGAAGCTCTGCAAGAGCTATACAAGGCACTGTCCACCGGCCTTCAATTCACGTCCGAGACCCGCCTTGGACGCCCGCTGGGCACATTCGACCGCCCCCGTCCAAAGAGGGCCGAGGCGCGCCGGTCTGCGCGGTCCGTGCGCCATGTGGAACTGTCGCTGATCACGCTGCGTGATCTGGCCATGCGCCTGTCTGCGGATCATCCTGCCATTGCGGCAGACATGGACGGCGCGTTCGACAATGCGATTGCCCGCGCGCAAGCCTTGAACGACCCTGCATTTGCGGGGGTGGCCAACCCGCTGGGCCGTCTACGCATCGAGGCGCTGCAACAGTCGATCAACGATGTCCGCCAGATTGCCGCAAATGATCTGGGCCCGACCCTGGGCATCAGCGCCGGGTTCAACGCACTGGACGGTGACTGACCATGACCAGCCGCCGCCATTTTCTTGCCGGGCTTGCCGCCGCCAGCATGACACCCTTAGGCGGTTGGGCAGCGGTCGGCGCGCCCGACTACTTGGCGGCGGCGCTGTTTCCCGATGGCTCTTACCGGCTGGCGGGGCTGAGTGCCGAGGGAGATATTCTGTTCACGTTACCCTTGCCAGCAAGGGGTCACGCGGCGGCCGCGCACCCTCAGCGCGCGCAGGCGGTGGCATTTGCCCGCCGACCGGGCACTTTTGCGTTGGTGATCGATTGCGCAACCGGAGCCCAAACCGCCCGGTTGGACGCGCCAGAAGACCGCCATTTCTACGGCCACGGCGTGTTTTCGTTAGATGGGGCGACGCTCTACACCACAGAAAACGACTATGAGGCAGGCCAAGGCGTGATCGGCGTCTGGAATACCGGAGATTACGCGCGATTGGGTGAGTTCCCCTCGGGCGGCATCGGCCCCCATGACATGCGCCTGATGCCCGACGGCCAAACACTTGTTGTGGCCAATGGCGGCATCGAAACCCATCCCGAAACAGGGCGCACCAAGCTGAACCTGCCCGTCATGCGCCCCAACCTGACCTATCTGGACCACTCTGGCGCGGTTATAGAACAGATGGAACTGCCGCGCGCGCTGCACAGAAACTCGATCCGCCATCTGGCTGTCCGGCTCGACGGCCTGGTGGCCTTTGCGCTGCAATGGCAAGGGGACAAAACACGGCACCCGCCGCTGCTGGGACTGCACCGGCGCGGCACGGCCCCGCGCCTGCTGACCGCGCCCGAGAGAGAACAGAGCACCCTTCAGAGTTACGCGGGCAGCATCGCTTTCGCCAGTGATGGCAAAACCGTCGCCATCACCTGCCCCCGAGGAAACGCGCTGCATCAATTCGATGTCGAAACCGGCAATTTGACTGCGGCCTATTCCTTGACGGATGTCTGCGGCATCGGCTCTGCCGAGCAGGGATTTGTCTTTACCACAGGCACGGGCGCGGTCGGAGAGATCACCGAGGGTGCCCACATCATGGCGCGCGCCAAATGCCATTGGGACAACCACTTGATCCCAATCCGCACCTTGGCCTAAATTCGGCAATTCGCGATACATAGATTACACTTGGACGAATCAAATTGCTGCCGTATTGGCGGGCGCTAAACCGGCACCCTACGTTAAGGACTGACTTGATTGAAACAGACGCCCGACGCACCGCATTCCATCTACGGGGTTGAAAAATGGGGCAAGGGCCTCATCGAGGTGACAGAGCAGGGCGAGATCGGTTTGCGCAACCCGATACACCCCGAAGCCGCCGCAATCAGCCTGCCCGGTATCTTGTCCGATCTGGACGACCGGGGGATCAAGGCCCCGATGGTGCTGCGCGTAACCTCGTATCTGGAACACGAGATTGCGCATCTGAACGAAAGCTTCCGCGATGCCATCGCGCGCGTTAACTACAAGGGCGCCTATCGTGGTGTTTTCCCCATCAAGGTGAACCAGCAGGCACAGGTCGTCGACCGGATCGTCGAGTTCGGGAAGAAATACAATTATGGGCTGGAAGCGGGCTCCAAGCCCGAACTGGTTGTGGCGCTGGCCCATCGTCTGGCCCCCGAGGCACTGATCGTCTGCAATGGCGTCAAGGATGCCGAATTCATCCAATTGGCCATTCTTTCCCGCAAGATCGGCTTCAACACCGTCATCGTTCTGGAAAGCCCGAAAGAGGCCGACACGGTGATCGAGGTCTATAACGATCTGGGCATCGAACCGCTGATCGGCGTGCGGGTAAAACTGACCAACCAGATCAGCGGAAAATGGGAAGAAAGCTCGGGCGATCGCTCGGCCTTCGGGATGAACACCGACCAGCTAGTCGCCACGGTGGACAAACTAAAAGCGGCGGGCCTGTTACACTGCCTCAAGCTGCAACACTCGCATCTGGGCTCTCAGGTGCAAGACGTCAACGATGTGCGCCGCGCCGTCGGCGAAGCTTGCCGCTATTACACTGAACTTACCCGCGAGGGCGTACCGCTGACCCATTTGGACCTCGGCGGAGGTATGGGCGTGGATTATACCGGTGAGAAAAAGGCCGCTGAGAACTCGATCAACTACACTGTCGAGGAATACTGCGCCAACGTCGTCGAGACCGTCGCCTACGCGATGGATGAGGCCGAAATCGCCCACCCAACGCTGGTCACCGAAAGCGGTCGTGCGGTGGTGGCGACATCCTCGATGTTGGTATTCAATGTGCTGGAAAGCACGCTTTACGATGCACCGACCGCACCGGATGTGGAACCTGACGACAACCATCTGGTTTCGGACCTTGCTGCCGTTCACGGATACCTCAGCCAAGATCGTCTGCAAGAATGCTGGAACGACGCCACCTTTTACCGCAACGAACTGCGCGCCCTGTTCCGTCGCGGCTATGTCGACCTGCGCCAGATGGCCCGCGCCGAGCGTATCTATCTGTCGCTGATGGCCCGCCTCAAGGCGCTGGCCGCAAGCGATGATCTGGACACGGATGTAGACGATCAGCTTGAGAAAGTGGCCGATATCTACCACTGCAACTTCTCGCTGTTCCAATCCCTGCCCGATGTCTGGGCGATCGACCAGCTACACCCGATCGTGCCGCTCCAAGGGCTGAATGAAACCCCCGACCGCCGCGCCGTCTTGTCAGACATCACCTGCGACAGCGACGGCAAAATCGACCGATTCATTCTGGCCGACGGTGTCTCACCCAGCTTGCCGGTGCATTCCCTGCCCAAGGACGGCGAGTACTTCATGGGCGTCTTCTTCGTCGGTGCCTATCAGGAAACGCTCGGCGATCTGCACAACCTGTTTGGCGATACCAACGTCGTCACCATCGACCTGCGCGCCGATGGCGGCTTCGACCTGCTGCACGAGCAAGAGGGCGACACGATCAGTCAGGTCCTGTCCTATGTCGAGTTCGACCCGCAAGACTGCGTTGCCGCCTTCCGCAAAATGGTAGACGAGGCGATCTCTACCGGTACTCTGCAAGCCAAGGACCGCAAAACCCTGATGAGCGCCTATCGCGACTCAATCAACGGCTACACCTATTACGAATAAGAAGGAGACAGACCATGGGCAAAACACTGGTTGTCGGCGCCGGCGGCGTATCCCACGCAGCCGTGCACAAGATGGCGATGAACTCGGACATCTTCACCGAGATCACTCTGGCCAGCCGCACGAAATCGAAATGCGACGCCATCGCCGCAGCCGTAAAAGACCGCGTTGGTGTAGATATCGCTACTGCCGAACTGGACGCCTACAAGGTCGAAGACACGGTCAAGCTGATCAAAGAAACCGGCGCGGAAATCCTTGTGAACCTCGCCCTGCCCTATCAGGATCTGGTGCTGATGGATGCGTGTCTTGAGGCCGGTATCCACTACATCGACACCGCGAACTATGAGCCCGAGGACGAGGCCAAGTTCGAATACCACTGGCAATGGGCCTATCAGGAGCGCTTCAAAGCGGCGGGCCTGACCGCCATCCTCGGATCTGGCTTCGATCCGGGTGTGACCAGCGTATTCGCCAAATGGCTGAAGAAACACAAGCTGGACACGATCCGCCAGATCGACGTGCTGGACGCCAATGGCGGTAGCAACGATCAAGAATTCGCCACCAACTTCAACCCGGAAATCAACCTGCGCGAAGTGCTGGCCGAAGTGCGTCACTGGGAAAACGGCGCGTGGCAACATTCCCCCGCCATGACCCACAAGGTCGAGTTCGACTTCCCCGCCATCGGTCCCAAGAACATGTACTTGATGTATCACGAGGAACTGGAGAGCCTCAGCACCCACTTCCCCGAGATCGAACGCGCCCGCTTTTGGATGACCTTCGGCGACGCCTACATCATGCACGCCAAAGTGCTGGAAAACGTCGGCATGACCCGCATCGATCCGGTGATGCATGACGGCAAAGAGATAATCCCGATCCAGTTCCTGAAAACCTTGCTGCCCGATCCCGGCGATCTGGGCGCGGAAACCAAGGGCAAAGCCTGCATCGGCGACATCGCCACAGGTCAGGCCAAGGACGGCTCGGGCGAAAAAACCTACTATATCTACAACATCTGCGACCATGAGGAATGCTACGCTGAGGTCGGCTCCCAGGCCGTCAGCTACACCACCGGCGTTCCCGCGATGATCGGCGCGGCACAGGTCCTGAAAGGCAACTGGCGCGAGCCGGGCGTTTGGAACATGGAACAACTCGACCCCGATGACTTCATGGATATGCTGAACAATCACGGCCTGCCATGGCAAGTTCATGAACTTGACGGTCCCGTCGAATTCTAATCCCCAGAACTTCTTCTGTTCAAAAGTACCTCGGGGGTCGCCATTGATGCGCCATTGGTTCAAGCACCAATGGCGACAGGCAGAGCCCCCGGCCTCACCACAATCGGAGACGCCGGACATGTCCGACATGATGACGACCCAAGCCGGAGACGCCGGCGCCTTCCGCAATTTCGACCTCAGCCGCGTCCCCACACCTTGCTTTGTGGTCGACGAAAAAGCGGTCGAGCGGAACCTGACCATCCTCTCAGAGATCGGCACCCGGTCCGGCGCACATGTCCTCAGCGCGCTCAAGGCGTTCTCGATGTTCTCACTGGCCCCTCTGATCCGCCACCACCTCGGCGGTACCTGCGCCAGTGGCATCTACGAAGCACGACTGGGTCGCGAGGAATATGACGGTGAGGTTGCAACCTTTTGCGCTGGTTACAAAGACGCAGATATTGACGAAATCCTGTCGCTGTCCGACCACATCATCTTCAACTCGCCTGCGCAAAAGGACCGCTTCTTGGCAAAAGCCCAAACCGCGAACGTTCAGGTCGGCCTGCGCATCAACCCAGAACATTCCGAAGGCGAGATACCCAAATACGACCCCTGCGCGCCCTGCTCGCGCCTCGGGACACCCGTCAGCCAACTGTCCGAAGACACACTAATCGGAGTCGACGGGCTGCACATGCACACGCTCTGCGAACAGGGGTTCAAGCCGTTGCAACGCACGTGGGAAGCGATCGAGCCCAAGCTCAAACCGTTCATCAAACAGCTCAAATGGCTGAACTTCGGCGGTGGGCACCACATCACTCGCGATGATTACGACCGCGAGGGGCTGGTCGCTTTCATCAAGACCATCCGCGAAACCTACAACGTGGAAATCTATCTCGAACCCGGTGAGGCCGTTGCGCTGGACGCGGGCATTCTGATCGGTGAAATCCTCGACCTGCCCACTAATGGCATGAATCTCGCCATCACCGATATCTCGGCCACCTGCCACATGCCCGACGTGATCGAGGCCCCTTACCGTCCCGCCCTGATGGAAGAGGCCGAGGTAGGCCATACCTACCGCCTCGGCGGCCCCTCCTGTCTGGCTGGTGACGTGATTGGCGACTACACATGGGACAAACCGCTGGAGATAGGGCAGCGCTTTGCCTTCCTCGATCAGGCGCATTACTCGATGGTCAAAACCAACACGTTCAATGGGGTGCCCCTGCCGACCATCGCCCTGTGGAACAGCGAAACGGATGCGCTGAATATCATCAAACAGTTCGGCTATGACGACTTTAAGGACCGCCTCTCATGAGCATTTTCCTCGATAGTGAACTGACCGCGTCTGAACGCACCGAAGACGCGCGGTTCCGCGTGATCCCCGTACCGCTGGAGCGCACCGTGTCCTACGGCGCGGGCACCGCCAAAGGCCCCGAAGCCATCATCGAAGCCAGCAACGAACTGGAGCGTATCACCGGCCATACCGAGCCCTGCGTCGAGGGCATTTTCACCGAAAACCCGCTGGATTGCGAAGGCCCCCTCCCTGACGTGATGGAGCGCCTCGCCCAACGCACCGAGGCCGCAATTCGCGCAGGCAAAGTTCCAGTAACGCTAGGCGGAGAGCATTCCCTCAGCTACGGCGCGGTGATGGGCGTGGCGCGGGCGCTGAACCAACCCATCGGCATCGTGCAGATCGACGCCCATGCGGACCTGCGCAATGCTTATCAGGGCGAAAAACACTCTCACGCGTCAGTCATGCATCTGCTGGCTGAAGAAGGCATCAAACTGGCCCAGTTCGGCGTCCGCGCTTTTTCCACCGAAGAGGCGCAAAGCCGCCTAAAAAACCACGTCTTCCATGTTGATGCCGAAGAACTGGTCACCGGTAGTATCCACGCCGTCGACTTGCCCGAGGATTTCCCCGAGCTAGTCTATGTCAGCTTTGACGTGGACGGGCTTGACCCCTCTCTGATGCCTGCAACCGGCACCCCGGTTCCGGGCGGGCTTGGGTATTACCAAGCCCTGCGGCTGGTCGAGCACGCTCTGAAAGGCCGCAAATGCGTGGGCTTTGACGTGGTCGAACTGGCTCCCGATGGCAACGCGGCGTGGGATTTCACCGCCGCGCAGATCGTCTATCGGCTGATGGCGTCCTGTTAGCCTTCGGAAGTCTCGTTCAATTCCATGTGCCCCTCGCCCTTGTTCAATACGCGACGCAGCATGGGCTCGAAAAACTCCAACGGTTTGGTCGGGTAGTCCGGGTCGAACGCCTTCTGATCGTATTCATGGCAGAAATAGCGGCAGTCCTCCCAATAAGGACTGTCGCGGTACTTGTCGCGGGCGTTGCGATCGCCGCCAAGGTGGTGGTTATAGTAGTAGCCCTGAAACACACAGTGATGTTTCAAAATCCAATAGGTCTTCTCGCTGACATAGGGCTTCATCATCGCCGCTGACAGCTCACCGTGATTGTAGGGCGACAGGATATCGCCGGTGTCATGGATCAGAGCAGCGACCACCAGTTCCTCATCAGCCCCATCTTCGTAAGCGCGGGTCGCGGCCTGCAAACTATGCTGATAGCGGTTGACCGGGTATGGCGTCCACTCCTCGTCCAGCGACCGGATAGCGTCCAGAATACGGTCGGGCAAAGCGGCGTTGTACGCCTCTTCATACTCCATCACGGCATCCCAATCGGCCTTTGTCGCCTCTTCGAAACTGGTCCAAGTGGGTTTGTGGCTTTTGTCCAGCATGGAAGCGGTCCTTTCATCGATCCGTTTACGAAAGCTTACTCCACTCCAGCTGAGCGAAAAAATGAATTGATTTTATCACTTCGATCAAAAATTACTTTCAACATGCAAATCAAAGCCCTTGAGACCTTTCTGTGCGTCGCCGAGACCGGAGGCTTCCACGCTGCCGCCCGCAAGCTGAACGTGACGCAAACCGCTGTAAGCGCCCGCATTCGTCTGATCGAGGATGAAACCGGCAAAGCCCTGTTCACCCGTGGGGCAGGCGGGACCGGCCTGACCGAATTCGGGCGGCAGTTCCGGCCCTATGCTGAACAGATGCTGTCGCTCTGGTCCTTTGCCTCACGCGATCTGCCCGCGCAGTCGCAGAACCGGGTCGCCCTGCGCCTGGGCGCGCAACTGAGCATCTGGGACCCGCTGCTGGTCGATCTGGCAATCCGCTATGAGGACGACCTGGGGCAGCTGCTGTTGACGCTCAACTATGATCATGACCTGAATATGGTTGATGCGGTAGCCACCCATGTTCTTGACGCGGCCTTGACCCATGAGAAACCGTCGGACAGACGGGTCATGTTTCACGAATTGCCACCCGAGCGACTGGTGCTGGTCCAGACCCCTGATGCCGGAACTGACCCGATTTTCGTCAATTTGGAACTAGGGGAGGTCTATCAGAATCACATTCGATCCACCGCGCATCGGGCTTCGGGCCAGACGGTGTTTCTGGGCAATTGCATGATGGCCCTACGCTATGTCCTGCGGCGCGGTGGGTTAGGGTATTTCCCACGCTATGTCATCGCTGAATACCTTCATTCTGGGCAGGTTGCGCCCGTTGCAGATGCCTATGACCTGATGTTGCCGCTCTATCTGGTCACGCGCCGCGACAGCCCAGCATTTGGCGATGTTCTAGATTGCCTGCAGGAATTGCGGACGGCTTAGGCCTGCGGCCAGGCGAGATCGCTCTCTCGTGGCTTTTTCCGCAAAAGTGGTCGCCCCGCAATCAGCAAGAACAGGCAGGATATGAGGATGCCGATCACGGCGGGCAGGTAGAGAACCGCCCACAGCGCGGGATCGTCGATCACAATAGGCGACACGAACCCCCGAACACCTTCCAGCAAAACGAGAATAGTAAACGCCCCAAAAATCTGCGGCCACAAACCGAAACGGGAAAAGCTGCCCAGCATCAGGGTTGCATATCCCGCCATGGCCACCGCTACGCAGATGGCAATCCATGAGAACCGCTGGTGCAGTTCATCCACCAGCTCTCCTTCGCTGAACCCTTCGTTTGCGGTCAACGCCTGACGGTTTTCCAACAATTCAAGGGTCGGGATCGCCTCAAGACTTCGTTGGCTCATATCGTTGCCATGAGCCAGTTCGGATATGTCGTATGAAGCATCCTCGAACAGGGTCGATGATAAGGTCCTGCCCTGCTGATCCAAGCGCAACGCCACCCCGTCCACCATAACCAGATGAATGCCGCTGCCATTGTTGACCAGATAAGCGGTTTTACTGGAATAGGTGACTGTACTGGCCCGATCCCGGCGGTCCGAGACGAAGACTTCGTACAGTGTACCATCCAGGTCAATCCGTCCGATATAAACCGTTACGCCGCTGGCAGGATGTAGAAACTCACCCTCGTTCAGAAGCTGCGCGGTGACATCGCCTGCGACCTCGGCCTGTCGTTGTTCAAGCTGCTCGACCGAGGCCGGGCGCAGAAACACGCTGATCGCGGCCATCATCAAACCTGTCACTAGCCCGAACAGAAATACTGCCCGCGCCAGACGCCATGGGCTGGAGCCCGTCGCCAACATAACCGTCAGCTCGCTTTCGCGGCTCAGGCGGTTGGTGGCATAAACGGCGGCGGCAAACACAGCCATGGGCATCACCGTTCGGATCAGGGTCGGCAGGGTCAGCGCGGTGAATTCCAGAAACACCATCGCCGATTGACCGCCGCTGATCACACGATCAAACAGGCTGACCGAACGGGTGATCCAGAAGACCCCCACCAGAACCAGCGTGAAAAAGCCGAACAGAATCAGCAATTGCCGCAGGAAATATCCATCGAAACGCGACATGTATCCTCATCCGGTCCTTGGGTGTTTCGCCGGACAATATGCCAATCGCCGGGCCGAGGAAACCGGAATGCAAAGGAATAGCCCAAATTGGCGCGTGGATGTCAGCGATATTGGGAAATGGCAGGGGCAGCAGGGTTCGAACCCGCGACCTACGGTTTTGGAGACCGTCGCTCTACCAACTGAGCTATACCCCTAAGGTGGGCATCAGATATGCCAGCCGCGCGGCGGACTCAAGAGGCTTTTTCAGATTCCGCCGCTCTAAACCCATGCGACAAACAAGTTGCGCATGGCGTTGAGTTCTATAAGACACAATTTGCTTGGCAGAAGGACCCCGCTCGTGAGTATCCGCAAGAAGATCGCTGATAGTGAAGCCCTGTTGAACTGGGCTGCGCGGCGCATTGCGTGGTATATCCGGCTGGTCAATCGCAACACCGAATGGCAGCGTATTGGCTATGAGGAACTGGACCAGTTGGCCGAGCAGGGCGAACCGGTCATTGTGGTGCTGTGGCACCAAAGGCTGGCGCAATCGCCCTATTTCTACCCGCTGGACAAGGGGCCCATCTGCTCCATCACCTCTTCTGCTCGAGCCGGCAGCATGGTTGGTCGCGTGCAAAAGCTGTTCGGCATGGACACGATCGCCATGACCAGCAAGAAATCGAATAACATTGCCGTGTCGCGCGAAGTGATCGGCAAAATGAAGCAAGGCATTTCCATCGGCATCGCCGCAGACGGTCCACGCGGGCCGGAAAGGGTGTTGTCCACGGTGCCTTTAGTCTGGGCGAGGACCTCAGGCAAGCGGGTGTTCGGGATTACTTTTTCCGCGGAACATGGTCGCGAGGCAGGCACATGGGACCGGTTGCTGATGCCGCGCCCCTGGCGCAACAAGGGCGTGTTTCTGTGCCGAGAATGGACGGAAACCGTGCCGCGCAAAGCGTCTGACGAGCAGATAGAAGATCTGCGCCTCAGCCTTGAACAACATATGAATGACATCACGGCCGAGGCCGACCGCATGGTTGGCCGCGAGCCTTGGTCGCCGTCCTAACCGCCACGCAGACGCTGCATTAGGTAAACTTCACTGCCTTCGGGGATCGGTTCCGTCAAACCGGTTGCGATGACGCGTCCGTCGATGGCGATGGACACGCCCGCCTCAATTGGGCCTTCCAGTTGCGGATGCGTCCTGACCAGTTCCCGTAGCAGATCGCCGGTGGTTTTGGCCTCGACCTCCACCACCTGCTGACCCCCGGTCAAAGACCGGAGGCCGGACCAGAGGTGGACCTCAACCATTGTCCTTGAGCGCCGCCAGAATGCGCGGCGGGGACATCGGCAGTTGCTTCATCCGCACGCCAGCTGCGTTGGACACAGCATTGGCGATGGCGGCCAAGGGCGGCACGATGCCCGTCTCACCCACTCCGCGCACACCGAAGGGGTGGCCGGGGTTGGGCACTTCGACGATCACCGTGTCGATCATGGGCAGGTCGCTGGCGACCGGAATGCGATAGTCAAGGAAGATCGAGTTCTGCAACCGTCCATCCTCGCCATAGATATATTCCTCATTCAGCGCCCAGCCGATACCTTGCGCGGCACCGCCCTGGAACTGGCCCTCGACATAGGTCGGATGGATCGCCTTACCAGCGTCCTGAATGACCGTATAGCGGGTGATCGTGGTCTTGCCGGTTTCCGGGTCGACCTCGGCGTCAACAATGTGGGTGCCAAAGGACACGCCTGCGCCTTCGGGCGTCGCCTCAAAATGGCCCGAGATCGGACCCCCGGTGCGTCCCATTTTGGCAGTGATATCTGCCAGCGGCATCGGGTCAAAGTCGCCCGCGTTCGGGCCCGAAGGCACGGCGCAACCGTTTTCCCACTTCACGGCTTCAACCGGGATATCCCATTTGGCCGCTGCACGTTCGCACAGTTTTTCGACAGCATGGCGCGCCGCCTTGATCGTCGCCAGACCCGAAGCATAGGTCACCCGGCTACCGTGGCTGACGTCATTATACCCCAGCGTTGCGGTGTCTGCGACGGTGACACGGACGTTCTCATATGGAATGCCCAGCACCTCAGCCGCCATCAGTGCCATCGACGCGCGCGAGCCGCCAATGTCGGGCGTGCCCACCATCAACTGGGCTGATCCGTCTTCGGACAACGCCAAGGTTACCGAGGTTTCACCCCCGTGGTTGAACCAGAAGCCGCAGGAGACGCCGCGTCCCTGCCCCGGCTTCAACGGCGCCGAATAATGCGGATGCGCCTTGGCGGCCTCAAGCGTTTCGACCAGACCGATGCGTTCATAGCGCGGGCCATAGCTCGCCTTGGTGCCCTCATGCGCGGCGTTCTTCAGGCGCACCTCAATCGGGTCGAGACCCAGCTTGTTGCACATCTCATCAATGACCGACTCGACCGCAAAAGCCCCCATCGGCGCGCCCGGCGCGCGATAAGCGGCTTGCTTGGGACGGTTGGCCATTACGTCATAGCCGATCTGTTTGACGTTGGTCAGATTATAGGCCGCAAAGGCACACATGGCGGTCATATCGCCGGGCGCGCCGGGGAACGCGCCGCCTTGCAGACGGAACTCACCGCGCGCCGCCGTGATCGTGCCGTCCTTTTTCATGCCGATCTTGATATCCATCGAGGCCGAGGCGGTCGGCCCCGTCGCCCGGAACACCTCGGACCGGGTCATGACCAGCTTGACCGGGCGGTTGGCCTTGCGGCTCAGCGCCAGCGCGACGGGTTCGATAAACACGGTGGTTTTACCGCCAAAGCCGCCGCCGATCTCGGACGCGGTCACGCGCAGTTGCGAGGTCTCGATCCCCAAAAGCGCCGCACAGGTTTTCTGCGCAATCCAGTGGCCTTGCGTGGTGCACCACAGCTCACCCTTGCCGTCATTGCCCAACATGCCCAGACAGGCGTGGGGTTCGATATAGCCCTGGTGCGTCGCCTCGGTAACAAAGCTGTCCTCGTGGATCAGATCCGCCTCGGCGAACCCCGCCTCGACGTCGCCGTGACCGCTTTCATGATAGCGCACGACGTTCGGGTGCATCCCTTCGGGCACAGAGTAATCCGCAGCGCCTTCGCGGATGACCGGCGCATCCGAGGCCATCGCCTTGTCCACGTCTGTGACGTGGGGCAGGACCTCGTATTCGACTTCGATCAGCTTCAGCGCATCCCGCGCGGCCAGTGCCGAGGTCGCCGCCACAGCAGCCACCGCATGACCATCATAAAGAGCTTTTTCACCCGCCATGACGTTTTCCAGCACGTTCCAGAATTCGCCAGCCAAACCCGGCTTGAACGGCACGTCGGCGAAATCAGCCCGTGTCACGACAGCTTTGACGTCTTTCAGCGCCTCAGCCTTCGATGTGTCGATTTTCACGATCCGCGCATGGGCGTGGGGTGAGCGCAGGATCGCGCCATGCAGCATGCCGGGCGCAGACATATCCGCGCCGAACTTGGCGCGGCCCGTCACCTTATCCAACCCGTCAGGGCGGTTCGGACGGGTGCCAACAAAAGTGAATTCCGTTTTACGATCGTCCAGAGCCATTACGAAGCCTCCCGCAATTCTTCTGCCGTTTCCATGACGGCGCGAATGATCTTGTCATAACCGGTGCAGCGGCACAGGTTACCCGCCAGCCAGTACCGGGTTTCTTCCTCGGTCGGGTTGGGGTTTTTCTCCAGCAGAGATTTGGCTGCCACTAGAATGCCCGGCGTGCAGATGCCGCATTGCAGGGCGGCATGTTCGATGAACTTCTGTTGCAGCGGGTGCAGCACGTCACCATCGGCGATACCTTCGACGGTTTCGATGGTCTTACCCTCGGCCTCAGCGCCCAGCATCAGGCAGGAACAGACCAGACGGCCATCCACAGTGACCGAACAGGCACCGCAATCGCCGGTGCCGCAGCCCTCTTTCGCGCCGGTCAGGTTCAGCTTGTCGCGCAGGCAGTCCAGCAGGGTTTCGCGCGGGTCGCACAGAAAATCGACCTCATCGCCGTTCACGGTGGTCGTTACGTGGAGCTTGCTCATGCTTTCTCTCCCTTCGCGCGGGCATAGGCGATTTTCGCGGCGCGCTTGGCCAGAACGCCAGCGACCTCGGTGCGGAATGCGATCGTGCCGCGTTTGTCGTCGATTGGGTTACAGGCGGCCGATGCCGCAGCCGCCAGCGCGTCCAGCGCAGCATCGTCCAGAGTGCTGCCGATGATGGCCTTGGCACAGTCTTCAACCAGCAGGACAGTCGGCGCGACCGCGCCCAGCGAGACGCGGGCCTCAGTCACGGTATCACCGTCCAGACGCAGGCTGACACCCACGCCAACAACGGCGATGTCCATCTCAGTGCGCGGGATGAACCGCAGATAGGCGTCGCCAGCGTTGTCTCCGCGTGCGGGGATTTTCACAGCCGAGATCACCTCACCCTTGGACAGCGAGGTCTTGCCGGGTCCGGTTGGGATTTCCTCGACAGCCACATCACGCGTTCCATCTGGGCCAGTGACAGAAACGGTCACACCAGCGGCAACCATCGCAGGCACCGAATCCGCCGCCGGAGAGCCATTGCACAGGTTTCCGGTCAGCGTTGCGCGACCCTGAACCTGGGTCGATCCGATCAGGTCCATCGCTTCGACCACGCCAGGCCAGTCGCTGCCCAGCTCAGGGTGCTCGCTCATCTCGGCACCTGTGGCAGCAACACCCAGTGTCCAACTGCCGTCCGCGTTGCGGGTTATATCGCTGACGCCGTCGATCTTTTTGATGTCGATCAGCGTATCGGGCGTGACCAGTTCCGAGCGCAACTGCACCAGAACGTCCGTGCCTCCGGCCAAAAAGCGGGTGACCCCTTTTGCGTTTGCAGCCAGAGCCGACGCCTCGGCAAAACTGGCGGGGCTGTGATAATCCATGAAAATACCTCGCACCTGTTGATCAGGATTCACTAGGGTTCGCTGGGGACGTTAGTGCAGCCGTGCCGTAACGTCCATGGCCAGAGCGACCAATTTTTGCGTTTCAGAATTTCGTTTCCCAACCTTGGCTCAGAGGTCGATCTCGATCACACCATCCGGCTGCGCCGCCCGGCTTTGGCATAGGATGATAGCGCTCTCACGTTGTTTCTTGGACAAAACGAAATCGCGGTGTTCGACCTCACCCGAATTCACGCCACATTTGCAGACCCCACAGATGCCATCGGCGCATTTCACATCCACGTGAATGCCTGCCTCGTTCAGCACCTGCGCTGCATCTTTGTCGGCGGGTACAGTCAGATCTCGACCCGATTTTGCCAGCCGCAAAGTGAAGGCGTGATTCTCATAGTCCGGCTGCTCGGGGACCGAGAAATACTCCAGATGCCGCGCTTCTTCGGGAAAGCCCTGACGCTCAGCCGCTTGCATAACTCCGTCCATGAAGCGATCAGGACCACAGGTATAGACGTGCCAACCGTCTTGATATCCCGACAGGACGGCTTCCAGATCGGCCCGTGTGCCTTCGTCCGAGAAATGATAGTGCACGTGATCCGCCCAAGGCATCGCTGCCAGATCCTTCAGATACCCGGCCTCGGCACGGGTACTGGCCGAATAGTGCAGCTGGAACGGTTTGCCCACGGCATACAGACGGTGAGCAAAGGCTATCATCGGAGTGATGCCGATCCCGCCGCCCATCAGGAAGGTCTTGGTTGCGCCCTCGTCCAGTTCGAAATGGTTGATGGGTTTCGAGATGAAGACCTTGCGCCCCTCGTTGAAAATGCGGTGCAGCAGAGCTGAGCCACCGCGTCCCTCATCCTCGCGCAATACACCGATCTGATAGGTGGCGCGGTCGGATGGGTCACTGGACAAAGAGTACTGCCGCAGGAATTCCGGCGCGACCAGCACGTCCAGATGCGCGCCTGCCGTCCATTCGGGCAGTGGTGAGCCGTCCAGCGTCGAGAATTCGTACTTGGTCACATCCGCAGTCATCTTGTCGACCTTGGTCAGTGCGACGCGCATAACCGGGGCATCGCCCGCGATGGTATAGCGGTGGATCACCGACAGATCGCCCGCCGCTTTGCGCGCCTTGTATTCCTCGGCCGTGACCATGGCCTCATAGGCTGCGATCCCAGCCTCGCGGTCCATGGCGAACGGATAGGGCCAGGGATGCGGGGCCAGATAGGCGGGGTAGACGGCCAGAGTCTGATCTTCGTATTTCAGGTCTAGGTCGGTTTGCAGATCGCGCCGGTTCAGCGGGTGGTCGGTCGGGCGATAGGCGCCGTCCGGTTGCAGCTCCAGATCCCACCACCATTTCTTGACGTCGTTCAGCCCGCCATTGCCCACGGCATCATCCAACCGCGCCAACGCGGGAGCGGCCTTGGGAATATTCATAGCGGCCCAGCGGAAGGGGCGTTCCTTGAAGATGCCCTCAAGGTTCCAAGGGCAGGTCTTCATACACCGCCCGCACATCGCCCCACCCGGCGTGGTCACCCGGTAGGTGGCGCATTTTTGGCTGTCAGACTTCCAGATCTCATAGCCGTTGAACATCAGCTTCGGCCCGGCCGTGATCGCACCCGAAGGGCATTCGCGGGCGCATTTGTTGCAGCTTTCGCAGAAGGCCTGCAGACCGAAATCGATCGGCTTGTCATGCGCCATCGGCATATCGGTCGTCACCGCGCCGGATTTCAGACGGGGGCCCAGATAGGGGTTCAGGATCACCTCTCCGATGCGACTGACCTCGCCCAAACCGGATAGTAGCAGCAGCGGCGGCTGCAACACCTCGCCATCCATCACCGTATGCGCGCGGGCCTTATAGCCCAGATTGCGGATCTGCTGCGCGATCACTCCACCCAGTAACGAAAACCGCAGATAAGCGCGCATCGACTGCGCGACACTGATCCAGTCATCGCCGCTGGCGCCCTCCATCGTTTCATAACCCTGGTCGATGATCATGCTGATTGCCTGGTCATGGGGAGGTGTGATCTCCTCGCCCGTTGCATCATGCGAGTACCAAGCCCAGTCCGGGCACCGGCTGAGACCCACCGCATCGACCCCCAGAAAATACGTTGCTGCCTTGATATTCGCGGCGTTGCGCGCGGCATCGGTCGGCCTAGCAGTGTCAGCGCTTTCCCCATCCTGCAACAGCACGAACGCGCCCAGCGCGCGGCGTTGTGCGGTGCTAGGCGCGGCCTTGCGCACATAATACCCGCCCTTGGCCCCGTCTTGCAGATGCTTACCCATATCCCCGAACTGTGCGCGGGCGAACATATCGGCGCGCTTGGGGACGCGGGCCACGTTTTCCTCATCAATATAGGTAGTGGGCGCATCAACCCGCCTGAGGTTCTCAAACGGGTGCGCCCCGTCCACATAGCGCCGATTGGCATAAGGATCGCGGTTCAGCGCGTTCTTGGCAAAGCCCGCGCCCAGCCACCACGCGGGGCCTTGAGTACGAAACCACGGCTGCTGCGTCATGGGTTGCAGAGGCTGATCGTGTGCGATCTCCATCTCGGTCGTGACCGCAGCCAGTCCGAACCGTTTACCCAGCCACGGCGCGACCAGCTCTCCGTCTTCGACCGAACACAGCCCCGCCGCGACGGCCAGCTTACCCAGATCAACCTCAGAGGACATGACCGTATGCGCCCGCGCATCAAAGCCCAGAACGCGCAGGTAGTTGGCCACGACCACCGCATTCTCGGTCGCCAGCAGACAGGCGCGGTGATCCTGCGCATCCATGATCCAATCCGCGCCGGTCTCGTTGGGGTCCGGGTCGCGGTTGTGTTCGTACAGAAAGACAATTGCATGGCGATGGGTGTCCATCGGGCGCGGCGTGGCCTCCATGCTTTCTTTGAGATCGGCCATGATCAGGTCGATCCCCGAAGCCAGCGTCTTGGTCTGCCGTGTCTTCAGCGCATGGGCCAGACGGTCAATATCGGGGTTGCGGCGGGGTTCGGTCAACAATGCCTCGCACGGCAGAGGACCACACCCCATCATCGAGGCATCATTGAAATAGCCAAACGCTTTTAGATGGTTGGCGCGCTCGGTCACGTCAGCAGGCACCTCGGAGACCACAGGATTCACGAACCCATCGCGGATCGTGTCCAGCATCGCCTGAAACTCCCCCATCGCGTTGACGATGCTTTCCGGGCGCTTGGGGCGATGAAAGCTGAGCGACTGCATCGGCGGCACCGCCGACAGATCAGGCATTTCCGCTTGCCGTGCCAGCCGCTCTGACGGATAGCCGCCCATGTGAACGGGCCTGTTCTTGTCCGAGAAAAAGCGGATTGCCATCCTGTGCCTCCTGTTGGGTTCAGCTTTCCCTAATCCGCCATGGACCTCAAAACCATTCATGAATAATCATAGATGGTATGAGTAATATTGATTTTACCGATCTGGACGGCAAGGTCCTTCGTGTCTTCCTGACCATTCTCGAGGAAAGCTCGGTCTCGAAGGCGGCCGACCGGTTGGGCGTCACGCAATCGGCCATCAGCCATACGCTGGCTAAGCTGCGGCAGGTTCTGGGCGATCCGCTATTCGTGCGCTCGGGCCAGGGCCTGACCCCGACCGAGCGCGCCTTGGCGCTGAAAGACCCGGTTCAGCATGTTCTGGACGGGATGCGCGCCCTGACCGAAGACCGCCCCTTTGATCCGCAAGCCGAACAGATGCAGATCCAGATCGCCACCAACGATATGCCGCGCGAGTTGATCTTTCCCACTCTGCTTCGGGCCGCGCGATCTGAAGGCATTGGCCTGCATCTGGGGTTCATCCCATCGGGCGTGCCGGACCCGGACCTTCTGCGCAGCGACCGATGCCAGTTGATGTTGACACCGCTTCCGCCCGACGGGCCGGACATTTTTCAAAAACGCATCCTCAGCAGCCCGCTGATGATCTTCTATGACGCCGCACAGCGCAAACCGCCGGACAGTTGGGACGTCTATTGCAGCACCGAACATGTCGAGGTGCGGTTCGCCGATGGTCGAAGCTCGCGCGCGGTGATGCGCGGCGTGGACCAGAGCCAGATCAGACCGCCCACCGTCACCCTGCCCCATTTCAACGCCATCCCGTCCTTTGTGAAAGGCAGCGACCTAATCTCGACCGACACCGCCTTGATGAAACGCGGGCCGTTGGCGGCGCTGGATTGCGCGCCGTTGCCTTTCACGTGTGAGGAGGTCTCGATCTACATGGTCTGGCACCAGAGATCGGCGAATGACCCGGCCCATCGCTGGCTGCGCGGCCGGATCGAACGGATTGCCGCCGCACTATGAAGGGGGCGGTTTAGAACCGGGCTTTGATGAGATGCGTCAGCGCCGCACCGGTCTCAAAATATGCGCGCCGCAGCCCGGTCCAGCTTTCGCGGTATCCCTCAACTGGCGGAACGGGCAGGAGGGCGGGATCATCGCGTAGCAAACTGTCGGCCATCTGGCGACCAAAAACAGTCCCCGGCCCGATCCCACGCCCTGAAAACCCGTGCGCCGCCAGCGCATTCGGGCCGATCCGCGTGATTTTCGGAATGTGGTCCGAGGTCATTGCGATCCGCCCGTGCCAACCTTGCACCAACGGCTGGTCGGCCAGCTGCGGATAAAGCGCCGCTATCTTGCGTTTCGCCCACGCCTTATGGGCACTGCTTCCTGCATGACCAAGCTCCCCCATCGCGCCGATGATGAACCGCCCGTCCTGATCCAGCCGGAAAGACGTCATGATCAACCCGGTATCCCACGCCCCTTCGCCCCCGCGCAGGATACTGGCGCGCAGGTTGTCCGACAAAGGGGCCGTGGCAAACTGGAAGTAATAAACCGGCACATAGGCGGGCGCGGTATCCGGCATGCCCCGGTGATAGGCATTCGTGGCCTGTATCAACGCCATCGCCCGGACAGAGCCTTGGGCTGTTGTCAGGGTCCAGACATCGCCATCATGGGACAGAGAGAGAACCGGGCTTTCCGTAAAAACCTGCGCCCCCGCCTGAGTCGCGGCGCGGGCCAAGCCGCGCACATAGGCCAGAGGCTGAATCGTTCCCGCCCGCGGATCGAAAAGCGCCCCGTGAAATGCTGCGCTGCCGGTGCGTTGCCCGGCCTGATCGGTGCTCAACAGTTCCACCGGCGCGCCTGCCGCCTTGAGCTGCGCATGGCGGTTTTCCAAGTCCCTGAACCCCGCCCCCGAATGCGCGCAATGCAGGGTGCCGTTGCGGACAGGCTCGCAATCGATCCCGTGCAGCGCGATCAGGTCGAACACATCCCCCGGTGCAGCGCCCAAAAGGTCGATTAGGCGATTGCCCGGCTCAGCCCCGAGATGCGTCCGGATCTCGTTCGGTGGCAGCCATAGCCCCGCATTGGCAAAGCCCACATTGCGACCCGACCCACCATGCCCGATCTCATGCGCCTCCAGCAGCGCCACCGACGCCCCCGATTGTGCCGCCGTCAAAGCCGCCGAGCAACCGGTATACCCGCCACCGATCACGGCCAGATCGACCGTCAGATCGTCGGTCAGAGGGGTGCTGTCCACATGCTCGCGGCAGGTGTTCAGCCAGAGGGACTGGTCATGGTCGCTCACATCGGGCTCCTTGCGCATGCGCGGATCATCAGGGCTGCGTCAACCGGTTGCAAGCGAACGCTGATCTTCTCGCCCCATAGCGATCAGAAAGGGCTGTGCGTCCTGCTGCGCCTGAAATGCCGCTTTGTCGGACATGCCCTTCCAATCGGCCAGAACCAGCGACTGCGCCACCGCCCCACCCAGGGTTGCCCCTGGTCCGGTGACGATGAACAGATCGGGCGCAAACTCGCGCGCGGCAGTCTGGATGGCGCGGGTGAAATCATAGGTATCGGTGACTTGATGCCCTAGGGTGTAGTCCCACAGCGCTTGGGTGTCCGTCGCCCCTGGCCACCAGATTTTTCCACGCCCATCGATCAGAGGACGTTCGGGCGGGTCAAACATATCCGCAGACAAACGCGCCCGCCCTTCGGCGGCCACCGGCGCTTGTAGCGCAGTGTGAAACGCGGCGTGGTTTGCCAAGCGCATGGGAAAGCGATCCTGCACAGTTGGTTGCGCGTGTTCAAACGCGCTTAGGCCGGCCTCATTACCTGCCAGAACCAGCATACCGCCCAGATCGATCGACAATGCCAACTCGTGCCCGTCCAGAGCGTCAATCCGCACGACATCGGCCAACAGTTCAGCCTTGCGCTCGGCGTCGTTCGACCAATCCTCTCGGGCGAACGGATACACAAGCTGCCCGCCGATCAGGTGGTCCTGCATCAGCGGGCCCATGGTGTTCACCACGCGGAATCCGTTTTCTGGCGTGACCGCGCCGCCCGCCGCCAAAGCGATGTACCACCCCATCGAGTTTCCGGTGACGGCAACGACTTCGATATCAACCGCCAGCGACTGCGCATCGGCCAGCGAGGCTGCGTAAATCAAAGGCGACGCGATATCGCCACGAGAATACGTGCTGATCGTATACCGACCTGCACCATCCAAGGCCGTGACCCCTTCTTGCCCTGCCTCTGCGCGAATTGCGTCAAACTGGGCAAACAGCTGCATCCGGTCAGCATGATGGCGATGCAGATAGCCCAATTCGGGTTTGTTGTATGTCCCCCGACCGGGGCAGATCAGAACAGCGGTGCGGGTCATTGGCGACCTCCGGTCAGGTTTAATGCGGCGGCCACAATCCCGTCTTTCGACGGCAAGGGCGCAGCATAGGCGGGGCCGGTTGCTATGAAACTGTCGTCGGCGACAACACGGGCGATTGGAGTGGCCGGACTTTCTTCGGCGAAGAAAGTCATCAGCGCCTCGGACTGGCTGCCGGTGCGGCGGCATTCGTCGACGATCAGCACATGTGCGCAGCCCTTGGTGGCCTCGTACAACGCCTGAACAGGCAGTGGCGCCAGCCAGCGCAGGTCGATGATCCGCACGTTCAACCCCGCCGCCTGCAGTTCGGGCAGCGCCTGTTTCGACAGGTAATGCCCGTTGCCATAGGTCACGATGGCCAGATCGGTACCGTCGCCATGCACGCCCACCTCACCCAGCGCAATCCGTTGATCCGGTGCGGGATAGGTCGTCATCCACCTCCCGTCCTGCGCCCCATTCAGGTCACGCATGGGATAGAGCGCAATGGGTTCCAGAAACACCACCACCCGCTGTTCTTCGCGCGCCAGGCGGACGCATTCGCGCAGCATCTGCGCCGCATCCTCTCCGGTCGAAGGACAGGCGATGACTACCCCCGGAATATCACGCAGCACGGCCAGCGAGTTGTCATTGTGAAAATGCCCGCCGAACCCTTTCTGATAGCCCAGCCCGGCAATTCGCACGACCATAGGGTTGGTGAACTGCCCGTTCGAGAAAAACGGCAGCGTCGCGGCCTCGCCCCTGATCTGATCCTCCGCGTTGTGTAGATAGGCGAGGAACTGGATCTCGGGGATCGGCACAAACCCGTTATGGCCCATGCCAATCGCCAGCCCCAAAATCGACTGCTCGTCCAGCAGCGTGTCGATCACCCGGTCCGGCCCGAACCTCTGTTGAAGTTTTTGCGTGACGCCATAGACGCCCCCCTTACGGCCCACATCTTCGCCCATGCAGACGATCTCGCCATGCTCCAGCATCAGATCGGTCAGCGCCCAGTTGATCAGACGGCTCATGGGCTGAGGGTCTTTCATCGCCCGCATATCGCCACCAAACGCCTTTGCGCGCGCCTCGGCACTAGGGCCATTGGTGGGTTTGCAAACGCGCTTGGGCGGGATCAGGCTGGCCATCACCTCGGCGGCGGTGCCCAAATGCGGGCGCGTGGTGGTCTCGGCAGCGATGCGATCAGTGCGGGCGCAGGTGTCCTGATATATCTCCAGCGCCTGATCCGGCGACAGTGCCCCGGCCTGATCCAAAAGGCGCACAGAATGCAGCAAAGGGTCATTTGCCTCATCCGCTTCGACCTCGGATTTGGGCATATAGGTGGTCGGTACGTCAGCACCAGCATGACCGTAAAGACGTACGGTTTTCAGGTGCAGGAAGGCAGGTTTGCGGCGGGTGCGCACATAGTCGGCAGCCTCTTGCGCGACGGCATAGGTCTCGTAGATATCCAGCCCGTTGGCCTGAAAATACCGAATGCCGGGGCGATGCTCCATCGACGTCTGTATCCAGCCCTTTGGCGTTTTGACCGAGATGCCGATTCCATTGTCCTCACACACAAACAATAAGGGCAGCGGCGTCGCTTGCACGCTGGTCCAACCCGCCGTGTTAATCGCGCCCTGTGCGGTCGAGTGGTTGGCCGAGGCATCCCCGAAAGAACACATGGCGATCCCGTCCTCAGGCAACTCACGGTGCTCAGGCGCATGCCGCCGCGCCGCGCCCAGAGAATAAGCCGCGCCGACCGCCTTGGGCAGATGGCTGGCAATGGTCGAGGTTTGCGGCGGGATGGTCAGCGCCTTGGACCCCAACACCTTGTGCCGTCCGCCCGACGTGGGGTCTTCGGAAGAACAGGCAAAACTCAGCAGCATGTCCCAGGCGATCTGCTGGCCCGGTACCTGCTCTGCGCGGGCGATCTGAAACGCGGCATCGCGGTAATGAAGAAAGGCGATATCCGTGGCGCGCAGAGCATGGGCCACGGCCGCCATCCCCTCGTGCCCGGATGAGCCGATCGTGTAGAACCCCTGCCCCGCCTTCTGCATGGCGCGGCTGGTGCGGTCCAGCGCGCGACTCAGCACTTGCGAGCGGAACAGTGATACGGCATCGGCATCGCTCAGACCGGACCGGGGCGCGTTGCCTGCGGGAAAATCGCGCGCGGTGACGCGTTTGAGGAAGTTCTCATGCACGATATGAGCGCGATCCATCTGCGCCTCCGTCCTTTTGTTGTCGGATCATGGGCGCTGCCGTGCCCTGTGATCCCCGTGGTGGCCTACGAACGGCCAGGTCTTCTGTTACAGCAATAATCGCGCCCACGATTGGCGAGCAAGACCTCTGCCGGATCATCGCCGCCGAAGACCGAGTTAAAACGCATCAATCTATCAGGCTGGTGCAATCGAAATGCCAGTGATAATCCATCCGAAAGGTATGAGGAATAATCATATGATCGCCCCCCGACGTTTCCTGCCCTCCATCCCGTCCCTGCTGGCGCTCGAAGCTGTGGACCGCCTTGGCAGCGCCTCTGCGGCGGCCGAAGAACTCTCGCTGACACAAAGCGCAATCAGTCGCCAACTCAAAACAATGGAGGAACAACTGGGCATCGATCTGATCCAGCGCAGCCAGATGCGCCTCCACCTGACCCCGGCAGCCAAAGAATATGTTCAGGTCGCGCGTACTGTGCTGCATCAACTGGCACAGGCTTCGGTCAAGTTGAAAGCAAACCCCAAGGGCGGGTCGCTGAACCTGTCGATCCTGCCCGCTTTCGGCATGCACTGGCTGGCCCCCCGCCTTCAGGATTTTGCACGCCGCCATCCCGAGGTAACGGTGAACCTCAACACACGGCTCCGACCTTTTGATTTCGAGGTCGAGCATTTCGATGCCGCCATTCATTTTGGACAACGGGATTGGCGGGGCGTGAATTACTTGCCCATCATGCGTGAGGATGTCGTGCCGGTCTGTTCCCCCTCGATCCTGCCAGAGCGGGCAGATCGCATCGACTGGCTGCTCAGCACGCCTTTGCTCCACCTCGAAACCCGCCCGGATGCGTGGGAGAGATGGTTTGCGTTTCAGGGCAAAGAGGTGTCTGGGCTTGGCGGAATGCTGTTCGACCAGTTTTCGACCATGGGGCAGGCAACCGTTCACGGGTTGGGTGTGGCTCTGCTGCCGAGTTACCTTGTGAAAGATGACCTGCGCTCAGGGCGTCTTGTTCCCGCTTGGCACGGTCCGGGCGTCAGTCTGGGAGATTTCTACTTGGTCTGGCCCCAATCCAGGGCCGAATCCGAGCCGTTGAAATCCTTTGTTGAATGGCTACGCGGACAGGTCGGGTAACCCAAACCTTAAACCAGCACGCGTAACAACAGTAGCAAACTGCGCGGCCTTCGGCCTTGCGTCCTGCGGACGGCAGGGGGCCGGGCAGGCGTGGGCTGAGCCCGCGCCTGCCCGGCCCAACAGGAGGAGATGTTTCGCCAGAAACGTCAACGACGGGCGAGAGCGCCCTGTCGTTCTTATTTGTCCAGCGAGCGGGCGATGAGTTCTTTCATGATCTCATTGGTGCCGCCATAGATTGTCTGTACCCGCGCATCCGCGTAAAGCCGCGCAATCGGGTATTCCATCATGAATCCATAACCGCCAAAGAGCTGGAGGCATTCACCCATGATTTCATTCTGAATTTCGCTACCCCAGTATTTCGCCATCGACGCCGTGGCCGCATCTAGCGTACCCGCCTGCAACTGAGCCAGACAGTCATTGAGGAAGCTGCGTAGAACTTCGGCTTTGGTCTTGCACTCCGCCAGCTTGAAGCGCGTGTTCTGGAAATCCATCACGCGCTGACCAAAGGCCTTACGCTCTTGCGTATAGCGCACAGTCTCGGCGATGGCGAAATCAATCGAACCCAGAGCGATCAGAGCAATCGTCAACCGCTCCCAGGGCAGCTGCTTCATCATCTGATAAAAGCCCTGCCCCTCTTCAGGACCAACCAGATTGGTCATCGGCACTTTGACGTTCTCAAAATACAGCTCGGCCGTGTCGTTGGCCTTCATGCCCAGCTTCTTGAGGTTGCGCCCCTTGCGGAAACCGTCGGCGCCCTCGGTCTCGACCGCGATCAGCGACACACCCTTAGAGCCTTGCGACTTGTCGGTCTTGGCCGCCACAAGGATCAGATCGGCCGACTGACCATTGGTAATAAAGATCTTCGAGCCGTTCAGGCGGTAGGAATTGCCGTCCTTATCTGCGGTGGTGCGGATCGCCTGCACGTCCGACCCGGTGCCGGGTTCGGTCATAGCCAGTGCGCCGACCATCTCACCCGAGGCCAGTTTCGGCAGCCATTTCTGCTTTTGCTCTTCGCTGCCGTAGGCCATCAAATAGTGGATCACGATCGACTGGATCGGATAGCCCCAGCCGCAATTGCCGTGCGACGACTGGGCATAGAGAGTGACCGCATCAAACCCCAGATCCCCGCCAACGCCGCCATGTTCCTCTGCGATCGAGCCAGCCATCAGGCCCATCTCACCGGCTTTTTGCCAGAATGCGCGGTCGACCATCCCCTGATCATTCCAACGCTCTTCGTTGGGGACCAGTTCGTCCTGCATGAACCGATCCGCCATTTCGGCGAACATGCGGTGTTCTTCAGTGACCCAGCTTGCAGAGCTTGTAAACAAAGACATCAAGTGTCCTCCCATATCAATTTCTCCGGAAGGTACTCTTCGTCTCACTGCAATCCAATGCGCCAAAAGACGCCACAACGTAACGTCTTTCAGGCTTTTTCCCATCCAGGCAGCGCGCCTTTCAATAGAGTCAGCGCCGCGTCTTTTGCATCACGTGCCGGATCGCAGCTTTTCAACAGAACAGCGGACACGATAGCGCCTTCTTTCAAGATCAATATCTGACAGCCCAGCTTTTCAGGATCAGCCGCCCCGGCGGCGCGGGCCAAATCCGTGAAGTACTCCAACAACAGACGCTTGTGCTCGGCCGCCTGAACGTGGATCGGGTGATCCTTATCCTGATATTCAGCCCCTGCCTTGATGAACATACAGCCGCGATATCCGTCTTCCTGAAACCATTCAGCCAACGCATCGAAACTGGCCAACAGCTTTTTCGCCGGCGTTTGGCCCAGCGCATCGATCCGCTGATAAAACCAAGTGCGAAAGTTCTCGTCTCTCAGCTGCAGGGCCGCGACGATCAACTCTTCCTTGGTCCGGAAGTGTTTGTACATCGAGGTCTTTGAGACGCCCGTTTCCGCCACCAGCTTGTCCATACCAGTGGCGTGAAACCCGTCCCTGTAAAAGACCTGCAGCGCATTGCGGACAAGTTCGTCGCGTTTGTTGGGGCGCATGATTCGGCTCCTGAGTGTACTGATCAGTACATAATTGTAGCCGCGTCCTGCGACAAGGTTACACGAAATCCAACGTCAACAGCCTTGAAAAGAAGCCGATTTAGCGTCGGTCGCAAAGTTTTTTCACTTTGAGACTTGCAAAAGTTTACCGATCAGTACACATTCTCTTCAAGATGTACCGATCAGTAAACTTAGGAGCTTTACAATGAAACGCCGCACCAGCCCGTTTTCCCCTCAGTACGTCCCGTTCCTGTTGACACTTGCGATGCTTGCCGCCGCGCTGACCTGAAAGATCAAGACATGAGCCGACCCCCTCTGCCCCCCTTCACCCTGGAAACTGCTACACAAAAAGTGCGCATGGCTGAAAATGGCTGGAATAGCCGCGACCCCGATCTGGTAACGCCCGCTTATACCGAGGACAGCCAATGGCGAAACCGCGCTGAATTCCTATCGGGACACAAAGACATCCATGCCTTCCTGACCCGCAAATGGAACAAAGAACTGGACTACCGTCTCATCAAGGAACTCTGGGCCTTTTCCGGCAACCGGATTGCTGTGCGCTATGCGTATGAATGGCACGACGACAGCGGCCAATGGTTCCGGTCTTATGGCAATGAGAATTGGGAATTTGCCGAAGATGGCCGGATGGCCAAGCGCCATGCGTCGCTGAACGACCTGCCGATTGCCGAGGAAGACCGGTTGTTCCGCTGGCCTCAAGGCCCACGGCCCGAAGATCACCCCGGCCTGTCTGATCTGGGCCTGTAGAAAGGATCGCCCATGCCCCGCGCCTTTTCCGAATTGACCTTCACCCCGGCGGTTCTGGCCCATCAGGAACGGATGGGATCAGCAAGGACCTATGCCAAGTTCATCGAAGACGGGCCGCAGCAAGGGCACCAGATCGGTCCGGCAGAGAAAGCGTTTATCGAGGCGCGGGACGGGTTTTACCAATCTACAGTGTCCGAGACCGGCTGGCCCTATGTACAATATCGCGGCGGGCCGATTGGGTTCCTGCGCGTGCTGGGGCCCACGACTATCGGCTACGCCGATTTTTCGGGCAACAAGCAATATATCTCGCGCGGGAATCTGGACGGGAATGACCGGGTAGCGATGATCCTGATGGACTACGCCAACCAACGCCGGTTGAAAATACTGGGTCGGGTAGAGTTCACCGAGGGCGAAGCCGCCGCCGCCAGCCTCTATCCCGATGGGGCCGAAGCACCAGCCGAACGCGCCGCGATCATCCGGGTGGAGGGGCTGGACTGGAACTGCCCCCGACACATCACGCCGCGCTTTACCGAGGCCGAATTGCGCCCGCATCTGAACACGCTTGGTCAGCAACTGGCGCAGCTTCAGGTCGAGAACGAAAAGTTAAGGCAAGAGCTGGCACAAAGATCTTGAACCGACCCGTAAGGTCTCAGTGAGTTTAGGAATGGAAAAACTGTCAATGCTACGCACGACACTCAACCTCACCGGCCTGTGCCTTTTGGGCCTGCTGGCTTGCGTATCGGTCCTGATGCTGGGCTTTTTTGCCTCGCCCGAAGCCGTGCGCGCAGCGCCGCCTGCGCAGTATAACTCGCTGTTGTTGCAAGCCTTGCCCCAGCGCTGAGCCACAATGCATGGCGGGTATGCGGCATAAACCCTTGACCTTCCCGTGACTGGAACCCCCACTTAGAGGGCAACAGCAGATCAGGATGAGTCGGATGACCACCGCACATGAAACCCGATTGAACATCACAAGAATGGGCTGCGCATCCTGCGTGGGGCGCGTGGAAGCGGCTTTGCAAGGCGTCGCGGGCGTGTCCGAGGCAACGGTGAATTTCGCGGCCGGGACGGCGCAGGTCGCGTACGACGGCCCCCTCAGCGATGTAACGCAAGCGCTGCAGGCTGCGGGGTATCCGGCTGCAATAGCCGATGTCACGATGAAAATCGACCAGATGAGCTGCGCCTCTTGTGTGAACCGGGTCGAGCGTGTGTTGCGCGCCGACCCCGCCGTGATCGCAGCGGATGTGAACTTGGCCACCGAAAGCGCAACGATCCGCTATGTAGAGGGCGCGACAGACCCTGCCTCGCTTGCAAAACTGTCGGGCGATGCAGGGTATCCGGCGCATATCGCCCAGACGGACGAGACCTCCGCCGACAAGGCACATGAGGCCACGGCACTGACCCGCACGACTTTGATCGCGGCAGCGCTGGCCTTGCCCGTATTTGTCCTTGAAATGGGCGGACACATGATCCCCGCCTTTCATCATTGGGTACATCAGACCATAGGATTGCAGGCCAGCCACCTGATCCAATTCGCCCTGACCTCGGCCTTGTTGGTCGGACCGGGCCGGGTGTTTTACGTCAAGGGTATTCCGTCGCTGCTGCGGCGCGCACCGGATATGAATGCGCTGGTTGCAATGGGTACGGGCGCGGCGTATCTGTACTCGGTCATCGCCACTTTCGCGCCGGGCCTCTTACCGCAAGGCAGCGCGAATGTGTATTTCGAGGCTGCCTCGGTCATCGTTGTCCTCATCCTTCTGGGCCGCGCGATGGAGGCGCGGGCCAAAGGCCGCACCGGCGCTGCGATCCGCAAGCTGGTAGGCCTGCAGCCAAAAACCGCGCGCGTCGAACAGGGCAACACCACCGTGGACCGCCCGATTTCCCAGATCAACGTCGGCGACGTCCTGCAAATCCGCCCAGGCGAGCGGGTTCCGGTAGATGCCGTGGTGCTGGGCGGCACGTCCTATGTCGATGAAAGCATGATCAGCGGCGAGCCCGTCCCGGTTGGTAAAGCCCCCGACGATCAGGTGGTGGGCGGCACGGTAAACGGCACCGGCGCACTGCGCGTGCGTGCGGCGCGGGTCGGGGCTGATACGGTTCTGGCGCAGGTGATCCGGATGGTTGAACAGGCGCAGGGGGCCAAGCTGCCAATTCAGGGGCTGGTCGACAAGATTACCGCGTGGTTTGTGCCTGCCGTGCTGGCTGTTGCACTGTTGACCATTGCGATCTGGCTGATCTTCGGACCAGCTCCTGCCCTGCCGATGGCGCTGGTCACGGGGGTTTCGGTCCTGATCATTGCCTGCCCCTGCGCGATGGGTCTAGCGACGCCAACTTCGATCATGGTCGGCACCGGGCGCGCGGCTGAGTTGGGTGTTCTTTTCCGTAAGGGCGATGCTCTGCAACAGTTGCAACAGGCCAAAGTTGTGGCCTTAGACAAGACCGGTACTCTGACCATGGGCCGGCCCGAGCTGGAAAGTGTCACCACCGTCAACGGGTTCGATCGCGACAACGTGTTGCGCCTGGCCGCTGCGGTGGAATCGCAGTCCGAGCACCCCGTCGCCACCGCCATCACGCGCGCCGGGCCTGCGGACTTGCCGCAGCCAACAGAATTCACATCTCAGACCGGGCTGGGCGTCCGGGCCGTGGTTGAAGGGCGCGAGGTGGTGATCGGTTCTCCCCGGCTGATGGACCGGAACGGGGTGGATTTGTCGGGCCTGACGCCCGAGGCAGATCAGCGCGCCGCCGCAGGGGCCACGCCTTTGTTTGTGGCGATTGACGGTCAGGCTGCGGCTTTGCTGACGGTGTCGGACCCCGTCAAACCCGGCACGATTGAGGCTCTGGACAGGCTGCACGCGATGGGCCTGACACTTGCCATGGTCACGGGGGACAACGCCCGTACAGCGCAGGCGCTGGCCGATAAGCTGGGCATCGACCACGTGACCGCCGAGGTGCTGCCCGATGGCAAGTTGCAGGCGATCAATGCTCTACGCGACCAATTTGGCGCGCTGGCCTTTGTGGGCGATGGCATCAACGACGCCCCTGCGCTGGCCGCTGCCGACACCGGCGTGGCGATTGGAACCGGCACTGATGTGGCGATTGAAACCGCCGATGTCGTGCTGATGTCCGGCGATCTGCGCGGTGTGGCCAATGCCGTTGAGATCAGCCGCCGGACGATGCGCAACATCCGTCAGAACCTGGTTTGGGCCTTCGGGTACAACACCCTTTTGATCCCGGTGGCGGCGGGCGCTTTGTATCCCCTTGGCGGACCGCTGCTGTCCCCGGCTTTGGCAGCAGGAGCGATGGCCTTGTCCAGCGTCTTTGTCGTCACCAACGCCCTGCGTTTGCGACGGGTGCGGGCCAGCCTGCCCGAACGGGACATGAAACACCAAACTCAGGCGGTGGCCTCATGAATATCGGAGACGTGTCGACCCAGACAGGCCTGCCCGCCAAAACGATCCGGTACTATGAAGACATCGGGCTAGTCAAACCGCTGCGGGACGACAACGGGTATCGGGTATTTCGCAGCCAGGACGTGCACAAGCTGAACTTTCTGGGCCGCGCTCGCGCATTAGGGTTCACCATCGAAGACTGCCGAACCCTGATGGCACTTTATGAGGACGAAACCCGCGCCAGCGCGGATGTCAAAAAGGTCGCCCGGGCACATCTCGCGCAGATCGAGGCCAAGATCGCCGATCTGAACGCCATGCGGGATACGCTGGGCCATCTGGTAGAGGCCTGTGCCGGGGACGACCGTCCAGATTGTCCGATCCTGCAAGATTTGGGTGGCGAACCATAGCGCAGGGTTGCCCTTTTCGCGCAGCTTTGCTTTGTCTCTGCTAAACATTCCGATCTGCTGCACTAAGTGGGTATCGGACAGCAGAGAGGATCTCCACATGGCAAAAGTCGCGTTTTTGGGTTTGGGTGTAATGGGCTATCCGATGGCCGGCCATTTGCAAGCCGCCGGTCACGACGTCACCGTTTATAATCGCACCACAGCCAAAGCTGAGGCTTGGGTCGCCCAGCATGGTGGCTCGATGGCGGCGACACCACGCGAAGCCGCTGAGGGCGCAGAGTTTGTCATGGCTTGTGTGGGCAATGACGACGATCTGCGCATGGTCTGCAATGGTCCGAACGGCGCGTTTCATGGTATGTCCGACGGGTCGATATTTGTTGATCACACAACCGTATCCGCCAAAGTCACGCGTGAGCTTTACGAGGCCGGAAAAGCCGCAGGTATTGCGTTTGTTGATGCTCCGATCTCAGGCGGTCAGGCGGGGGCTGAGAATGGGGTCTTGTCGATTATGTGCGGCGCAGATCAGGCGGCTTATGATGCGGCAGAACCGGTGATGCAGGTCTATTCCAAAATCTGTCGCCGTATCGGCGAAAGCGGCGCAGGTCAGATGACCAAGATGTGCAACCAGATTGCCATTGCCGGATTGGTGCAAGGTCTGAGCGAGGCGCTGCATTTCGCGGAAAAGGCCGGGTTGGACGGGCGATCGGTTGTTGAAGTGATCAGCCAGGGGGCGGCCGGCAGCTGGCAGATGGCCAATCGCTATGAGACGATGCTGGACGATCATTTCGACCATGGCTTTGCGGTCGATTGGATGCGCAAGGATCTGGGGATTTGCCTGGATACCGCAGATGAGACCGGAGCCTCGCTGCCGGTGACCGCCTTGGTCGATCAGTTTTACAAGGATGTACAGAAACTGGGCGGGGGACGGTGGGATACGTCCTCGCTGATCAAGCGGTTGCGCGCTTTGGGGTGATAGGGAAAGGGGGGCGGTCTGCCCCCATCGCGCCGGGGCGGGATTCCCCCCAAGGATATTTTTGGCCAGATGAAGAGGATCCCGTTTTGCGCGGGTCAGGGTTTGGAATGGACGACATAACTGTGTTCTGGGCGGCCGCGTTGCGGACGCAATGGGGATTGGACGCCAAGCTGACCCGGCTGGATGGCGAATATGATCTGAACTTCTTGGCGCGGGCGACCAATGGGCAGGATTATGTTCTGAAGGTTATGCGGCCAGGATGCGAGGCCGGGCTGGTGGACTTGCAGATCAAAGCGTTGGAGCATCTGGCCTCGGAAGCGCCCGGACTCCCGTTGCCCAAGGTGTTTAGCGATTTGAATGGGCGGCTATTGCCCCAGATTACGGATCAGGACGAAAACCCCCGGCTGGTGTGGCTGCTCGAATGTCTGCCGGGTTCGTGTTACGCCAACGCCGCGCCTAAATCCGAGGAGTTGATCCTGAAACTGGGCCGAGTTCTGGGAGCGACCGACCGAGCGCTTGAGCGGTTCGATCACGAGGGTTTGCATCGCGCGGGCTTCAAATGGGACCTGATGCAAGCCAGTTGGATTGCGGATCATCTGGATACGATCAGTGACGCCGCGCGCCACTTGTTATTGTCCGACATTTGCGCAGAGTTCGACACTGTCCGGGAGACTTTGAACGACCTTCCGAGACAAGCCATCCACAACGATGCCAATGACTACAATATTTTGGTTGAAGGAGAATTAGGGCAGCGCCAATCTATCGCGGGCTTAATTGATCTTGGGGACATGTGCGCGGCACCCCGGATTTGTGATCTGGCGATCGCTGGGGCCTATATCGTTCTAGACCACCCACAGCCTGAGAGAGCGCTGGCCGCTTTGGTACGAGGGTATCATGCGGCCAATCGATTGCGGGCAGATGAGGTTGATCTGATCTGGCCGCTGTTGCGGATGCGGTTGGCGGTGTCGGTTGTAAACTCGACCTTGATGGCAATTAAGAACCCAGATGATCCCTATGTGACAATTAGCCAGGCCCCTGCCTGGCGGTTTCTGGAAAATGATACGGTCAATGGCGGCTTGATGGGCGCGCGGTTGCGCGTGGCCTGCGGGTTGCCTGTGACCGATGGGGCCGAACGGGTCCACGCTTACCTAACCGAACATCGAGGGCAGTTCGCCCCGATTTTCGGACAGGATCTGAGTGATGTGCCGATGGGGTCGCTGTCGGTTGAAAACTGCGTCTGGCCGCAAAACCCGTTCCACATGCCCTTGGCCGAGGCCGCGCGCGTAGGTGAGGAATATGGCGAAGGCCTGTGGCTGGGCTACTATAACGAGCCGCGCCTGATCTATGCCGAACCCGGGTTCCGCAAGGGGCCGTGGAAGGCCTCTGACCGGCGCACGGTGCATTTGGCCGTAGACGTCTTTGCCCCGGCGGGTACCGTGTTGCATGCTCCGGTCAGCGGGCGGGTTGAGGCGGTCGAGAACCGCGATACTCATCTGGACTATGGCGGCGTGGTGATCCTGCATCATGAAACGCCCGAAGGGGATGCGTTCTATACGCTGTATGGTCATCTCGACCCCGAGGTATGTGATCGACTGAAGCCCGGTGATCCGGTGGCGCAGGGCGCAGCGTTCGCGCGGTTGGGGGATGCCAAGCAGAACGGCGGCTGGGCCCCACACGTTCATTTTCAACTGGCAATGACCACCGACGGGATGCAAAGCGACTGGCCCGGCGTGGGCGACCCGGATGAGATGGAGCTGTGGCAGGCGGTTTGCCCCAACCCGGCGGCGCTGCTGAACCTGCCCGATGACAAGGTGTTTTATCAGCCGGCCGACAAACACGCGATTCTGCAGGGGCGGCGCGACCACTTTGGAGGCAATCTGAGCCTGACCTATGACGACCCAGTCATGCTGGTGCGCGGTTGGAAGCACCACCTATTCGATGAATGGGGTCGCCCCTATCTGGACGCCTATAACAACGTCCCCCATGTAGGCCACGCGCATCCACGCATTCAAGCGGTGGCGTCTGATCAGTTGCGGCGCATGAACTCGAACACTCGCTATCTGCACCCGGCGCAGACCGAATTTGCCGATAAGGTGCTGTCGAAATTGCCTGATCACCTTGAAGTCTGTTTCTTTGTGAACTCCGGCACCGAGGCGAACGAACTGGCCCTGCGGCTGGCCCGCGCACATACCGGGGCCAAAGGGATCGTGACACCCGATCACGGCTATCATGGCAATACGAATGCGGCGGTTGCGATCTCGGCCTATAAGTTCAACAAGCCTGGTGGCGTGGGTCAGGCGGATTGGGTCGAACTGGTTGAAGTGGCCAACGACTATCGTGGATCGTTCAAGCGCGACGATCCCGACCGCGCCACAAAATTCGCGAATTTTGTGGACCCTGCGATTGCCGCTTTGCAGGACAAGGGCCACGGCATCGCCGGTTTCATCGCCGAGACCTTCCCCTCGGTCGGGGGTCAGATCATCCCTCCCAAAGGATATCTGCCCGCAGTCTACGAAAAAATCCGCGCCGCCGGAGGGGTGTGTATCGCCGATGAGGTGCAGACCGGACTGGGGCGTCTGGGTGAGTACTACTTTGGCTTTGAGCACCAGGGCGCGCTGCCCGATATCGTGGTGATGGGCAAACCGATCGGCAACGGGCACCCCTTGGGCGTGTTGGTCACGACCAGGGAAATCGCACAAAGCTTTGACAACGGGATCGAGTTCTTCTCGACCTTCGGCGGATCGACCTTGTCTTGCCGGATCGGGAAAGAGGTGCTGGACATCGTCGATGACGAGGGGCTGCAGGACAATGCCCGCGTGATGGGCGGACGGCTGATGGACGGGTTACGCAGGATCGAGGCCGATTTCGGTTGTGTCGGCGATGTGCGGGGCATGGGCCTGTTTCTGGGGGTCGAGTTGATCAACTCAGACGGCTCCGAGGGCACCGAGATCTGCAAATACGTCAAGAACCGGATGCGCGATCATCGCATTCTAATCGGCAGCGAAGGGCCCAAAGACAATATCCTCAAAATCCGACCGCCTCTGACAATCGAGGCCGAGGACGTTGACATGATTCTGTGGGCATTGGGGAATGTTTTGGCCGAGGTGGGCGACTATGCCCCTGCCCCAACATGTGATCATGATCACCACCATGCCGGCTGCGGGTGCTGCTGAACGATCAGACCTCTGGCCAGAAATGACCAGAGGTCTGGATCGGCATCGCTGTCAATGCAACGCGGCCGAGGGGGATAGATGCCCGGTTGAGGGCAGAGGTTGCGGCGCGGTCATCCGGCGCAGCGCCAGACCCAGCTCTTCGGACAAGGCGGTAAGTGCAGGGGCAAAGTCCGGCCGGACAATCAGCGTCGCCATCATCATCGCGTCCTCGCGCGCCCCTTCCGAGGCCGCAGCGATCATCTGCGCAAAACAGTTCTCATCCGCGCCAAGACAGGAACACCCAACCTGATGACGGATCAAAGGGCGTCGCCCGTGATGCGCACAGAGCGCACACAGTCGATCAATGGTCATCATTGCAACAGCTTCAGGTCCGGTGCCAAGGTCGACCCCGATCTTGCAGGCGATATCTTTGCGCGCCGTTGCGTCGCCCCAAAGCCGCAGGTACAGAACCGCGCTGGCCTCGATCGGGCTGAGATCAGACAGCTTTCCAACCGCCGCCCCTCCGCGTGATAACGAGGCGGTCATTTAGTCAGGATCAGCTTGCCCGCGCGTGTAATGCGCAGGGTGTAAAGCTGGTCGCCCAACGCGATATGAGCAAGGTTCCCGCCTTTGGTCAGCTCTTCGGCCTTGTGTGCCGGCAGCATCGATACGGGGTAGGATTGCGTCGGGTTCGGGTTCTGCACATTCATCAGGTCAACTCCAGAGGGTCACGGGCGAAAGGCCGATTTCTGTTCTCATTTTTTGGGATGGCTGACCCGATTCCGGGTTGGCTGTGTGTCTTGCTGGATAATCTGATTATTTTACTCAGGTATGTCAAGCGGCAATCTATACGCTGCAACCAAGAGTGTGGAATTGCGCTGAAATTGCGAAAAGGCTAGGTCTGACTGAACAATTTCAACGACCGAGGTTTCAATGACCGCAACGCTGATGTTCGACCTGGATGGTACGCTGATTGACAGCTTGCCCGATATCGCCGCAGCGGCGAACCGGATGCTGGGCGACGAAGGCAAACCCGCGCTGCCGCAAGAGATCATCCAGAAATTCGTGGGCAACGGCCTGCCGAAACTGGTTGAGCGTGTGATGGGCCACTGCGACATACCGCTAGACCGCCACAGCGAATTGGCCAAACGAACTCTGGACTACTACGGGGCGGCCTCCAGTGCGCAGACCGTTGTCTACCCGGGCGTACCGGAGGCTTTGGCCCAATTGCAGCAAATGGGCTGCGTACTTGGCATCTGCACCAATAAGCCCGAGGCCCCGGCTCGCCACATCCTGGACGCGCTAGGGCTGTCGCAATTTTTCGATACCGTTTTCGGCGGCGATACGCTGAACACCCGCAAACCCGACCCCGCCCATCTGCACGCCAGCTTTGACGCGATCCCTCAAACCGGTCCGCGCTTGTTCATCGGCGACAGCGAGGTCGATGCGGAAACAGCGCAACGCGCAAAGGTTCCATTCCTGCTATTCACGAAAGGCTATCGCAAATCATTGATTGACGAGATCCCCCACATGCTCAGCTATGACCAAGCGATAGAATTGCCGTCAGCGGTGAGGGCGTCGCTGACGATGTTGGAAGAAACAGCCTGACCCGAAAATGAAGGGCCGGCCGAGGGGGAAAGTAGCCAGCCCCTCATCCGGGGAAGTGGATTGTCCTCGGTGTAACCTTGGATGAACTAGAGTTAACCGCCCGCGCCCTCCGAAGATATTGGGGGTTTCCCGTATTCGGCGAGACAGAGAATTTTCGTCGAAAATTCTTGTGCGTCAATTATGCGCCCGGATTGCACTTTCCTAACTGGCCACCAGAAAACATCGGATGCTGAGGGTCATATTCGACCTGCGCCCTTGGGGTAACATCGACGACTTCCAGCCTGTCATAAGGGTCGGTCGGGCTATCACGTCCCTGCACAACAAGTACGTCTTTGAAACACTGGTGATCCGCACCACGGTACCAGCTTGGCCCATTACCCAAACCGTCAAACTCGAAATCTTCGAGAGCTTCGACAACACCACATGGGTTGAAGGTTCCCGCCCGTTCGACTGCATCGGCATAAAGCAAAACCTGAGAATAGCCGGTCTGTGCCGCGATCGAAGGCGGGAAGCCATATGCTTCCTGAAAGGACGACACGAACGCCTTTGTCCCTTTATCCTGCAGCTGCCAGCTCCAATTCACCGAACCCAGCACGCCCTCGATAGTCACACCCGCCTTCGCGGCCATGAGATCGGAAAGTACCGGGACGACAATCTTGAAATCCTTGCCATTCACGACCTTGTCCAACAAACCGAATTGCAACGCGCTGGCCAACGAATCCTCCAAGTTGGCACCATAGTGGTTCAGGATCAGAACATCCGCGCCCGAGTTCAGAATCGGCGCGATATATGTCGTGAATTCCGTCGATGTCAGAGGGGTTTTGACCCGATTGATTGTTTGCCATCCCAACGCTTCGGTCGAGGCAACAATCGCCTCTTCCTGGGACCAGCCCCAATTGTAGTCAGCACTCAGATGATAAGCACGGCGGTCCGTGCCCAGCTCAGCCCTCAAAACCGGAGCAAGGGCGGCACCCGTCATATAGGCATTGAAGTAATTGCGGAAACCATTGGCTTTCTTCTCCTTACCCGTGAGGTCATTTGCATGGGCCAGGCCAGCCATGAAGATCACGCCCGCGTCTTGGCATAAGTTCTGAACCGCAATGGCCTCGCCCGACGTCGATCCGCCATTCAGCATCACTGCGCCATCGGAATTTATCATTGCCTTGGCAGAAGAATGCGCTTTGGATGCCTTGCCTTCTGAATCTGCCACGACAAGCGTGACTTTCTTGCCCAAAACACCATTCCCGGACAGAGCCCGCGAGGAAAAAGTATTCAGGCACCCGCCATCTCCTTGGCCATTAAGATGCTCGACGGCCAGTTTCTGTCCGCGCAACTGGTCATTGCCTTCCTCTGCGTAGGGTCCAGACAAAGTAGCGTTGAAGCCGAACGTAACCGTGCTTCCGTTTGGTGCATTCGTGAAAGCATCAGAGGACGAGGCGGGAAAGATCATAGGCAACGCAAGGCCGGTGCTCGCTACGACTCCACCGGTCAGCGTGTAGCGACGTGTGACAGATTTGTTACTCATCCACTCTTTCCATTCCCCGTGTCATGCCGTCAAACCTATCCAGTCACAGCCGAAACTGAGGGGCATCGCAGAGTTGTGCAAGAAAACTGTTTCAAAGCATCGAGCTGCCCTCGAAACACTCTCTCGTCAATGACAACACACCAGGTCAGCAGGGTTCTCTGACTGGAGCGCAGCTATCTCTCTATTTCCATTGAGAATATCAAGGTTTGTGCCAACTGCCTTTCGCTTTGAGAAACGACGCCACGGCAACCATTTTGTTCAAATTTTAACGCGAGAGCCGCCATATCTGGGCATAGAACGCGTCTCTGATTGAGGCTTCTAAAGACACATTTCGATACTTTACAACCGTTTATCTCCGACTTACGACCAATAAGACACATGATTAGATGCACAGTCAGGATTTATGTATTGTTAATTTTCGGTTCATGTACGATTGTTAGGATTTTTGGACTATTGAAGAATCGGTTGAGGCGAAAATACAATTCGTGCCATTAGCCAGTAAGTTGTTTTAACCAGTGTGGAACGGTAACTCATGATTGGGGGGAAAGCTCATAGCGGTGCGTGGCTGCCAAACGCGCAACATGCCAGAGCGATCATCAATTTCATTCATTGGAGTCAGGGCGGTCTTGTATTGGACGCCGCGCTGAATGGTATTGCCGAAGCTTTTGGCGCCGAATGCGCCGTAATCAGCCGTCTGTGGCTGAACAAGGGTTCTCATCGCGTTGCCGCCAGGGCTGACACCCGAGATCCTGCCCATTGCCGTCCTCTATTCCTGTCTTTCGCGAATGACGCGTTGGGGCCGTTTCGCAATATGCCCAAGCGGGCCTCGGTCTTTAGTCTGGTTGAAGATGGCGAAGACCCGAGCGATCTTTCCCCCGTCCTGACCGAGTGGATTTCACATCGCAGCCTTTCGGACATTCTGTTTGTCTGTCTTGATCACCAGGGCGGTGAGATTGACTTCTTAGAGCTGCATTTCGGGCGCAACCCGGAACCGGGTTTCAAAGAGGCAATTGAACAAATTGCACCCCAATTGTCCGAAACATTCCAAAGTCGCCGTCCCGGTCTGGTAACCGAAGCGCTGTCGCGCCAGTCGGTTGCGACCATTCGGAAAAGTAGCACGGAAAACGTTGCGATTCTCAGCACCGACAACCCGACTGGCCTGACGCGGGCTGAGTGGCGGGTCTGTGTACTGGTATCTCGAGGATTGTCCTCGCAGGCTATTGGCGCCGAGTTGGACATTGGCGCTGCTACTGTCAGGACACACCTCAAGCATATCTATTCCAAAACAGGTCTGGACAACTTCCATATGCTGGCCCGTCGGCTAGTATCCGTTGAAGAGCGTGAAGCTCTGCATGGGAAGCAGCATCAAGCAAGGGCTTAATGCCACAACTAGACTGGCAAAACTGGATCTCGCTTTGGCTGTTCGCCCCGCTGTTCGTGGCGATCGCATGGACCGATTTCACCCAACTTCGTATCCCGAACCTATACTGCTTAATTGGCCTAGCACTATGCGTTGTCGCCGCCCCTTTCTTGGACTGGAACGAATTGCTGATCCGTTTGCTAATCGGCGGGGCGTGTTTTCTTATCTGCCTGGGGCTATTTGCGATCAACTGGCTGGGTGGAGGGGACGCAAAGATGTTGCCAGTCATTTTTTTGGCCATGCCCCCAAGCGTCGTGCCCACATACATGATTGTATTTTCCGCGGCCATGGCTCTGGGTTTGATCGGGATGTCCCTCTTTCGGCGCTACGCCAAGCGTTTGTCCCCCAAATTCGAGTCGACAGCGCAATCACGAGAGTTTCCGATGGGCATCGCCATAGGGGCGTCAGGCTTGGCCATGATTGCGATGTCGGTTTTCAACGTTTAGTTCCCAAACGCTTCAGCATAGCGGATGAAAATCGGTGCAAGGATCAAACCCGCAATCGCTGGCAGCATGAGGAATGCCATAACCGCTGACATCTTTACCGGCAATTTGTTGGCCAATTCCTGCGCTCGCAGCTCGCGCAACTCCCGCATTTCGTTTGCGTAAGTCGTCAAAGCCGAAGCCAACGGCACACCAAAGCGGGTCGATTGCAGAACGACACTCACAAATGAGCTCATTTCCTCAATCCCAGTCCGACGGGCCATCCGCATCAATGCCGTGTCACGGTCGCGGCCAGCTTGAATTTCGCTGAGCGCAATCAAAATCTCTTCGGACATCTCGGGCGAGACCAACTGCATCTCTACGGCTACTTTCAGCAACGCCTGATCAAAGCCCATCCCGGCCTCAACCCCGATCTGCAGAAGATCCAGCATGTTCGGGAACGCATTTTCCATCTTGCGACGGCGCTCCTTGATGCGCGCGTTCATCCAGTAGTGTGGGCCAAAAAATCCCAGCCCGCACAGCAATGCAACGTTGCGAAGTATCGCGATCAGGTCCAGGCCGGACATATATTCTGAAATGGACGCGCCAAATCTGGTCGGCGGCTGCCAGTTCAACAGCAGGATAAAGAGCAACGGTAGAGACGTCGCCAGACCCAGACGGATCATATAGTAGCCGGCGATCGCGTTCTTGCCACGGAAACCGGATTGCGCCAGAACCTGACCAACTTCGAAACGAACACTGGCGTCCGCCGGGATCAGCGCTGCGCTCAGGCCAGTCGGCTCGGGGTCTTCCCCTCGATCGATATTCGCGCGCGCCAGATTTTGACGTGGGCGACTGGGCAGCATCCGCTCAGCTGCGGTCGACCGTTCGCTCAACGAGGATGAGATACCGAAGAAGGCTACAACCGCGCCAATCAGAACCAGGCCGAAAATCAGGATCTGTAAAACAATGTTGTTTTGAAGCAAAGAATTTATGAATTCCATCGTAAATCCTCCTTATATCCGGAAATTCACGAGTCTGAACATGACGATGGCGTTCAGGACGATTGCCACTGCAATGGCTCCCATGACGGGCCAAAATGCTGGAGCGTCCATAACGTCGCCATAGTAAGATGGGGTCAGGATCGTCATGAATACCGCAATTGCGACCGGGATAGCGGACAAGATATAGGCGGTCATGCGTCCTTCGGCAGAAATGGCCTTGATCTTACGACGCAACGAAAGTCGTGCACGGATCACGCGGGCCAGGGTCCGCAGAATGCCGGCAAGATCACCGCCTGAACCGTGCTGCATCATCAGCGCAACGGCCAGGTACCGGACGTCTTCCTCATCGATTCGATCAGCCATGCTTTTCATGGCCGTCGTCAATTCTTCGCCAAAGGCAACCTGATCGACAACCAATCCAAATTCAGTTCCAATCGGATCCGGCATTTCTTCGGCCACACTTTGCAAGGTGGTGTTCAAAGGATGCCCAACCTTCAAGCCCCGAGACATCAGATCCAGTGCATCCGGCAACTGTTTCAGCAGATTCGCCTTACGCTGGTTCAAGGTCGCTCCCAAAAGCATCAAGGGGGCGATCAGGAAGACAAAAGCGGAAATTGCTACAACCTGTAACGGGTTCGCAATTGTCGAGCCGCCTATGGCACAGATTAGGAAGGCAACACCGCACCCGAGCAGAAACATCTCGGGCACCATGTTCAGGCCAGCTGCTTTTAAGGCGGCGGGCAAGTCCCCCACAAAGGGGAAGTTGCGCAGGAACGGACGCGCCTCCTGAGGTTTGAGCAGATTGAGGACATCCTCCCCCGTCTTGCCTTCGTTCAGCATTTGGATACGGCGATTGATCGCCTCGTCCCGGTTTTCACCACGGCGGGCAAACTGCCGGATCCCTTCGAAAGCGATCAATGCACCGACAAAGATGGCCAAGGCCAGCACGAACCGAACATCAAATCCGGCGACTTCCATTTCCGGACCAACAATTGCGCTGAGGTCCAGGTTCTCGATAAATGCGCGAAGCTGTTCCATTTTGCCAGTCCTCCCTTAATTGAACTGGATCGAGGACAGATCGATACCCGCAGCGGCCAGCGCATCGCTTGATTTCGGGCGGATGCCCGTTGGTTTGAAGCGCCCCTTAACCTTACCGTTCTCGTCTTTGCCTTCGCGTTTGAAGACAAAGATATCCTGCATGGTGACGATCTCGCCTTCCATACCGGTCACTTCTGCGATCGAAGTGACGCGGCGGGTCCCGTCGGACAGACGGTTGAGCTGCAACACGAAGTGGATGGCCGACGCGATGGTCGCCCGGATGGCCGAATGCGGCAGTTCCATACCACCCATCTGAACCATCTGCTCTACACGCGACAGGGCGTCGCGCGGGCTGTTGGCGTGAACCGTCGTCATCGAGCCATCATGGCCGGTGTTCATGGCCTGCAACATGTCGAACGCTTCAGAACCACGTACCTCGCCCACCACGATACGATCGGGACGCATCCGCAGCGCATTTCGAACCAGATCACGCTGCGCAACAGCACCGGTTCCATCCAAACCAGCAGGGCGAGTTTCCATGCGCAGCACATGTTCCTGTTGCAGTTGCAATTCAGCGGCGTCTTCGATGGTCACGATCCGCTCGTTTCCACCAATATAAGTCGAAAGAGCGTTCAGCATCGTCGTTTTACCGGACCCGGTACCGCCCGAGATCAGAATGTTCATCTTGGCTTCGACCAGCCCTTGCAGCAGCGCCGCAGCACTTTCATTCAGCGCGCCATTGTTCACAAGGCGCTGCATGGTCAGCGGTACGCGGGCAAACTTACGGATGGACAGGGCCGGGCCGTCCAACGCACAGGGCCGAATGATCGCGTTCACACGGCTGCCATCCTCAAGACGCGCGTCCACCCAAGGCTGACGTTCGTCGATGCGGCGACCTACGCGGCTGACGATCTTGTCGATGATGCGCAGAAGATGACGCTCATCCCGGAACCGGGCCGAGGTTTTCTCAAGAATACCAGAGCGTTCCACAAAAATCTGTTGATGACCGTTGACGAGGATATCGTTGATCGTCGGATCGGCTAGCAATGGCTCGAGCGGGCCAAGGCCCAAAACCTCATGCATCAGCTCTTCGACCAGTTGCTTGACCTCTTCGCTGCGCATGGCGCGGCCTTCGTGGCGCAACAGTTCGGTGGCGTGTTTGCCGATCTCACCGCGCAGCGTGTCTTCTTCAACTTTGTCGATCACCGCCAGGTTCAGCTTGTCCAGCAGCGAATTGTGCATCCGCGCTTTCAGATCGATGCGGTCCATCTCTCTGGCACGCTTGGTCGCCAATTTCTCGGCTTCAAACACAACGTTATCCGAAGCTTTATCAGAAACCTGCTTCGTATCCAGCGGAACGACCTTAGCGGTGTTCGAAGTTGTGCGACCTGTCCTGTCAAATTCACGAAACATGTTCTTAACCTTTACTACTTTTCACTTCACGTCTGCGGATATGCGATTACGAGTTGTTAACACGCGGCGGCATAGCAGCGCGCGCGTCATCGGCCAGTTTCTTGATTGCTCGCGTTGCTGGCGCACGGTTGGAAACATCTTGCAACGGGATGCCCCGGTCCACGGATTCACGAACCGTGCGGTCATCCTTGGGCACCCAATGGGCAAAATCCTGTTCCAGCAACTTCGCCGCTGCGCGGTGATGGGCTGCGGGCAACAGAGGTTTCTTTTCAAGGCTCGCCACAAGTTGGATATCGATGGCGGGGTTCTCGCTTTGATAGAAATCCATCAGTTTGCGGGCCGACCGCACCGAAGGGACGGCGACATCCGTGACCAGATACAGCCTGTCGGCCTGTGTCAGCACCGGAGTGATCCATTCCACCAGGGCCCGCGGCAGATCGACGACCACATAGTCATGAGTCCGCTTCAGGTTATCCAGAATTGCCGTGATCTGGTCTTCCTGAATGGCTGACAGCGGGCCGTAGCGCGAGGGTGCAGCCAGAACGTCAACACCGCAGGGTGCCTTGACCATAGCCTGTTCCAGAAACGCACCGTCGGGGATGCTTTCATCCATCGCCATGCGCCACATCGCGTCGCTTTCTTCCACGTCCATCAGCGCCGCGATCGAGCCGAACTGGAAATCCAGATCCACAACCGCAACCTCGTTGGTCGCTTTCTTCTTGAAGAAACCCTCTTTGGCCTGCAACTCGTTGGCCATATTCGCGGCCACCAGCGAAGAGCCGACGCCGCCACGCGACTTGGCAACCGCGATCACCTTGCCGAGCGTTGCATGTCCACTCCAAACGGTGGGCAGTTGCGCCTGACGGCGGTTGCGGATTGCATCCACCTGCGGCACGATTTCTTCATTGATGGCCTTGCGGGGCAAAACCTCGTCCACGCCCAACTTCGTAAGCTGCCGCGCTTTTTCCAGCGGCAGATCTTCGGGGGCCAGTGCGATGATGATGGCGTTTGGCATCCGCGCATCGCAGATATTCTGCGCCGTCTTCAACGCACCATCGGCGTCATCTTCGACATCGAACAGGACAACATCATGCAAAGACGCAAGGTTTGCGGCCTTTCCATTGACGCCGGACACCGTTTCTTTCCGACCAGTAAAGCTGCAATTCTCCTGATCCGCCAGAGACCCTTCGATAGCCGAGTAAATCTCTTCATCGGGCGAAATCAAAAACACTGAAATCTGCTTGGAATTCATTATATTACTCCTTACTCTACCGCCCCGACAGCCAGGTCTTCGGCAGGAACCGAAGTGCTCATCGCGGGAAGGGAAATACTGTTCGGGGTATTGGACGTGACCGCCGGATTGCCCGAGGCCAACGCAGCCAGACCAGCCAGCGGCATTACGAAATTGAAATCGACATTGATCAGATCGGCCGTCACAACCGGGGTATAGGGGCCACCCAGGAAACCCAGACGGGTATCATGCGAATAGGTGAACTGAACGTTCTGTGGGTCTGTACCGGGCGGCAGCAGCGGACCGATCTGGTTCCAGATGCGCGCGCCGTATGGGGTTGAGGTATCCAGCGTGCAGGGTGCAGGCAGGTTGGGCACGGCGCAGATACCGCCGTTGCGGCACAGAGCACCAAATCTTGTATTTGCAGGAGCGCCGCCGGAAAGAGTATGTGTTGCAGGCAGCGCCCCGCATTGCGGCGGACCCACCGTCGCCAAACGCGCGGCCGTGTGCATCGCTTTTTGCGCCGCTGTTGTCGACCAGTACAGACGTCCGTAGTCAACGACCCCGAAAATCAGGAACAGAAACAACGGTATAACGATTGCCAGCTCGACCAAAGCTGCACCACGCTGATTGCGGGCAACGGCTTTTAGGATATGTGGAACTCGGATCATACGCCATACACCCTGCTTTGATCTGCGATTTGGATATTCAGCGGGCCAATCCCGTCTCCAAAGAAGTCAAAAATTCCGCCAAATATCAGATCAATGCGCACATCGGCCGTAACCTCCACAACCGAGGTCGGATCAAGCCGATAGGTTCCAGAACGCGAAATGCAGGTTGGTGTTACGTCCACAATTGTCGCGCCGCCGGGGATGACCGTCGACCCGCCCAGCTGGTTCTGAACAATGTCCGTTGCCAGCGCGTCATAGGTTCCGACTGTGCCAGCCGCGCACAGATCCAGCGGTGCAATTCGGGCAATCATGCGCGAAGCATCACGCACTCCTGCCGAAGTCACCTGATGGATCCAGGTGATCCGGCCGCCTTCAATAATCACGGCCAGAAACAGCAGGATCAAGGGCATGACCATGGCGAATTCAACCATTGGGGCACCGGATTCGCAGCGCTTGAAGCGAGTGATATGGGACAGCAAACGTTTCACCGGTACAACCTCACGACATCGCGGAAGATACCTTCGTCGATGCCAACACCAGCACCACCGACCTGTTCCACCACTTCGACATAGATATCGAAATCAGTCCCCGAAGTTTGCTCCAGTGGCTGGATCAGAAAGACTTTTACGAATTCCTGCACCGGCACGTCTACGGCGCGACCTACAACTGGATTGGCATCGCAATCGATAGCGGCGGCGATGAATGTGCGGCGATCAGGGTCAGGGTTCGTTGTGCTCGCACATTGCCGACGACCCGTTTCACTGCGTCCCTCAAGAATGTCACGGCCAGCGAACTTGGTAATCTCATCCAGATACATCTGGTAGCGCGTGTTGCCGGTAGGCAAGCTTATGGTCCCATCAGCAATCAGCGGATGTGGTTGCAGCGGGTTTAAAGGGTCTGTTCCAGTACCATAGTTCGTCGCCAAATAGGCGGCTCTCCCATCATCCCAGTCCCCATCACCGAAGCGGCCGGCACCTTCGGGCACCAATGTGGCGCAGTTTCCGGCATCAAAACAGTCGTCGCGCGGGAACGGCATGGTGTCATCTGAAATCGTTGGATTGTTTTTCAAGCACTGGCCGGTCGAATTCTCCCACCCAGCAATAACTTGAGGACCAGGGGCATAGGCCGGATCATTCCGCAAGCTGTTCATCGTTGCGAGGAATAAATCAAAACGAGAGTTATAGATGGCCGAACCAATACCGTTCCGTTGCCCCGGTTCCGTGTCCACCCCACGCTGCGACACACACTTAGTCAAGTTACCCTCGGCGGCGATAAGACAGATATAAAGGCTTGATCCATTCAAACCCGCACAGGGGCCGTTGGGATTGATCCCAATATCTTGAGGGTCAAGAAAGCCGAAGTTTCCAGGACCCCAGGCCGAGTCGTTGCCACCGGTACGCAACTGGATAGCCTGACCGACATTTGCGTTAGCCGTCCAGCCGCCCGGAATGCAAAACATCAAGGGGGTCACGTCGCAGGCAAATCCTGTATACCCAGCAATCGCTGTCGCTCCGACTTGTTCATTGGGAACCGCAGCACCCAACAACGTCGCTAAACCACGGGCAAAAGGCAGGAAAACGGTTCGCGGCGTTGCTTGCACCTCGACCATGATGGCTGCACTCGCATCGTTGGTCAAAAACCCGTCTACCGCGTCATCATCATCCGGGTCGACAGCAGGGTCCGGCAAACCGGTCAGAAAGCGCAGGCTGAAATCGGCAGCCGAGTCCAGCGTCTGATCGCCATCGGCAAAGAACTGGCGATCCGCGATCATGTTCTCGGCGGCTGTACGAGCGCGGGTAATTGCGTCGGCATTGCCGTCAAGCTCACCCGCAGCGGCCAAGGCCACATGGTCGGCATAAGACTGCAGGTCGGTCTGGGTCGAGGCCATACGGCCAAGGTCAAAGGTCAGGGCGGCGAAGCCGAGGATCATAGCCAGGCAAAGTGCCACAAAAATCAGGATCGTTCCGTCTTCTTCTTTCTTGAACTTGGAAACAAAAGTCATCGTTAACCCTCCCTGACCCTGACTGGTATCAATTCACGGTGCTTGATGTATCCGTGACCGGGACCTCTTCTTCGGATGCTGTGATTTCAACTTCCGGCACCTCGTCGTCAGTTGCCGTAATTGTCACTTTTTCTTCCTGAATATCCGAAATACCGCGGCGCACTTTCACAACAGGTTGCGGGGCACCGTCTTCGACTGGTGATTTTTCCAGCAGAATGTCGCTGAGGCGAACGGCCTCAAGAGGTTTATTTTCAGTCTCATCCAGTGAACGCAGAGACAGGCTAAGCTGTCCGGCTTTTTGCGCCAAAGCCAGCCGCTGGCTTTGTTCCGGCGTCACCTCAACGGTGACGGTCCGCGCGATACCGGGCTGGTCGATCTCTTCATCAGCCTTTTGGTCAACACCAATGACGCGGATATTTTGAAGGATGGTCAAGGCACGCAGCGATTCATCTGTGCCGCGTGTAAGAACAACATCCACGAAGTCACCCGGCGTGACAAATCCACCAACGCCCGACTGCGCGTTGACATTAATCGCCATCGCGCGATTGCCTTCACCGATCGTCTGAACGATGGTGACTTTTTCTCCGAATTCCGAAACTTTCGAAGCAAGCAGGATTTCACCCTGCGCCAGCGCACGCTTGGCCCGGCGCGGCTCCCCGCCTGCGGCTGGCAGCACGTCATCAAAACTCGTGAACACTCCAACGGGGACCGACTCAGCGGGCCATTCGATAGTGGTTAACTTGTGGCCTTCAATCGGATTTCCAAACGGGATGTCTTCTGAAACAGCAACAACGCGAACGATGCTCGCGTCTACTGCAGCAGCTTGATTCCGTGCCAGCTGGTCCTGGGCCCAGAAAACTGCGCCTCCAGCAAGGCCGACACCGAAGATAGTCATCAATAAAGATTTAATGCGCATGTTGCCCTCCAATTTCCGAAGTGAGCTTTGGCTGTCAGGTTTGGGCGATGTTCAATCAAACTGAGTAAATCAGCGTTCAAACTGACGCAATTTTGGGTCTTTGTAGGCCAACTTACCCAGCGCAAAGCTGGGAAAGCTGGAGTTTTTCGGTCCGCTATTTCAAAGCCTAGGTCAAACCCGACTTTGCAACCTAGAGCGGCCAGTTGCTTAACACACCGAGAAACAGCGGCTCACGCAACCGTTGCAACTTATCGCTTACGGCGACGGAGTACGGTTGGTGATCGAACCGTTAGCTTCAGTGAAGTTCGAGCTGGTGCTCTGCGCAACGGTGATCAGAACACCGCCACCTGCAACGATCGCAACCAGCAGGGCGATACCATATTCAACCAGGGTCGCACCGCGCTCGTCTTTACGCAGCTTCAGAAAGAACTTGCGAATAGTTTTCGACATAATTTTTACTCCAGACTGTTTTACCAAGTGCGAAATCCGCACGCTTACGAGGTACCAGGCAGCATCCCCGTTAATAGAATGTTTACCAGCCGTGAACCTATAGAGCCTCCCCATAAACGAAAAGGTTTTCCCGTATAACGGGAATTTTTTGTCGTTTAAGGCGGATTTGTGACCTTGCTCTTGCGTTGAATCAGCGATTCGACCGGTGATTCCCGCTTATTTTACACCGCAAACACATTTATGGCCGATCTGAGAACACAGATCGGCCACATTTGCCCCCAATTCGCGGATTGGGTGTGCTACACGGTCACGCCTTGCAGGACCTGCTCGCGCGACAACTCCTGCCGCGATCCCTGCATCAAAATCTCACCGCGCCTCAGAACAACGAAGCGGTCAGCGAGGTCATAGGCGAAATCGAAATACTGCTCGACCAGAACGATCGCCATCTCACCTTTAGAGCGCAGATGGCGAATGACCTCACCGATCTGCTGGATGATGTTGGGCTGAATACCCTCGGTAGGTTCATCCAGCAGCAGCAGGCTGGGTTTGGTGATCAGGGCACGTGCGATGGCGAGTTGTTGTTGCTGGCCACCTGACAGATCACCTCCGCGGCGGTTCTGCATTTTCTTGAGAACCGGGAACAAGTCGAAAATCTCATCGGGGATAAAGTGTTCGCTGGACGGCAGGCAAGCAAAGCCAGTTTCCAGATTTTCACGCACAGTCAGCAGGGGAAAGATCTCGCGCCCCTGGGGAACGTATGCCACCCCCTTCCACGCCATTTTATGCGCCGGAAAGGGCGGGAGGACCTCACCATTCAGCTCCAGCGTACCGCCAGAGCGGGGATGCGTGCCCGAGATTGCCTTGATCAGGCTGGTCTTTCCGACACCATTGGTGCCCATCACGCAGGTCACCTCACCCTGCGCGGCTTGCATCGAAACACCGTGCAGGATTTGCGAATGCCCGTAGTGCAGGGTCAGATCATTCAGTTTCAGCATCGCCTAGCGCCCCAGATAAACGTCGATGACGTCCTGATTTGATGTCACGTGGTCCAAGGACCCCTCGGCCAGAACCGAGCCCTCGTGCAACACAGTCACCTTGCAGTTCAGACGGCGGACAAACTCCATATCATGCTCCACCACAACCACGGCGCGGGTTTTCGCGGCCTGCACCAGAAGATCGGTGGTGTGTTCGCGTTCCTGCGGGGTCATCCCGGCAGCGGGTTCGTCTACCAAAAGCAAGCGCGGCTCCTGTGCCAAAAGCATCCCAATCTCAAGCCATTGCTTCTGCCCGTGGCTGAGTTCGCCCGATTTGCGGGTCAACTCGTCCTTCAAGCCGATCTCGGCGGCCAGTTCCTCGACTTTCTCCAGATCGCCCTTTGAAGGGCGGTAGAACAGCACGCCCAACCATCCGCGTTTGTTCTTCAGCGCCATCAGCAGGTTTTCCTGCACGCTCTGATCTTCGAACACGGTGGGTTTCTGGAATTTCCGCCCGATCCCGGCCCGCGCGATCTTGGCCTCACTCATGCGCAGCAGGGAAACGGATTTCTCGCCCCAGATGACGCGGCCTTCGTCAGGACGTGTCTTGCCGGTGACGATATCCATGAAAGTGGTCTTGCCCGCACCGTTCGGCCCGATCACGGCGCGCAGTTCCGCGTTGCCGATCTGGAACGACAGGTTGTTGATGGCGCGGAACCCGTCAAAGGTGACGGAAACGCCGCTGACTTCTAGCAGAGTGCTCATTCCGCGGCCTCCTTTTCGCGCAACGCGCTTTCATCAGGCCCCAGGGCCGCACCGTGGCGCTGCGGTGCCCTGCGGTTGGTCCAGAGGTCGAACAGCCCCCCGATCCCTTGTGGGGCGAACAGTGTGACCAGCACGAAGGACACGCCCAGCAGCACCTGCCACCAGTCAACCCATTTGATTGTATAGAAGCCCAGCGGGATGTCCGGGGCCTGCCCGCCGGTGAACCATGTGCTAAGCAGACTGACGAACGCCGCGCCGATGACGGCACCGTACAGGCGACCGCGCCCGCCGATGGCGACCCAAACGGCCAGATAGATCGAGGCGATGGGGGCCATCTCCTCGGGGTTGATAATGCCCGCCTGCGGATAATAGAGTGCGCCCGCGATGGCGGCGATGCAGGCGGTCAGAGTGAAGACGGCCAGCTTGTAGACCTCGACCGAATAGCCGAGGAACTGCACCCGCGCCTCGTTATCGCGGATGCCGCGAATGACCGAGCCGAACTTGCCCGACACCACCCATGCCGCCAGCAAATAGCCCAGCCCCAAGGCCAGTGCCGAGGCCCAAAGGAACCAGATCGACACCACGTCCTGCGAGACGGTGACACCCGGCAGGTTCTGTAGGCCCGACAGGCCATTGTTGCCGCGCAAGCCACTGTCGTTCTGAAACAGGTACAGCGCCAGTGCCAAAGTCATCGCTTGGGTCAGGATCGACAGGTAGACGCCCGTCACCCGACTGCGGAACGCCAGCCAACCAAAGATCAGCGCCAGCAGGCCCGGTACCAGCACCACCAGTACCAGCTGCAGGAACAGGCTGTCCGAGAAGGCCCAGATCAACGGGAACTCGGACGACCCGACCACACCGAAGATCTGCGTGCCGATGGCGTCCACGACCTCGGATGACGTCGGAGGGATTTCGGCTTGCGACAGTGACTCGACGACGATCAGACGCGTGCGTTCATACATCAGCCACATGCCGATCATGTAACCGCCCAGCCCGAAAAAGGCGAAATGGCCCAGAGAAAGGATGCCGGTGAAGCCCCAGACCAGATCCATTGCTACGGCAATCAGGCAAAGGCACAGGGTTTTGCCCAGCGTCTTGACGAAACTGGTCGAGATCACGCCGATCCCGAACCCTTCGGACAGGACGGTGACGCCCAAAGTGAACAGGGACAGGATGGCCAGAAAGACCAGGACCGAGGGGTTTTTGGCAACAAAGCTGCGTTCCATGGCTCAATCCCCCGCCGCGCGGCCTTTGAGGGCGATGATACCCCTTGGCCGGAACTGGATGAAAATGATGATGAAGATGATCATGTAGGTCTGCGCTGCAAGGGTATTCGACGGGTTCATCCACTCGATCCCCTTTTGCAGGAAGCCGATCATGCCCGCACCAGCCAGAGCACCCCAGATGTTGCCGACACCCCCGACAACCACGGTCATGAAGCTTTGCACGATATAATCGCTGCCTAGGTCGGACGTGACCTTGGCGAACAACCCAATCGCAACCCCCGCGATCCCGGCGATGCCCGAGCCGAGGCCAAAGGTCAGCATGTTCACCCGCCCCGGGTTGATGCCCATCGACCCGGCCATGCGCGGGTTCTGCGTGACGGCGCGCATCTCAAGCCCCAGCCGCGTGCGTTTCATGATGTACAGGAACAGTCCCAGAAAGATCATCGCCAGAACAAAGATCGCGATACGGATGTAACTGATCGAGACCACATCGTTCAGCACCCATGCTCCGTCCAGCCAGCCCGGTGCAGTCAGTGGGCGGGCCTGCGTGCCAAAGATGTTCTTGGCCAGTTGTTGCAGCGCAATAGAGATACCAAACGTCGCCAGCAGAGTCTCCAGCGGGCGAGAATAAAGCCAACGGATCACCAGCCGCTCCATCGCGACGCCCATGGCGAAAGTGACGGCAAAGGCCATCGGGATGGCGACGATGATCGACAGCGTATGGTCGGGGATAAACTGCTGCACCACATAGCCGGTATAGGCGCCCATCATGATGAACTCGCCATGGGCCATGTTGATGACGCCCATCACACCGAAGGTGATGGCCAGACCGATGGCCGCGAGGAAATAGATCGAGGCCAGAGAAATCGCGTCCAGAGTCAGGTCGAGGGTCTGGTTCAGGCCGACTTTTAGCTCGATCTGGTCCAACGCCTTTTCGGCGGCGGCTGTGACTTCGCCCGACGGCTCTGCATAGGTTTCAAAGAACACATGCGCGCCCAGCGCTGCGTCGATGTCAGTCTGCGTGATCAACGCGGGGACAGTTCCGGCTTCGGCCAATGCCGCATAAGCCTGCGCCCGGGCGGCGTCAGTGGTCAGTTGCGCAACCGGAACACCGCCCAAGCGGCCTCCGTCTATATTGGCGGCCAGCGCCGTGCGGATGTCATCGGGCGATACACGGGGTTTGGCTAGGTCACCCGCGACCAACAGATCATAGGCGGCATCACGCGACAGGTCATTCGAGCCCGGTTGCAGTACACCGGCGATATTCACATCCGAAGGTAAATCTGTCGCCGTCTGCAGCTTGGTCACGACCAGAGGGTTCAAAGCCGCGCGCACGTCCACACCCAGATCGTCGGACATCTCCTCGATCGCGGCCACACGGGCTGCAGTATCTTCGTCGTAGCCGATGGTCAGCAACCGCTCGAGGCGTTGCTTCTGCGCTTTCAGATCGGCATCGGGTTCGCCATCAATCGACGCGCGCAGCGGCTCAAGCAGAGCGCCCTCGGGATCGCGTTGGATAGACGTCAAAGCGGCCAGTCGTTTTGCACGATCCGGGTCGGTCAGTTGGAATTGTACCAGTGCCGTGCCGATCATCGCGCGGATGCCGCTATTGGGTTTCAACTGTTTCAGGTCGGATTTCTCAAACGTCCCGACGACCTCTCCGGTGTCGAAATCGGTCAGCTCATATGAACGCCCTTCACCCTTTTTGCCGGCAAAGAACAGGCCATCGGACTTGCGCATCCACACGTTTTTGGCGGCCCACGTCTCAAGCATGACCTGCGCTTGCGGCAACCCGCTGCTGGCAATCGCTTCAATCGCCGGTCCGATCGTCTTGCGCGAGCTTTTGGCGATGATCTCCTGATGCTCTTGCAGGATCGGTTGCAGACCGCCCTCTTGCGCGTTGGCCGTCAGGCAGGCGCACAGGATTGCGAGGCCCGCAAGGAATAGTCGTAACATGTAAAGAAACCCGAGGTGTCTTAAGGGCAAGGCGGGCGATCACACCCGCCTTGCGTGTCGTTTAGTAGTTCGATAGCGTCTGAACGCAGGTCTTGGTCTCGGTGTTGTACATACCGCAGCCCAGCTCTTTCCAATCCGAGATCAGAACCGCCGATTCCGGCAGGAAGTCGGTCCAGGCATCACCCGGCACAACGTCGGTCTCGCTGATGATATCGAACTGACCGTCTTCCTGAATCTCACCGATCAGAACCGGTTTGGCCAAGTGGTGGTTCGGTAGCATGACTGCGGTTCCACCGGTCAGGTTCGGGAACTCCTGGCCGTACATCGCGGCGCGCACATCGTCGACTTCGGTCGAGCCCGCCTCGGTCGCGGCATTCACCCACATGTTGAAGCCGATGTAATGCGCTTCCATCGGGTCGTTGGTCACGCGGTCTTCACCCATGGTGGCTTTCCACGTCTCAACGAATTCGGCGTTCACGTCGGTATCCGCCGACTGGAAGTAGTTCCACGCGGCCAAGTGGCCGACTAGGTTTGCCGTGTCCAGACCCGACAGTTCTTCTTCACCGACCGAGAAGGCCACGACAGGAATGTCATCTGCCGAAACGCCTGCTGCTGCCAGTTCTTTATAGAAGCCGATATTTGCGTCACCGTTGATGGTCGAGATCACGCCAACTTTCTTACCGTCTGCACCCAGCGCGACCACGTCCGCAACGATCTTGGACCAGTCGGAATGACCGAAGGGGGTGTAGTTGACGAAGATATCCTCGTCCGCGATGCCTTTACCCTTCAGATAGCTTTCCAGAATGTTGTTGGTGGTTCTGGGGTAGACATAGTCTGTGCCGAGCAGAGCGAATTTCTCGACCCCCAGCTCCTCCAAGAAATAGTCGGTCGCAGGGATTGCCTGCTGGTTCGGCGCGGCGCCGGTGTAGAAGACGTTCTTGGACGATTCTTCGCCCTCATACTGAACCGGGTAGAACAGCAGGCCGTTCAGTTCTTCGATCACCGGCAGAACCGATTTGCGGCTGACCGAGGTCCAATTGCCGAAGATCACATCCACTTCATGCACGGTCAGCAGCTCGCGCGCCTTTTCAGCAAACAGCGGCCAGTCGGATGCGGGGTCGACGACAACCGCCTCAAGCTGTTTGCCCAGCAGGCCACCCTTGGCGTTTTGCTGGTCTATCAGCATCAACATGGTGTCTTTCAGCGTGGTTTCCGAAATCGCCATGGTGCCAGAAAGCGAGTGCAATACACCGACTTTGATCGTGTCTTCGGCAGACAGTGCAGCGGTCGCCATGGCGGCAAAGACGAGAGATCCGGCGAGCGTGGATTTGAGAGATGTCATATGATTCTCCTGGGCGGGGCCGGGAGAGAGGGCTTGCGCAGATACGCACTCTTCTTCTACCTGATCCCCGCAACTGTTGTTGCGATCCGTGTGGCGGTTGTGTCCGAGGTCCAATTCGCGCAGCCGTCACACACCCTCGGGGATCGTCCCCGTGGCGGGCACCCATACCGTTTCTGCATCGCAGAGAATTTGGCAAATAGTTGACAGATCATTTCCGACAATCCGCCTCATTTGTTTAATTTTCAGGCAGTCGTTAACCAATTCGCTCAAAAATTAATCCAATCCGCCGGATATTGGCCCAATTCCGACAAGGCAGAATAGAGTTCCGACGTCCAAACGGCGAAACAAGCGGCAGAACAAAGTGATCCGCAGGTGCGCCATTACACATCATGCCTCGATATTGCCCACGCAAGCCGCGACCCCGCCGCGCGCGCAAGGTGCGATTCGGCTGAGTGCCAAACGATTGGGCACATCCTCGGTTCTGGACGGGTTCCGGCAGTCGGGCTCGTTCAAGTGCCTGTTTCCGCGCACCGATGGCGACGCGTTGAACGCGGTGCTGCTGAACACCGCTGGCGGGATCACCGGCGGCGACAATTTCCGTTTTACCGGCCATGCGGGCGACGACACCACCCTGACGCTAACAACTCAGACCTGCGAGCGCGCGTATAAAGCCAAACCTGGTCCCTCGGGCCAGATCGTGAACCACCTAAGCGTCGCTCCGGGTGCGCGGCTGAACTGGCTGCCGCAGGAAACCATCCTGTTTGACGGCAGCGCGCTGGAGCGTCGGTTGCAGATCGACCTTGCCCCGGAAGCCACCGCACTGATGGTAGAACCGCTGGTCTTTGGCCGCATGGCGATGGGCGAGACCCTGACCGATATCCGCCTGCGCGACCGGGTCGAGATCCTGCGCGATGGCACACCGCTGTTTCTGGACGCGATGCAATACGACGGTGATCTGCACGCGCATCTGGCCAAACCGCATATCGCAGGCGGCGCGGGGGCGATGGCGCTGGTTGCCTTTGTCTCTCCCACAGCCGAGGGCCAACTCGACCCCATCCGCGATATGCTATCCGAAACCGCCGGAGCCTCGCTGATCCAAGACGATCTGCTGGTAATCCGGGTGCTGGCCGAGAACAGCTTTACCCTCCGCCGCACGCTGATGCCGGTTCTGCGGCGATTGAACAATGACACGCTTCCCAGATGCTGGATGATCTGACATGAACCTGACCCCCCGTGAAAAAGACAAACTGCTGGTCGCCATGGCCGCCGAGGTCGCCCGAAAGCGGCTGACCCGTGGCGTAAAGCTGAACCACCCCGAGGCGATCGCGCTGATCACCGACGCCGTGGTCGAGGGCGCGCGTGATGGCCGATCGGTGGCTGACATGATGCAAGCGGGGGCCGAAGTGATCACCCGCGCGCAATGCATGGAAGGCGTGCCTGAGATGATCCACGAAGTTCAGGTCGAAGCCACCTTCCCTGATGGCACCAAACTGGTGACCGTCCACAACCCTATTCGCTAACAAAGGAACACAAATATGACCCGTATGCTCTTCCCAGCCCTGATCCTTGCTGGCCCTGCCGCTGCCCATACCGACACGCATATTCATGCGCACGGTACGGACTATGCCACTTTGGGCGTCGGTTTGGCGGTTGTCGCGCTGGCAGCTTTGGTCGTGATGACAAAGCTGAACAAATGATCCCCGGAGAGCTGTTCCCAGCCGAAGGTGAGATCACCCTGAACGCGAATGCCGAGGCAATCACCCTCATGGTCGCCAATACCGGCGACCGCCCGGTTCAGGTCGGCTCGCACTATCATTTCGCCGAAACCAACCCGGCGCTGGATTTCGACCGCACTGCCGCACATGGCATGCGTCTGGACATCGCGCCGGGCACCGCCGTTCGGTTCGAACCCGGTCAGGCGCGCGAAGTCTCGCTGATCCCCATCGGGGGGGCGCGCAAGGTGTACGGGTTCAATCAAAAGGTCATGGGGTCGCTCTGATGCCAGCAACAATCAAACGCTCTGACTATGCTGCCATGTTCGGCCCCACCACCGGCGACAAGCTGCGGCTGGCAGATACCGATCTGGTGATCGAAGTTGAACGCGACCTGACCGCCGAACGCGCCGGCGCGGCCGCGACTGGCGGAACGGGCGACAATGCGCTGCTCTACGGCGAAGAGGTCAAGTTCGGTGGCGGCAAGGTGATCCGTGATGGGATGGGGCAGTCTCAGGCCACGCGGGCCGAGGGGGCCGTGGACACGGTCATCACCAATGCGCTGATCGTGGATCACTCGGGCATCTACAAGGCGGATGTGGGTCTGAAAGACGGACGCATCGCCAAGATCGGCAAGGCCGGCAATCCCGACACGCAGCCCGGTGTTGACATCATCATCGGCCCCGGCACCGAGGCCATTGCGGGCGAAGGGCGTATCCTGACCGCCGGCGGGTTCGACAGCCATATCCATTTCATATGCCCGCAACAGATCGAAGATGCGCTGCATTCCGGCCTGACCACCATGCTGGGCGGCGGCACTGGCCCGGCCCATGGGACGTTGGCCACCACCTGCACCCCCGGCCCTTGGCATATCGGGCGGATGCTGCAGGCCGCCGACGCCTTTCCGATGAACCTCGCCTTTGCAGGCAAAGGCAACGCCTCGCTGCCCGCCGCGCTGGAAGAACAAGTCAACGCAGGTGCCTGCGCCCTGAAACTGCATGAGGATTGGGGGACGACCCCTGCCGCCATCGATTGCTGTCTCTCGGTGGCCGATGCGATGGACGTGCAGGTGATGATCCACACCGACACGCTGAACGAATCCGGCTTTGTCGAGAACACCGTGGGCGCCATGAAGGGCCGCACGATCCATGCCTTCCACACCGAGGGCGCAGGCGGCGGTCATGCCCCCGACATCATCAAGATCTGTGGCGAGAACCACGTTCTGCCCTCGTCCACCAACCCGACGCGCCCGTTCACCGTGAACACGGTCGAAGAGCATCTGGACATGCTGATGGTGTGCCACCACCTCGACAAATCCATCCCCGAGGACGTGGCCTTTGCCGAAAGCCGCATCCGGCGTGAAACCATCGCAGCCGAGGACATTCTGCACGACATGGGCGCGTTCAGCATCATCGCATCCGACAGTCAGGCCATGGGCCGCGTGGGTGAGGTTCTGATCCGCACGTGGCAGACCGCCGACAAGATGAAGAAACAACGCGGTCGCCTGCCCGAGGAAACCGGCGAAAACGACAATATTCGCGTGCGCCGTTATATCGCCAAATACACGATCAACCCGGCGATTGCCCACGGTCTAAGCCATCAGATCGGCAGCATCGAAGAAGGCAAACGCGCCGATCTGGTGCTGTGGAACCCAGCTTTCTTTGGGGTCAAACCCGAGATGGTTCTGCTGGGTGGCACCATTGCCTGCGCGCAGATGGGCGACCCTAATGCTTCGATCCCCACACCGCAGCCGGTCTATAGCCGGCCTATGTTTGGGGCCTATGGGCGCTCGGTCGAGCATTCGGCGATCACTTTCGTCTCGGGCGCGGCGCAGGCTGCGGGGATTGGTGATACACTGGGACTGGCAAAGCAAACCGTTGCCGTCGAAAACACCCGCAATATCGGCAAGCGCGACCTGCTGCTGAACAACGCCACGCCGCAGGTTGAGGTTGATCCCGAAACCTACGAAGTCCGCGCCGATGGCGAATTGCTGACCTGCCAACCGGCCGAGGTTCTGCCGATGGCCCAGCGGTACTTTATGTTTTGACCAAAAATTGTGCTGCGTTGCTGCATTTGCAACGCGGCCATGACCAAAAACCCACTACTCAATGAGGCTGACATGACACATTTTCAAGCTCATGGGAGGACCAACGGAAACGAGGGTCCAAATGGCACATTCAGCAACGCACACTCCGGCACGGGTTTCACTGTCCGGCCTGATCGCATCCACCACATCGCGAATCTACTTGGCATTGATCCGCGTGGCCGAAGCTCAGACACGCGTACGGCAAGTCGAATTCCTGCAATCGCTCAGCGACGAAGAACTTCGCAAACGTGGACTTACACGGGATCGGATCGTTCACCGAGTATTCGCGGACTCGATCTGGCTCTGAAAATCTCCGCTGCAGAGGGGGCAAGCATATGACCGCCCTACTCTGCACCGCGCGCCAATATTCGAACCACTCACATGGTGAACCGGCCGATCATCTGTCGCTGACCTATGAAGACCGCTTTCTGCGCCGCAAGGTTCTGACCTGCGACAGCGGCGAGCAAATTCTGATCGACCTAGCCCAGACCACCTCGCTGGATCATGGCGGCGCGCTTGTCCTTGATGACGGGCGCGAGGTGGTCATTCAGGCCGCCCCCGAAGCATTGCTGGAAGTCACCGCACCTGACCTGACCCGCATCGCCTGGCATATCGGCAACCGTCATACGCCCTGCCAGGTCGAAACCCAGCGTCTGCTGATACAGATCGATCACGTCATTCGCGATATGTTGCTGAAGCTTGGCGCCACGGTGCGAGAGGTGCGCGAACCTTTCACCCCCGAAGGTGGGGCCTATGGCCACGGCAGGACCCATGGCCACGCCCACTGACACCGACATACTGACGCTGGCGCAATGGCTCTCACCTGCCTACCCCGTAGGCGGATTTGCCTATTCGCATGGGCTGGAATGGGAAATCGAGAGCGGCAGCGTTTCCTCGGTCGCCGAAACAGGCGCGTGGATTGCCGATGTCGTCGAGTTCGGCACGGGGCGCAACGATTGTATCTTGCTGTCGGCGGCATATGCCGCTCCGGCAGTTGCTCTGGCCGAAATCGATCAAACCGCACGCGCCTTCTGTCCCTCATCCGAGCGTCTGCGGGAAACACGTCTTCTGGGTGAGGCGTTCAGCGGGCTTACAGCCGATGTCTGGTCGCTTGACCTGCCACCCCTGACCTATCCTGTCGCGCTGGGCCATGCCGCCGGACTGTGGGGGCTGCCCTTGGCGCTGACCGCGCAGATGTACCTTCAGGCATTCATGTCGAACCTGGTCGCCTGCGCGACACGCCTTGTGCCGTTGGGCCAGACAGAAAGCCAGCGGTTGATCCGGGATTTGACCCCGTTGTGCCAACGCGTCGCAACGGGTTCTCTTGCAGCTAAAATGGACGACCTTGGCGCGACCGCCTTCTTGTCCGACATCGCGTCGATGAAACACGAAACCCAATATTCAAGGATGTTCCGAACATGACCAGTATGAACGGCCCCCTACGCGTGGGCATCGGAGGCCCCGTGGGTGCAGGCAAAACCACCCTGACCGCCGCTCTGGCAGAGGCACTGCGCGACAAGCTTTCGGTGGGCGTGATCACCAACGACATCTACACCCGCGAAGATGCCGAAGCGCTTATGCGCATGCAGATCCTGCCGCAGGACCGGATCATCGGTGTCGAGACCGGAGGTTGCCCCCACACGGCGATCCGCGAGGATGCTTCGATCAACCTTGCCGCCGTGGCCGAAATGCAGGACCGCCATCCGGAGGTCGATTTGGTGCTGATCGAAAGCGGTGGCGACAATCTGTCAGCCACATTCAGCCCGGAACTTGCGGATGTGACGCTTTACGTGATCGACGTTGCCGCTGGCGAGGAAATCCCGCGCAAAGGTGGCCCCGCGATCACCAAATCCGACATTCTGATTATCAACAAAACCGACCTGGCACCGCATGTCGGCGCATCGTTGGACGTCATGAACCGCGACGCGACACGGATGCGCAGCGGCAGACCTTTCGTATTTGCGTCACTTCGACATCGCAAAGGGGTGGATGATATCGTGTCTCTTCTTGCTCGGATCGGAGGCCTGCCAACACTCATGGCGGCAACCGAGCCGGAAACGGTCTGAGGTTAGCACCCGCAAACTTGGCTTGGCGCTAAGCAGGATGAGCGTGTCTGGTTTGGCGCACATTTGACCATTTACTTGCGTTAAACAGCTTCTGCTCTAGACCGACTTCCCTTCGCAAAGGCGGCGGCTATCGTTTTCCGGCGACAATCCTGTCAAGGATCAGAGCGCAGAACAAGATCGCTAGACCGGCAAGAATGCCTTGTCCCGCTGCCGCGTATTGCAGAGCTTCAAGCACATCTTCACCAAGCCCTTTGGCACCGATCAGTGAGGCCACGACCACCATCGCCAGAGACAGAAGAATAGTCTGGTTCACGCCTGCCATAATGGTCTTCGCCGCAAGCGGAAGATCGACACGCCACAGCAAATAGCGCGGTGTCGCACCAAACGCCAATGCGGCTTCGCGTACGGTTTCAGGCACTTGTTGAAGCCCGAGTACAGTAAAACGGATGACCGGTGGGCTGCCAAAGATCATGGTCGCGACGACACCCGCGGGTTTGCCCGATCCGATAAATGCAACAACCGGGATCAGGTAAACAAAGCTTGGCATGGACTGCATGAAATCGAGGATCGGACGAACAATTGCAAATGCCTTGGGACGACGGGCGCAATAGATCCCAAGTGGGATGCCAAGCGTGATCGAGATCAACGCCGCAGCCCCTAACAATGCAATGGTTGTCATTGCTTTTTCCCAGAAATCGAGCAAACCCAAATATGCGAGCGCAGCCCCGGTGAAGATGGCAACGCGAGCACCAGCAGTGAGATAGGCCAGCAACACGATGACAAGCCCGACTACGGGCCACGGGGTTTGCACAAGAATAACCTCTATGCAGTCAAGAAGGGTTCTCATGCCGAATGTCAGACTGTCAAAAAAACCGCGTCCAGTGGTTTTGGTCCAATCAAATACAGCCTGAACGCCATCGCCGACGGTCAATCTCCAGGTGCGATCCGTGGGAAAGGACTTCAGCACAGCAAACGCATCAGGCTGGGCAAACTTAATTACTGACAGGCTGACAACGCTGCCAAAAAGAAACACCGCGACTAGCAGACGCTGGGGTGACCACCCACTGGCCGCGCTTCGGTCCGAGCGCCACCGCGCGAACTGGCCCTCAAGCGTCCAGTTGGCAAGTGCGGCTTGGATAAATTTGAACGCCACCAACAACAGCAGCCCAACAATAATGAATCCAAGTCCAGTCGCATCCGCCTGAACCGCCGCGTCCTGAGCTTGTGCCAGAGCTGCTTCCAGTGACTCTGCAGCCCGTTTCAAGGAATCCAGAGATGATGCCCCTGTTTGCTCAGCGACTGCGATCTGTTCACGACGAAGGTCTAGCGTCTCTCCGATTTTTTCCGCGCGCTGCCGGGCTTCGCGGCCAAGATCCCCAAAAAGACCTTTGCCAATCTGAATATAGGCAAAGGTTTCCAGCACCATAAAGCTCAGAAACCACGACCAAAGACCGCGCGCGCCAAACCAGAGCGGCCCAAGGATTGCAGCGGCCAGATTCAGCGTGAAGCGATAGCCAGGGGCTTCCATCATATAGGCAAATGTATTGCGGTAGTAATCCGCGCCGTTGCCAACAAATTCTTCGACCAGACGGCCCAGTCTTTCGGCGGTTTCGGGTTTAATATCCGACATAGCCAGTCCTCACGCCTGATTTTGTTGAATTGCGCGGATAAGGCCGGTGCGATTGATCACTCCGACTGTCTTGCCATCATCGACGACGGCAACAATCCCATGTCCTTCGACGCACAGGTTCATGAGTTCGTCCAGATCCATCTCAGGATGCGCTTGATGAGGGTCATCGGGTATGGGACCGTTCTGGGCCTCGTGTTCATCAACAGGTGTCATGACGGAATGTGCAAAGATCATGTGAAGCTTTGATATTCCGGCGACGAAGTCCGCGACATAGTCATCTGCGGGGTTAAGGATGATCTCTTCCGGGGTGCCCACCTGCACGATGCGCCCATCCTTCATGATTGCAATTCGGTGACCAATGCGAATTGCCTCGTCTAGGTCATGGGTGATGAACATCGTTGTCTTGTTCAACTCGCGGCTCAGCGCCATGAACTGATCCTGCAACTGTTTGCGGATCAATGGATCAAGCGCAGAAAAAGGCTCGTCCATCAGCAGGATTTCCGGATCCGACGCAATGGCGCGGGCCAACCCGACGCGCTGCTGCATCCCGCCCGACAGTTCATGCGCATATTTGTCTTCCCAACCGGTCAGCTCCACCAGGTTAAGGACACGCTCGGCCTCTTCCCAGCGCCGCGCCTTACCTGTACCGCGAATTTCAAGCGGCATCGCCACATTGTCTCGCACGGTCCGATGCGGCATCAGGCCAAAATTCTGAAATACCATGGCGACGCGACGATTGCGCAAGTCCCGCAATCCTTCGGGTCCCAAACCCATGACATCTTCGCCATCAAGCAGGATCTCACCTGCAGTCGGCTCCAAAAGCCGATTGACGTGACGTACCAAGGTCGATTTGCCCGATCCAGACAGCCCCATGACGCAGAAAAGCTCTCCGCGTTCGATCTCAAAGCTGGCATCGGCGACACCTACAACGCAGTTAAATCGTTCAAGAACCTCAGGTTTTCCCAACCCTTCCGCGTGAATGGCCGCAAGTGCTTCTTTTGAACGATCCCCAAAAACTTTCCACACGCCTCGCGCGTCGATGGCTATATCTTTGGCCATGGCTCCACCCAGAAAATGATAGTGCGTGCCGACGGCGCTGCCCGCCGTCGGCGATTTCGATCAAGCCCGGTTTAGTTTAGGCCCAGCCATCCATCCACGGTGTCCCCATTCTCGGCAATCCATGCGGCGACTACTTCGGAAATGTCGCCACCCTGAACAACGACCTTGTAGGTGAGCTCCGACAGCGCATCCGAATCCATGTCGATATTTGCCAATAGCGACGCGGCTGCAGGGTTCCGTTCGTTCAACGAGTTCGAGTAGGCAACCTTGACGGTTTTAACAACGTCGCCGCTGGTGATCTTCGATTTGGCATACCAATCCGCGTCATCACCGGGCTGAATAATCGTGTATTCATCAGGGTTGTGGGGCGGTTCTTCGATCATCGTCATATCGTAAAGCGCATGAACATAGTGCGGTTTATAGCAATAAAAGACGACACCCTCTTCGTTCGACACTGCATCCTTCAAGCGTGCGTAGAAGACGGTTTCGTCTTCAGTGCTCGGCTCAAGAAATGTCTCGACGCCGTAGTCGCGCACTTTGACCCGGTGCACGTTGGTCGACGCCCATCCCGAAGCACCGATCCAGATCTCACCCTTACCGTCACCATTGGCGTCATAGAGTTGCTGAGCGTCCGGGGTCGCCAGATCAAAGATGGATTTGATGTTGTGCTTTTCGGCCATGTAAGTCGGGGTGCAGAAGCCGGCTTTACCTTCGTATGAACCAGACGAAAGAGACACCGTGCCCTTTTCATCCACATACTCATCCGTGAAGGACGACTGGTTTGGCAGCCAGACATCCGGGTGCACGTCAATGTCACCACGCCCGCCGTCCATCGCGGCGAAAATGACGGCATTCGCACCGGGGGCATAGCCCACTTCGCCGCCTAGACGACCTTCGATAATCTGGCCAATCACGTTGGCCATGATCTTTGCTCCGGGCCAGCTCGGCTCACCAATCATTACCTTTTCTTGGGCAAATGTACTGGTTGCGCTGAGGCTTAGCACAATGGCTGTTGAAATTTTAGTTAACGTTTTCATCCTGTTGGTTCTCCTTTTTTTGATTTATGCTCTGGCGCGCGTGCGTTGCGGATCCACAAACGGGATATCCACAACCACCCCACCAAGGCGTTTTAAGCGACCGTCCAATTGTCCAATTTCCAAGCGGGTGCCAGTCTCGGAAAATTCGATCGATAGCCGTACCATCGCAATGGCGCATTCAAACGTGGGCGAATACGTGGCAGAGGTTACCTCGCCGATTTGCCGTTCTCCGGCAAAGATCGGAGCGCCATTCGCGGGAACATCGCTGCCGCCCAGCGTCATGCCTTTTAAAACCCGACGTGGGTTTTCGGCATTTCGCGTCAATGCACCCTTGCCGACGAATTCGGGTTTGTTCAGATCAATCGCAAAGCCCAGCCCCGCTTCAAACGCATCCACACCTGGGGTGAATTCGGCACCAGCCGCAGCTAGCCCCGCTTCGATCCGAATGGTCTCAAGCGCGGCCGACCCCATTGGCGTGATGTTAAACTCTTGCCCGGCTTCCATAAGAGCATCCCAGAGCAAAAGCGCATCGGCCTGAGAACAGAACACCTCATATCCGAGTTCGCCGGTATACCCCGACCGTGACAGCATAAACGGCGCCCCGTCGCGGGAGTGCAGCCGGGCGATTGTGACACCAAACCACTTTAGTTGTTCCAGAGACGGGACATGCGGCTGCGTAAACACAATCTTGCGCAACAGGTCCCGCGAACGCGGCCCTTGCAGCGCCAGATTGGGAAGAGACCCTCGCATCGCATGAATGCGCACATGAAGGTTGTTTTCCAAGGCCAAAGCTTCAAGTACGCGGGCACTCTCTTCAGTGCCGCAACACCAGCGGAACAGGTGATCGCTTAGCCGGAACAGCGTGCCGTCATCAATCACAGCCCCCGTCTGATCGCACATCAAAGTATACGATCCGCGCCAAACCGACAGCTTTGCAACGTTGCGTGTCGTGGCCAATTGCAAAAGCTTCTCGGCATCTGGCCCGATGATGTCAAATTTCCTCAGACCGCTCAAATCCTGAAGGGTCACGGCTTCACGACACGCCCAATATTCTCCGATCGAACCGATTGAAGGAAAGCTGACAGGTGCCCAAAGATCCCGCGCAGGTGCGAAGTCCTGCGTCAAAGGCTCCAACCGCTTGAAGAATGCAGACTCCTGACTGAGCGACATTGGGGCATCTTCCTTTTCACGATAAGCAACAGCGCGGCGAATTGGGGTGTTCGGCTTGTAAATCCGGACGTGTACGTCTGTTGGATTCCAGCCGTTTATTGGGTCTATGTCGTCCGGGCAGGCGGTTGACACACAGGTGAGCCGCTCCATCGCTCGCATCGCCACATAATCACCAGGTCGCGAATAGCTCTCCGCAGTCCGGAGATCATGGGTGTGGGGATCAACCCAGGTATTCCAAAAGAAATTGATCGCAGGCCAGGCTGAACGCCGCCGTACTCCGAATGGGTCCAACGCCGCCGAAATATTGTCCGAGCAGTTTACGTGGCCTGGAAAACCGCGCTCTTCGTACCCCCGTGCGGTGCAGGCCAGTCCAAAGGTATCATGACGCCCACAAGTGTCCTGAAGTACATTCAAAAGCGGGTTCATGTCCTGATCAAAAAATTTGTCCAATGATCCGGGCCCCGGATAGCTGCGCCGAACCAGAGATCGCGTGGCCGTATTGTCAATCAACAGCTCTTCGCCCCTGTCCAGCCCGTCGGTGCGCAGCGCAAGAAAATCCGAACATTGCTGCCCTTCGATATCAATGATCTGAACAACTTCGCCGGGGGCCAATTCATAGGCCACGCCAGTACCCCGTGCGACGGTGAACTCGTCTCGCACATCTCCCAATTCAGGCGGCAAGATTGGCGTATTGCGTTTGGCGGGCTGAAAGGATGCCGTGACCCAGCTGTTGAGAGCGCCAGATACCAGTTGTTCGTTATTGCCCAAGCGCACCACCCAGACAGTGACGCGCGCTTTCACGCTGAAAACCACCTGATCTTCCGACGCCGGAACATTGGTGACAGGAATGTCACAAGATGCATTCCCACCCATTGCAGTCACCCAACCCAACAAAGCCCGACAATCAGCAGCATTCATGTCCAGCTTGCCTGTGGCATTTACCCCGAGGGCCGCGAGAGCATCTTTGCCTTTTGAGTCGAATGCACCGATCTGCAGATCGGACGTCAGCCAGCGGCCCGATAGTGAAAGCAGGTCCCCGGGCTGCATGTCAAACCGTTTAGCTTCTCGTGCCGCGAGCCGATGGGTTGTCCCGCTTTGCGCCTTCGGAAAGCCAAAGAAGGATCGCTCGGGAGAAGTCCACCCGATGTTGCTGAAGTCGTGAATGACCGAATGGGACGTCATGGAAACCTGCAGCCGCAGCTAAATGTAACTAGTTACATAAGTTGATGAAACTAGTTACATGTGTCAAGTTTATTTCTATAGCGCTTGCTGAACAGCCTCGATTAAGAAAGTAAATGACTGAAAAAGAGACAAAGAAACGAGCCAACCTCAGGGACGTAGCCAGAGCCGCCGGTGTTTCCGTCGCCACGGTTTCGCGTGTATTAAACACACCTGAGGCTGTATCCAAGAACACGCGCGACCGCGTCCAGCAGGCAATCGAATCCCTTCACTTTGTCCCCAGCGCAGCTGCCAGGGCCATAAACTCGGGGCGAACTCGGGTGGTGGGTGCTTTGGTGCCGACACTGGACAATGCGATCTTCGCCAGATTCCTCTCTGCACTCGAATATGAACTCGGCGAGTTCGGGTTATCCTTGGTGGTTGCAACAACCGCAGGAGACCCGGGAATCGAAGCCGAGAAGGCACAACGTCTGATCGACATTGGTGCAGAAGCGCTAATCGTTTCCGGAATTACCCATAGCCCTGATTTCGACAACCTGATTTCTCGCACGCGGCTGCCAACCATAGCCACATCTTACTACGACGACGGATATTCACTGCCTACCATCGGCTATGACAATGCGCGCGCTTCCCGCATGGCACTGCAATACCTCATCGACGCGGGGCACCGCCAAATTGCCGTTATTCACGGCCCAGCGGACAACAACGACAGAACGCGGGCGCGCCTTTCAGGCCTGCTTGTCGATGTGCCGGGTTTAGAGACTTTCAAATTTGAAACCAAAATCACTTTGGAAGGCGGCGCAACAGCCATCCAAAACGCCCTGAGCGCTGGAACTCACTTCACCGCCGTAATGTGCACGTCGGACGTTCTCGCGCAGGGCGTACTTTTTGAGCTACATCGGCAAGGCATGGTGGTTCCATCAAACGTCTCTTTGGTTAGCATCGATGACCTGCCCGTATCTGGTCAATCGGTACCAGGCATTACAACGGTTCACTTGCCGGTGGTTGAAATGGGAAAGAAGACCGCAAACGCGGTCATCCGATGGATTGAGGACGGCATCCGCCCTGACTCACAGTTGATTGATGTTACTCTTAAATTGCGACAGTCGGTGGCTGAAATAACATGACAGTTAGCAGGTAGCCCCCCTGAACTCGGATGACCGCTTGTCGCGCCAAATCAGCCCTTTTCTTATGCAGTTCAAATGCCTGGTTAGTCCGCCCACCGGACGTTCGATGGGCTACAATACGCAGCTAGACAGTGAGCGGCGACTCAGGAGCCCAATTTGCCTAACACTGCAGACCGATTGAATGTCAGCAATGCAGGTTGCGCCTGCGCTCGCGTTCGGCCCGACTTGGACGCTGCCTCCAAACCCATAATCTGCTTTGATGAAGCCAGAACCGCCACCCTAAACAAGTCCGTTTTGGGCAAACTGCCTATTTGCCTTTGGACTTGTGGCAGACGTCAATCACGCACAAGGTGACCGCCATCCACATCCAAGACCGAGCCCGTTAGAAACCCGTTTGTCATCGCCATGACAACGGCTTGTGCGATGTCCTCGGCCTCTCCAACCCGTCCTGCGGGCAGGCTGCTGCCAACCTGCGCATACATGGCTTCACGTGTCTCTTCAGTCATTGCGGCATAGGCTTCGGTTGCAACCATGCCAGGGCTGATGCAATTCACCCGCGCCCGACCAGCCAACTCTAGCGCCAGCCCTTTGGCCAGCGTTTCGACCGCCGCGTTTACTGCGCCCAGGCCAGTAGCTCCGGCGGATGGGCGACGACTGAGCACGCCGGAAAAGAACGTGATGGAGCCGCCTTTGACCAACACCGGCAACACTTCACGTGCAGTCATATAGGGGCCGATGAACTTGGCCTCGAACATAGCGCGCAGATCGTCGATGGGCAGGTCGGTGAACGCCCCACGCGCAGCACTTGAAGCAGAGATCACCAAGTGGTCAACCGATCCCAGCCCTCTGGCCCAGGAGGACACTCCTGCTTCATCAGTCGTATCCACTGGAGCGATCCGTACCCCGCTCCCAATTTCGCCCGCGGCAGCCTGAAGCTTGGCAGTATTGCGACTGGCGATTGTAACTTTTGCCCCGAGGGCGGTAGCCATTTTTGCTGTTGCTTTCCCCATGCCGCTGCTGCCACCAACGATGACAATGTGTTTGCCACTCAGGGCGGTCTCGAAAACAGTGTTCATTGCTGTGATTCCTCTTTTACTGGATGGGTCAGTCGAAGCTCAGCACCAGCTTGCCGGTTGTTTCACCGGCTTCTAGGCGGCGGTGCGCCTCGGCAGCTTGACTAATGGGCAGGGAGGTGACTTGAGGGCGCAGAACGCCCCTCTCAAGCAAATCAAACACTGTGGCCATATCCGCGCCAAACTGATCAGGTCGATTGATGAAATAGGTGTATATGTCGCTGACACGGACCGAGACGGACTTTTGGAAGTGCTTCGCCAAGTCTTCGGCAAAACTGCCTGTGGACGGACCGGCAAGAAACCCGAATAGAACGGTTGTGCCCAGAGGTGCCAGTACATCGAGGTCTGATTTCAGGGTATCGCCCGAGATCGGGTTCAGCGTCAGATCCACACCGCGCCCCTCGGTAAGGTCCATCACCCGCGCGGTGACATCCTCGGTGCGATAGTCGATGACGTGATCGGCGCCCTGATCTTTGGCATATCCAACCTTGGCAGTGCTGGTCGAGGCGATTACCGTCATGCCCAGATGCTTGGCAACATGCAGGGCCATGGTGCCGACACCCCCGGCTGCCGCGTGAACCAGTACCGATTTGCCAGCCGCCGCGCTGCCCAGATTGACCAGCATGTGATAGGCGGTCATCCCGTTGACGGGGATTGCAGCGGCTGTTTCGAAGTCCACGGTATCGGCCAGCCGAGTGACGTAGGGCGCAGCGATTAGCGAATGGGTACCGTATCCACCGGCCCCGATCGGTCCCATCCAAGCCACACGGTCCCCAACAAAAAAGCCTTCGGCACCCTCACCCAGCGCCTCGACCACACCGGCACCTTCGACCCCTGGTACATGAGGCAGATCGGGCATCATCCCCTCGGGCATCTCACCGCGTCGGATGATCGTGTCGATAAAGTTGACCGCCCCGGCTGAGTTGCGGAGCAGGATTTCCCCGGCATCGGGGGTCGGGGTCGCCTTGTTGGTCTTAAATAAGACGTCCGGTTTGCCGGTTTGGGTGATTTCCATGGCGAAAGGCATCAGCTATCTCCTTCTGTTGCGCAGAAGGTAGAGGTCACATCAAGCAATGATAATGATTGATATCAGGAGTTATAATCTCAAAAATAGAATAATGATCTACAACGACCTTGCCTTTTTACTGTCGTCGCAAACCATCTCAGCTTTTCCAAAGCTGCGGAGCGTCTGGGGATCCCGCTCAGCCGTGTCAGCCGAAGGATTGCCGAGTTGGAGGACCATCTTGGCACCAAACTGTTTGAGCGAACGACGCGGCAGGTGCGCCTAACGGAAGAAGGCCGCCGCCTTCTGGATCGATGTCAGGACCCGATCGAGGCTCTGCAAGGTATCGTAGGTTTTACCGACGACACGAGACGCCAGAGCATCCGCATCACGGTACCTCCGCTGGCAGCACGCACGACGATTGGCCCTCGGCTGTTGGATTTTGCGGAACAGAATCCAGATGTGGCGCTTGAGATGACCACCACCAACATCATGCTGGACTTCTTTCGCGACAATATTGATGTGGCTTTTAGGGTAGGCCCACTCACCGACTCCAGCCTTGTCGCGAAACGGCTCTGGTCGGTTCCCTACTGCTTTTGTGCCGGACAAGGGTTTATTGGAGAGCGTGGGCTGAGAGGGTTGATTTCCAGACCGGACTTTCTTGCTTTGCCCGCGCTGACAGCTGGTCAACCCTGGGTGCTAGAGAGCGGGGAAACACTGCACCCGAAGCAAACCGCACACAACTTAACCGACCTTGATGTCATTGCGCAGGCCGCCCGTCGAAACCTGGGTGTCGCGATGCTGCCTTCGGATATGGTAAACAGCGATCTAAAACGGCTTGAGGTTATAGACACCGTCCCTCTGACGCGGGACATGTTCGCAGTCTATCCCAGCCGCCGTCTGTTGCCCGCACGGATCAGGAAGCTAATTGATTTCATGACACCCGGCTGAACCTACCAATCAATTGCAACACCATCGCGAAAGAACCCTCCGGTCGGGCCGCCTTTCGGCAAAGTCGCTGCCCAGACGACTCCTTTGGCCCCTTCGGAAATCGGACGACCCCCGCCGCCCATATCCGTGGCAACCCAACCGGGGCACACGGCGTTGACGAGAATGCCTTGAGGTTTCAACTCAGCGGCGGTCTTGAGGGTCAACGCGTTCAACGCCGCTTTGGACACGCCATAGCCGGGTGTGCCGGCACTCATGCTGGTCAGCGACCCCGCGCCAGAGGACACATTGACGATCCGGGCATCCGTACCTCGTTGCAACAGTGGCACCGCCGCGATCGTCGTCTCCCATGGACCGAAAAGGTTCGTATCGAATGCTTGGCGGACCCTGTCCAGATCGGCGTGGTGAACCTGTTGGTCGGTGTCATAATCCACGCCCGCGTTGTTCACCAGAACATCAAGGCGACCATAGACCGATTCAATCGTCAAAAAGAAAGCGGCAGCAACAGAGTCCGGATTAGAGACATCCAGTTGCAAAGCTTCCGCCCCATATCCGATTTCATCCGCAGCGGCCTGCCCTTTTGCCAAGTCGCGCACACCGATCAAAACTTTCATCCCATGGTCTCGGGCCAATTGCCGGGAGACCTCTTTGCCAATACCACGATTGGCTCCGGTCACGAGTGCGACGCGCTGACTGGTCATGGTCCTTCCTCAATTTGCCTCGGCCGCGCGCTGACCGGCAAGAGCCACAAGCCCACGGTCACCGGATTCCCAGATTGCCGTCATGGTCATCGATGTGACAACCCAGCGATCATCTGATTTCTCAAGCTCATAGTCATAGCGGCCACCCAGCACCCACAAGCCGTCATCAAGACGATGGGTTGCTGTGAAATCCGCCTGTGCCGTCGCAGATGTATCGGACAGAGAGGTGACGGTGTGATTGGTCACCATATGGTGCGTCGCGTCGAAACCGGGCAGAAAGGCGGACCATCCAGCCACGAGCTCGTCGGCGGGTTGTGTGACCGGGTCTCCGCCCCAGAGGCTGGTGTAGTCCGTTGTGACGGTATCGGAGAACGCGCCGCGCACGCGGGTCCAGTCGTGGCGGTCAGCACCTGCCGCGATGTCGGTGATTGCGGTCGAGATATCGGCCTGTTGTTCAGCAAATGCCGCGGTTCCGATCATGGAAACGGCCGCAAGGGTCGATGTGAGTTTTCTACGCATGAGGATGCTCCGAATAGATGAGGGTGGACGCCGAAAGATTGCTCGGCGTCCAAACAGGGATTAGTTGCTCGAACCGGCGCGGAAGTGGTCAGCGACGGTATCCGCCGCGTTAGTGACATTCTCGGGGTCGTCGTAGAAGTCGAACTGCGTGACATCCTCCAGCCATTGCGCGGTCGCCTCGCCTGCAAAGCCGGCAAGGAAGGTCTGCACGCCCTGTGGGATCGCCGCGCTTTCCGAATGAACAATGGCCAGTGGCTTATCCAAACGCTGCGGATTGTCGGCGGGGTGATAGGTCAGCCAACCTTCCCAGCCCGCATTGTTCCATTTGTCATCGTATTCGGGGATCGCGCCACGGTCAGCCTCATAGTAATATCCGCCGATCGGCATCAGTACGCCCTCGGCACCCTCGGGGCCTGCGGCAGGAATGATCTGACCGCCAGCCGCCTCGGCAGCGCGGGACACCTCGATCAGCCCGGCGACACCTTCTGCACCGCCATAAACCGCCTCGACGATCTCGGCGTTCTGCAACCAAGGTGCAACCAGACCCACTCGCTGAACCAACGGGTTGCCCGATACAGCATCGACCATGTACCCGGCCGAGGCACAAATCCCCAGACCGTTGATGTGGTCGGCATCTACTTCGGGAAAGGTCGCGACGAATGCAATCGCGGCTTGGATGTCCGATGTCTTGGCCTCGGGGCTTTCAACAAAGCGCACGTTGTTCGGCAGATCACCCGATTTGCCCCAACCGCGGAAATCGAAGGTGAAGGCCGCAAAACCGCGTTCGGCCATCTCGCGGGCATAGTTGGCGGGCATCTGTTCCTGAACCGAGGTCCAGGCCCCGGTCACGACGACGGTCGGCAGCGGCTCGGCTCCGCGCTCTTCCGGCAAATACAATGTGCCGGACAGGGTGGCGCCTTCGTTCTCAAAGGTGACGGTGCGGGTTTCCACCTGCGCAACGGCGGCTGTCGACGCCATCAACGCGGCAGCAGTGTTCATAGCAAGGGTGTTCATAGCGGTATCTCCCAAAATCTGTCTGGATGGGCATACGCCCGATGACACCTGAGATACGACGCCGGCGGCAGGGATACTTGCACCGGACTGCCGCGTTTTTGAAAGATTCTGCTTCAGAGAGCCCGCGCTGCACGGAACGCGCGCGGGGTCTGGCCCACCACCTGTTTGAAACTGCGCGTGAAATGCGCTTGATCCGAGAACCCGCAGGCCAAAGCGATGTCGCCCAGAGGGCGCGCGGGGTCTTCGATCATCTTCATCGCCTGCTCGACCCGGTAGGCCATGACATATTGCATGGGGGTCGAGCCCAGCGTTTCCTTGAACACCCGCGCGAAATGCGAGGGGCTCATGCCCGCCTCAGACGCCAATTGATCGACGGTGATCGTCTGGTCCAAACGGTCCTGCACATAGGCCAGCACCCGTTGGTAGTGCTGAGAGGTAAAGCGCGAGGACAGCTCAACCTCTTCGGCGCGGCGTTTGCCGTATTTCTGCAGCAGTTTGACCAGAAAAACCCGGCTCATGGCTTCGAACATCACCGCCGAGGACATATCGTCGGTCGCAAGCGCGTCGCGCAGGATGACGCCCGCAGCACATAGGTCAGGATCAGAAAACTGCGGCTGGTCGTGAAACTGCTCCGGGGCCAGCAGCATACCAAGTTCAGACTGCGCAAATCGCTGAACCTTGTCCGGATGCAAAGTAATCACGATCACGTCGGACTGCCCGTACCACCGCCAACCCGACCGCATGCCTGCCGGGGTCACGATGACCTCATCTTTGCAAAAGGTGAAATCCCGCAGCGTGCCGTCCCGCCAGTTTTGCACGCGATGCCCCTTTACCTGCAGGTTCAGAAGGACGTGGTGTTCCGAAAACACCTCTTCCGGCATCTGATCGGGTTCGGCGCGAAAATACCGCACTGACATCAAACCTGCCGCCGAAGGGCGCTGCATCGCATCGCTGTTCAGCAACGGTTCTGACGGGTAGATATCAGCGTATCTTAGGGGCAAAGAGCGGCTCCGGCTGGCACTATTCGATATGTGGGGTCTGCGCGCGCAGGGTCAAACGCTTTGCTGGCGCTTTATGTGGTCGATGAACAGCCTTAGGGGCATCATGGATTTATACTCGCGTGGGAAATACATGAAAAAGCCAGGGGTGGGTCCCAAGTGGTCGTCCAGAACCGGTTGTAACTCTCCCGCAGCGATCTGGGTGCCGACATAGGCCTTGAATGTATAGGCGAGGCCCAGCCCTCGCTTAGCCAGATCGACGGAGGCTGGAAGGGCGTTGGCGATCAGGTTGCCCTGCACATCGACGTCATACCCTCCCTCGCTCGATTGAAAACTCCACGGCGCAATCTGGCCCGAGGATTGAAACCGGTAGCGGATACAAGTATGCCCCAGAAGATCACGTGGTGTGTCCGGGATGCCTCGTGCCGCCAAGTAGTCCGGACTGCCGACAATGGTCACCGGGAGCGGCGGCGTCAACCGCACTGCCACCATATCCTGCGCCACACGATCCCCCAGACGGAAACCGGCGTGCAGCTCCTCGCCCAGTATGTCTGACAGCGCATCCGTTAGCGACAGTTCCAACTCGATCTCGGGATACGCGGCGCAGAAACTGTTGAGGATCGGACCAACAAAGAGGTGATAGGCAAACTCGGGCATCGCCAGTTTCAACGTGCCCCGCGCGGCGTGACCGGTGCTGCGCGCGCTTTCGACGGCCTCAGAGAGTTGATCAAAGGCAGGCCCAGCGCCACGGATCAGGGCGCGTCCGGCCTCGGTCAGGCTGATCGAGCGTGTTGTCCGAATGAAAAGCGCGGTGCCCAACCGATCTTCCAACAATTTCAATTGATGGCTAACGGTTGACGGCTTGATACCCAGCGCCTCGGCCGCAGCACGTAGCGATCCGTGGCGCGCGATGGCCGTAAAGATTTCAAGCGTGGCAAGTGGCAGGCGCATCATATCTCCGAACTACCTCATTATTCGATATGATACATGAAAGTAATGCCACCTTGGTCAATTATCACGCGCAATGAAAATTATTAACTTTGTGTCACCACGTATTCAGGAGGACACAAGATGAACACTCTGACCAAAGTTGCTGCCCTCACCGCTGCTCTGATCACAGGAGAGATCGCCATGGCCGCATCCCCCGAAGACAATATCAAGGTCGTACAGGACTTCTTCGCCGCCTATGGCGCCAACGATCTGAACGGCATCGCAGCCGTGATGGACGAGAACGTAAAATGGCACATCCCGGGCCGCCATCCCTTGTCCGGAACCAAGACCGGTCGGGATGAAGTACTGGCGTTTTTCGAACAGCTGGGCACCGCCGGATTTCAGGCCGAACCCATCTATTTCGGAGCGGATGAGACCCATGTGGTTGATATCCACCACGGCTGGTCGAACGCCGACGGCAAACCGAATGTCGATACGACCTGGGCGCTCGTCTACCGGATCGAGAATGGCAAGATCGTCGAGGCAACCAACCTGTCCGCCGATCAGGATGCGGCAAACGCGTTTTTCTGGTCCCAGTACTCGCTGGCTCCGGTCCCTGAGCGGCTGGCTAAGTGAACTACCAACAGGTGGTTCAAGTGACCGATTACCCCGAAATCCGCGGTTTCATCGCCGACTGGTTTGCCCGGTTCGACAGGCTGGATCCGATCGACGCGTTCCTGCCTGACCTCCATCCAGACGTAGAGTGGGATACGCCTGACATCGACACCGCACTTGGCGGACATGACCGCGTGCGGGCCTGGTATCGGGGCGTGTTGGAAACCTTGCTGCGCCCGACCGAGCATCACGTCAGCAAGATCGTAATCAAGCCCGGTGCCGCACAGTTTGAAGTTCTGTTTCGCGCCGCGACCGTTGCGGGCGACCTCATTGAAGCCAGCGTTCAGGAAGACTGGCGCTTTGAAACCCGAGCCGACGGCCGCCCGCTAATCACCCATTATTCCGCAAAATTCTTGCAAGAGGCTGATACATGAAAACCCTCGTACTGACCGCCCATCCGGACCTGAGCAAATCGCGCATCAACCGCGCATGGTTCGACGCACTTTCTGATGTTTCGAACGTGACGACCCGAGATCTGACCGCCATTGGTGGTGCCGAGATGCGTTTTGACATAGAAGCCGAACAGGCCCTCTTGCTGGCGCATGACCGGATCGTGTTTCAATTTCCATTCTACTGGTATTCCGCACCGCCGGTGATGAAGGCTTGGATGGATCAGGTGCTGAACTATGGGTTCGCTTACGGGCCGGGCGGGGACCGCTTGAAGGGGCGCGAGCAGTTGATCCTCGTCTCAACCGGTGGCCCGGAGCACAGCTATCACGCAGGTGGATACAACAACTTCTCCATGGCTGAGTTTCTGAAACCGTTCCAACAGACGGCGAACCTAGCAGGCATGACATATCTACGCCCGTTCGTGGCTCACGGCATGGCGGTGGCAACTCAGGATCAGATTGACGAGAATGTGCCCCTTATGCTGGCTTATACGAGTGATCCCGAACTGGATCCAAGAGTGAGACAAGCCCGATTGCTTAAGCAACTAGAAGACGACCCCTCGCTGGCGGCGGCGGTGAGCTGAAGCCGACGGATCCCGCGTCTGGCAGAAAGGCATGAGTTTTTCAGGCGGCGTGGGTTCTTTCGCGACCAATGACAGCTAAAGTATCAGCGCGGAACAAGAGTGTGAGACCACGATGACCGAGACTGATCACCTGAAACACTGGTTGATTTCCGATGGTCGCCTGCTGGGCGACGAGGGTCTCATTGTCAAAGGGTATTGCGAAGGATTGGTGGCGCTTGGCGTACCCCTAGCCCGCGCAAGGATCGCCCAGAATTACTCGAACCCTTTGCTTAGCGCGTGGGGCATCATCTGGACGCCGGAAGAAACCCGCCGCTACACCGTACCGACCACGGTTCTGGCAACAAGTGCATAGCACGGCAGCCCGTTTGAATATGTCGTCACGCAGCGGCGCCATTGCGCAAACGCCTGACCGATCTAGACGTTCTGGAAGAACATCCGGTCTATGCCGAGTTGGCCGAAGCAGGTGCCACAGATTTTCTGGCCATCCCGCTGGAGCATGGCAACGGTTCGGTTCAGGGCACCAGCTTCACCTCGGGCGCAGCTGCTGGGTTTTCGGACGCGCATATCCGATACATCGAAGACACGCGATACGCACTTGCCGCTGCTTTGGAACCCATCGCAATGCGTCATTCGCAAAAAAGCCTTCTGCAAACCTATCTGGGGCACGGTCCCGCCGAAGAGATTGATCAGGGCCACATAAAGCGCGGAGAACACAGAACAGTTTCAGCCGCGATCCTATTTGCGGATCTTCGTGGCTTCACCAGCAAAGCCTCATCCTGGTCCGAAGACGCTTTGCTTGCCATGATGGGTGAGTATTTCGAAATGGTCGTGTCGCCCATCCAAGATCAGGGCGGTGACGTTCTCAAGTTCATGGGGGATGGCATACTTGCAGTTTTCAACATTGATGACGACGCGGAAACCTCGTGTAGATCTGCGGTGCTAGCTGCAGAACAAGCCCTAACCACCCTGAGAGGCTACAACGAAACAGCCGCCGACACGGGAAAAGAGCCAATAGAATTCGTAGTCGGCATTGATTTCGGTCGCGTCACCTTTGGCAACATCGGCAGTCCGGATCGCTTGGATTTCACAGTTGTCGGACAAGCTGTGAATGTGGCCAGTCGAGTTCACGAGCTATGTAAGAATTTGGATGAAAAGTTACTGGTGACGCAGAGCGTCGCAGAACATATGCCACACCATATGCAATCAGCCGGCTGTCACTCAATCCGCGGTTTATCCAATGAAATCGAGGCGTATAAGGTCCGAGAATAGCTTTTTCAAAGCCAGGTTTTCGGTGACCGCGACCACTGTTTTCGCCTCGATCAAAAGAAATTTTCGTTTGCGCCGAACAAGTGGATACTTCTGAACTTTCACCCGGGTCAACACGAGATAGAGAAGAGCTTACGACGGCCTCGTGCCTCTGAATCTGTTTAAAGTACGAATACCAGTTTCAGTTGGAGTTAAACTATTGCGTCGACTCAGCAGAGAATAACCGTCGCCCGCCTATGGTGTACCTTAGCTGTCGGACATGTCTCGAAGGCGGACGTAAGAAGGAGACCGGCGGCTTGGTCTGTGGTGCTGGGCTACTGCAGCTTCCTTAACAAGTGGGAAATCGTGTCACTTAATTCTAACCCAATAGCGGCGACTTCAGGACCAGTTGATAGGTGAAGTTAACCTTTCGCTCCCATCTGGAAAACAGAATATTTGGGTGCCTTTAGCGAAATCGACATGAGTCTCAAATATTGTCAGAACGGCGATTGCTATGAGTGCTGCCAAACTGAATTTGGCGCTTTCGACAACTGGCACTGCTGAGTTGGCCCGGTTCTTTTTGAGCGCTGCAAAGACATCAGGCGCATTTTGCGCCCAGAAATTCGGATTTTTCAGCAAGAATTCCCGCTTTCGATGGGTTTTTGTCGTTGCTGATCCAACCAGTCATCGATCATGTCCGGCAGTGCCGAAACGCCCCGGCAAGCTGCGGCCGACCGCCATGTGGGACCACGATCGTCCGTTTCCAGTATGCTTAACCGACCTCGGTCACGTATGTCTTTAGCATTTGGCGCAGCGCGCACGTCGGCATGTTCACGCTCTGGACAACATCCATGATCATTCCGTACTGATCTGCCGGAAGCGTCGTACGAAACGGACTACCAGTTTCTCGCTCCAGAACGGCGAGATGATTTTGCAGATCAAGAGGTACTTCGGTGCGAATTCATCTGAGTTTAATGTGGAACGTTGTGAAGAAGCACTTGGTGCAGCCCGGCAGTTGGGCGCGTTGGCAACAGGTAATTCGCGGGAAAAAAGTCACCTCGAAAACCAACGGATCTGGCTCGCAAGCTTACAAAGGGCTGGGGTGCCCGAATGAGAAGGTGCGCCAGGCTTGATGCTACTCCATGCAGGACCGCATCGTAGCGGTCAGCCTGCACTATCCTCCCGCAGCGGGGCAAACCGTCCTTCAGGCATGTCCACAGCTCTGTAAGCTTCGACAAAAGGCAGGATATGTTGATCCGGGCGCGCAAAGCGCCGATACATCCAGACAATGTCGGCAATTTTTATCCCCGGACGAATTTTGTAGAGCCTGTCTCGCGCGGAAATGGCTGCGTCTCGAGGACCCAGTTCAGCCAGAATTGCAACCTCAATAGAAACCGACCACCAGACGTCTGGCTGTGCACCCTTGCGATAGGTCTTCAGCGCTGTTTCGTAATCTCCGTTCAGGAAATGATACTCGGCCAGCGCCTGATACCAGTTTGGGTCTGCTGCATTTGGGTCTAGCGCGATTGCATTTTCGACAAGCGCAGCCCCAAAATCCAGACGACCGGACCATATGAATTCATAGCCGATTTGCCCTTGCAGATAGCGATCGGTTCCCAATGCCAGTGCTGTTTCGGCGGACGAGAAGAACCCGTCAAGATCGCGTTGAATCTGAAGCACAAGCGCCAGAAGGAAATGAGCGCGCGCAGAATAGGGGTTCAGCGACACCGCGTTCCGCGCGGCCTCTTCCGCGCGTTGGATTTTCTGGTCCTGTGTCCCTGGATAAAGCCCGGTAAAAAGCTTCACATCGGTCAGCAGTGCCTCGGCCAATTGCGCCCACCCGCGCCAATACTCGGGTTCGTCTTCGACAACCCGCACAATGCAGCCCCGGACTCGCTCTTGCATATCTCGTCGGTTCAGAAAACCAACGCGCAGCAAGGAACATTCATAAGACGAGAGAAGTTCCGGAGGTTTCGCACGCGCATGACCTGCGTGAATGCGCTTGATTGCCCCGCCTGCGTCACCCAGAGCAGAGGCAACTTTTTCGGTGATGCTCAGTTGAACGTCTAAAATGTTTGAAGTCGTAAGACTTTCATCATACGCCCCAGACCAGACCTGATGCCCCGAGGTTGTGTCTATCAGTCTTGCCGTCACGCGCAGACGATCTGCAACCTGCCGGACGGAACCCTCCAGCACATAGTCCGCGCCGAATTTCTGCCGGATGCTGCTCGGGTCACTTTCGCCCGGCCCAACAGAATGGGTGGATTGGCGGGACAATACATTGAGGTCCTGGTAGCTCCCCAGCTCAACGATGATGTCTTCGCCAATGCCAATAGCCAACAAATCGCGGGCGTCCGTATTGCTAAGGTTTTGAAACGGCAGAACCGCAACGGTCGGACCTGTTGGCTCTGACAACAGAGCGGCTTCATCAAAGGTCATGGCATCGGACGGCTCGTGATCAAAGCTGATCCACCACGCAATCAAGCTTGCAACGCCCAGACAAACCAACACCGATGCACCGGTCATCAACGGAAGTTTGTTGGATCGCTGTTCAGAGGCGGGTGCTCCGTCAGGCATGACGCGAAAAACCCGAACCGGTTCCGCGATGTTCTTTAGGGTTTTGGGGCCGAGATCCTCAAACTCGGCATCCACCTTTGCCATTGCTTGCTGCGCGACACTCTCAGAAACTGCGACGCCCCCTGGATCCGCCAGGCCTTCAATGCGAGAGGCAACATTCACCCCGTCACCATACAGGTCTCCATCAGCGATCATGACATCACCGAGGTTTATCCCGATCCGAAGTTGCAATCGCGACCCGTTGGCGAGGCCAGGAGCAGCCTCAGCCATTGCCCGCTGGATCTCGACACCACAGTTAACGGCATCGACAACCGAAGCAAATTCGACAAGAGCACCATCCCCCATCAACTTGACGAGGCGCCCGTGATGTCTCGCAATTGCGGGATCAAAAATCTCTATGCGCAACGTCTTGAGAGCGGACAATACCCCTGTTTCGTCGCTGCCCATCAACGACGAATACCCAACGACATCGGCAGCCATGATCGCGGCGAGTCGGCGCTGCATAGGACCCTCCTGCTCGCAGTTTAACGGATGTCGCGAAATCTCGACAGTGGATGCCCTACTGATAGTCTAACCAATTTGGCTGTCATGGTTCAGACTAAGTGTTCGCTTCACCTCAACGGCCCCTACTCTTAGCAGACGTAGCAAATGTCAGCTTTCCGTCCAAATCAGACCTTCACTCCATTGACCCCATACTGCGGCGCGGCCTAGCAAACCAACCGCATGCTGCGCGCGCAATATCAGCCAAAGACCGAATTGCGGGCAACTTGCCAATTCGCCGGTAACTAAAACGACCGCTATCGGAAATTGACCGGCCCGAAAAGTTTGGCTCGTTACATGGCTTGGCGTTTGCGTTTTTCCTGCAGGGCTATTGAACAGTTTCGAAGACCCGATCTTGTCTTGGAGAGCGCCCGAACTTGCGGGCATATTCTCTTGAGAATTGAGCCGGGCTTTCATATCCAACCCCGTAGGCAATCTCTGATATCTTTGCTCCGGTAGATTGAAGCTCATTGCGGGCATGAAGCAGACGCAGGTCTTTCTGGTATTGTAGCGGTGATGTTCCCGTTACCGCCTTGAACTGCTCGAAGAAGGCCGAACTGCTCATACCGACACGCCCGGCAAGCTCTCCGACAACAAGAGGATTGGCCAGATCTGACCGGATTTCGTGTGTCGCCGCGAGAATCCTGCTAGACGTGTTTTCGTGCCACACCAGTTTTTGAAGCGTGCCGCCATGTTGCCCGATCAGCAGGCGGGCATGGATTTCCCTAGCCGTGATCGGTGACAGCATGTGACGCGTCTCTTCGGTTTCGCACTGCTGAAAATACCGCAACAGGGCGCTTTTCATGTCATCATCGGTGTCAGCCAGGCAGATCGAAAATGGATCCGACACGCGTTTACTAGAAGATTGAGGCAGTGAGGATGCCAGACCGCGCACGAGATCCAGATCAAGGGGGAACACGAGCGCAACGTAGGGACGTTCAGGTGTGGCCTCGGTAATCCTTGAGACAACCGGCAGTGCGTTGCTGACGATCAGCGACTGCCCTGCCTGTACGGAGAGCGTTCTGGTACTGGTCCCAACCTCTTTGGCGCCTTGTAAAACGGCGCACAACAGCGGGCGGTAGACATTTGCGTCATGTTGAGTGGTCGAAGGATGGGTGAGAAAAACCGCCCCGCTTTCCTTATGTGTCAAGACACCCTGCGCGACGCCCGCGCGGTCAAGCAGATCCCGAACATAGTCCAATAGTGTATGAGGTCTCATGAATGCCTCCAGTCTGCCCTCATCGCTAGCACGGAATAAAAATGACTATTACTGAAAACGCTTACTTGTGGAGAATTAGGCAAGAAAATTGGAAGATATAGAAAGATACATCCTCTTTTTTGTGACTATTGTATGCTTATAAACTTGCGGAGCAACAATGTGAAAACCATTCTGATCACCGGGGCGTCATCCGGTATTGGCGCAGCAACCGCCCGACATTTCCAAGCGAATGGTTGGAATGTCGTCGCCACTATGCGCAACCCTGCAGGCAGCACCGATCTTAGGGCTTTGGAAAACGTGCATCTGACCCAACTGGATGTGACGGATGCGGGCTCAATTGCAACGGCCGTTCGCGATGGCATCGAACGGTTTGGCCAGATTGATGTTTTGTTGAACAATGCGGGTTACGGCGCCTACGGTGCACTAGAGGCCTTTTCGATGGATCGCATCCGACGTCAGTTTGACACCAACGTGCTTGGGTTGATGGAAATGACCAAAGCGGTTCTGCCTCATTTCCGTCAGAACCGGTCAGGCACGGTCATAAATATCTCGTCCATCGGAGGACAGATTACATTTCCGCTTGGCGCGCTCTATCATGGTACAAAGTTCGCAGTAGAAGGGCTGTCTGAGGCGCTGCATTACGAATTAGAACCCCTCGGCATTCGAGTCCGTATTGTCCAACCGGGCATGATACGGACGAACTTCGGCGGCAGCTCTTTCGATTTCGCGATGGATGAGAACCTGCCGGACTACGCGCCTATGGCCGAAGCCATGGGGCGTCTTTTTGGCAAACTGGCCGCGAGCCCTTCTGAACCAGAAACGGTCGCGCAAGTCATTTGGGATGCGGCCAACGAGACCGGAAACCGCCTGCGTTTTCGCGCAGGACCCGATGCCGAAGAACTGCTGAACGCGCGGAAACAACAGGATGACGAGACGTTCATTGCTGGCCTCAAGCAAAAGATGGCGCCCTGAAGAACCCTTTAGTCATTCGCAGAAAAAAGGGATGCTCCATGTACCGAAAAGCAATCGAAAAAGGTGGCCTGGCCGTTGTAACCGGGGCCGCAAGCGGTGTCGGCAAGGCCGCGGCCCAACGATTTATTCAAGACGGCTTGGGGGTTGTGCTGGTCGATCTGGCGGGCGAGGCCTTGGACAGAGCTGAGGCAGAATTGCGCGATCAGGCTGGGGCGTCTGCAATTGTTCAGGCGGTTCCGACGGATGTTAGCGACGCCAAAGCTGTGAATGCCTTGGCAGATCAGGTCTTTGCGCTCGGCGAGGTGGCTGTCCTGATGAACAATGCCGGTATCGCAGTGCCGTCCGGCAGCTGGGAAAACGCGGAAAACTGGCGCAAATTGTTTGAGGTCAATCTTTTTGGCGTCATGAACGGTGTCCATGCTTTTCTGCCGAGTATGATTAAGGCGGCGCGTCCGGCAGTAGTGATAAACACTGGGTCAAAACAGGGCATCACCACACCACCCGGAAACCCCGCTTACAATACCAGCAAAGCTGCTGTGAAGGTCATGACAGAAATGCTTGCGCATGATTTGCGGCAGGCCGAAGCGGATATCACCGCCCATCTGTTTGTGCCGGGATTTACCTATACCGGTATGATTGAAAAGTTTATGCCGGAAAAACCTGCCGCAGCCTGGACAAGCGAAGAGGCCGTTGACTATCTGCTGAGGCGCATGTCGGACGGGGACTTCTATATCCTCTGCCCTGACAACGATGTGTCAGAAGAACGCGACCGCAAACGGGTTGAATGGGCCATGGGCGATATCATCAACAATCGCCCGGCTCTTTCACGCTGGCATCCCGACTACGCGGATGCCTTTTCGACGCACGAGGTCTCGGAATAGTCAAACTAGACAAGATGCGGTGATAAATACACCGAGGGTGCTGGTGGATGGGGCGAGTAAGACCGTTGTGTATCTGACAGGGTCAACACCGAAACTTGAATCTGATCGGACAAAACCGGGGGATGTGGTCGGACACTCGTACGAACCACAATATCAATTACTTTGGGATCGTTGCTGGCCTGAAGGGTTTATAACAATGGCCAAGATAACTTTGCCCCTTAGGATCAAGGATCGGCCCATTTCGGTCATTCGCCAGAGTACCTCAACGCTGCGGACGTTGACCACAACGCAAAGGATTGCACAGTATTGAACAGGCATAACCTCCAATTCCTTCGGTAGCCGGTCTATTTGGGATAGGTCAGCTCACGAAAATCGCCATTCCAATACGCCAGCGGTTTAGTCTCAGAGCTTTCGGCGCGTTCGACCTTGCCGATCAGAATGCGGTGCGTGCCGAATGAGACTGTCTGAATATGCAGGCATGTGAAGATTGCGGCAGCATTTGACAGGACCGGCAGGCTCGTCCGTTGGTCAATCGTCCAATGTTCAGAGGTAAAACTACGCTGATCCGTAAGGTCGGGGGCACCGGCGAACGCAAGCGCCAGCACGTCATGCTGAGGCGCGACATAGTTCACGCAAAAGATCCCGTGTTCCTCAATCATGCCCAGAATGCGGCTTTTCTTGTTGATGCAGATCAGCACTGCAGGTGGTGCTGCCGTCAGGGAGCAGGCTGCGCTGACGGTCGCGCCATGCGGGCCGTGCTCGCCGCTGGTAGTGACAATTGACACAGGCGTCACCGCCTTGCGCATTGCGGATGAAAATTCAGTAGGGTCCAGCATGTCGCCTCCGTCGGTATCAGGCATTTCTGTGGCGGCGACCGCCTTGAATACAAGAACGAATTGCTTAAGCTTTGCCTAACTAAAACTTATGCAGGCCTGTGATGCGACGCGCCCTTCGAAACAAACTGGATCATCTTCGCCCCGGTGCTTTGTCGAAACTGGAACCAGTTGGCTTTGACAGCAATCGAATGCGTCGCCCGCTGCCGCCGTTGCAGACCCTGATCGCATTCGAAGCCGCCGCGCGGCTGCAGAGCTTTACGCTGGCCGCAGCGGAACTGAACCTGACACAACCGGCTGTCAGCCAGCAAGTCAAGCTGTTGGAGCATCGACTAGGCGTCAAACTCTTCCGTCGCCGCAACAACATGATCCTGCTGACCGAACAAGGTGAACAATTTGCCGAAGACGTGGCCGAGATCCTAAATACGCTGGGGGAAAGCGTACAGAACCTGGCCCCGGACGCCGGGCGGACGACGCTGACGGTTAGTCTGCTGCCCTCGTTTGCGTCGACATGGTTTGCCGCGCGGGCGCACCGGTTTGTGACGGCCAACCCTACGGTCGATTTGATCACTCTGTCGACCGTGGCAAAGACAGGCTTTGGCCAAGAGGATGCAGATGTCGCCATTCGTTGGGGGCCAGGCGGGTACGAGGACGGGTACGAGGAACGCCTATTCGGCGAGAAGCACATACTTGTGGCCTCTGCGCAAACGGCCGAAACGTTGCGCGACATGTCGGACATCAATGCGCTGGCGGATCGCCCCTTTCTGCACGACACAAATTACAGCGAATGGCGCGCTGTGATTGAGAAAAATGGCGGTGATCCTGCGGCGTTCGAACGGGGGGCCTTTTTCGGCGACAGCAGTGCCACGGTGAACGCCATTCTCTATAGTCAAGGCATTGGCGTTGTGCGCGATGTGATTGCCCAGCATCTGCTGGTCTCGGGGGCTTTGGTGCAATTGCCATTCGAACCGGTCAAGGGGCCGTATTCCTACCACTTTATCTGCCCCGAACGGCGGGTAGAACAACCGCGCGTTCAGGCCTTTCTGACTTGGTTACGGAAGGAGGCACAATCTCCATAAGAAATTCTTTGCCACTGGTAAAGGATTCAACATTTGGTGCTTTGCCAGCTTTCCGACAAACTGCACAGACCAAGTGATGTAGCCAGACCGGAGCCCCAACGACATGGAATTTTCGTTGTTCAACCTGATGACCAAGCCTGTTGATGGCTCGTCGCATGCGGATGTGTTCAACCAGATGCGCACCATGACGAAAATGGTGGATGAGGCAGGCTTTGACGTCGCCTGGTTCGCCGAACATCACCTATCGAACTATTGCATCTCGCCCTCGCCGCTGATGACAGCCGCGAACATGGCTGCCCACACCAAACGGATCAAGGTCGGCCCTGCGGTGGTGGTGATGCCTTTCTACGAACCCTTGCGTTTGGTCGAAGATATCTGCCTAGCAGATCAACTGACCGAGGGCCGTCTGGTTCTAGGTCTGGGCACTGGCTATCAGCCCCGCGAATTTAAGAAATTCGGATTCGATATCGACGACCGTCTGATGCGCGGGCTGGAAATCTGGGATTGCATCGAACAGGGCGTCTATGGCGGCGTGATCGACTTTCAGGGCGACCACATTCAGATCAGCGACGCGGCCCTGTCCATCGCTCCGCTTCAAGATCGTATCCGCACCTTTGCCGTCGGAAACGCACCAGAGATGCGCCAGAAGATGATCGACTACGGGGCCGAAACGCTGACCACGCCGGCTATCGGACCAAACGCGATCGTGGGCACTGCGCGGCGGTTGTACAAGGAAACGCGCATCGAGAACGGCCTGACGGGGGATGATTTCCCCTTTGCGGTGCAGCGCTATGTCTATGTCGCTAAGGACAAAGACGATGCCCGTGCGGCAGCCGAGCAGGTGCTGATCCATGCCCGCATGGCCAACAACATGCGCCGCGCGGAACCGCTGATGGAGGGCGCGGACCTCAAGATCGTGCCCTTCGACAACGAACCGGATACCGACACGGTTCTGCAGCGCGCCATCATTGGCGATGCCGAAGACGTCACGCAACGTATCGTGGCCGAAGCGCGCGAGTTTGGCATCACGCATCTAAGCGTCTTCATGCAGATTGCTTCGATCCCCTTTGCCAACACCCTGCGCTCGCTCGAGGTGTTCTGCGATCAGGTCATGCCTGCGGTGAATACCGCGCTTGCGGCGGATAAGGCGGCCCTCGCCTCATGAGAGGGCCGAATTTCTCGCTGGCTGGCAAAACCATTCTGATCACCGGGGCCGCACGCGGATTGGGTGCGGCGATGGCACATGCCTGCGCCGCGCAAGGTGCGCAATTGCGCCTACAAGACATAAACGGCGAGGCCCTCGAAGCCACAGCAGACGGCTTACGCGCGGATGGAGCAACTGTCCGAACGGCCGCTTTTGACCTAACCGATTTCGACGCCTGCACCGATTGGGTGCAGGGTATCGACCCGATCTGGGGTCTGATTAACAATGCCGGAATCACCAATCACGGGCACGTGCTGGACCAGACGGTTGGTGACTACCGCTCGATCTATGATCTGCATGTCTTTGCACCCTTTGTACTGGCGCGTGAAGCGGGCCGAGTGATGCGTGCCAATCAAGGGCCTCAGCGAGGGCGGATCGTTTCGATCTCGTCCATTGCCGCCACACATCCGCGACCGGGGGTCGGCAATTATGCCTCGTCCAAAGCGGCCGTCGCAGGTTTGACTCGGTCGCTAGCGGCGGATTTCGGTACGGACGGCATCTGCGCCAACGCCATTGCACCCGGCTATGTCCTGACCGAGATGAACCGTAAAATCTTGGGCGACGAAGGTTTCGTGCGCCGAATTGAAAACCGGACACCAGCAGCGCGGTGGGCGGATCCAGCGGAAATCGCGGCACCTGTGGCTTTTCTGATGTCCGAGGCCGCCTCTTACATCAACGGGCAATTGATCGCCGTTGACGGCGGTATGAATGCCTTTTTGCAATCCAATGAGGGATGACTGATGAAACGGTTGGAAGGAAAAGTCGCCCTGGTGACGGGTGCGGGATCCATGAAGGGTGGCATGGGCAACGGCAAAGCCACCGCCATTCGTCTCGCGCAGGAAGGCGCACGGATCTGTGCCCTGGATTTGCATCTGGCCGCGGCTGAGGAAACCTGCAAACTGATCCGTGCCGAAGGGGGCCGCGCCGTTGCGATGGCCGCCGATGTCACGCAGGAAGATCAGGTTCAATCATCAATTACTCAATGCCTGTCCGAATTCGGCCAGATCGACATTTTGCAAAACAATGTCGGAATCCTGAAAACCGGCGGCGCCATGGACAGCACAGTCGAGGATTGGGACATGCTGGTGCATGTGAACATGAAGGCGGTCTTTCTGCCAACAAAGCATGTTCTGCCTCATTTTGTGGATCGCAAGGGGGGAGTTGTGACCAACATTTCCTCGATCGCCGGGCTGCATTATCTGGGCACGCCCTATATTGGCTATAATGCCACCAAAGGGTCGATCATTTCCTTCACCCGCAATCTGGCAGCAGAAGTGGCACCACATGGAATCCGCGCAAACGCGATTCTGCCGGGCTTTATCGACACACCAATGGCGCGCGATATCACCGAACAGAATGCAGAAGACCCCGAGGCAATTGACTGGGATGCGCTGGACAAGCAGCGCGCAGCACGCATCCCGCTGGGCCGAGTGGGCACCCCGTGGGATGTGGCCAACGCCGCCGTGTTTCTGGCCAGTGATGATGCGTCCTATATCACCGGCACTGAAATTACCGTCGACGGCGGCGTTTCATGCCGCGTGTAGAGGGACGATCAAGGCGCGCCACACGGGTATTGAACCAGAAAGCAGTGCAGACACGCCTTGCGCCGGCTGCATGCGTGTTTGAAACCGCTGGAAGTGCTGGACCCTGACGCGATCGCCTATCTTCAGCGCTACCGCTTCGGAACCTCTGCGATGTATGGGCAATATACCGACTCGATCTCAAAAAAATCCAGCACACTAATGACAGGCATCCCCGAGGTCGCTTTGATCACGACAGCAATCGGTCAGCCTGCATGCAAACTCGACGTGCCTTGGCGAACCTCTTCTAACCATGTGTTCCCGAAGTCCTTTTGACGCGCAATCGGGCTATGAAACGGCTACAACCTTTGCGTCTCGGGGCCAAACCTGGTGCTGCATTCCGGAGGCAGGGATACGGGTCGGCTGGCCATCTGCGATGGCAAGTTCATCGCCAAGGACGCACAAAACCAGTTGATGGCGCGACATGCGGACGGGACATCAGTAGACCGGTTCGATGAGGCGCTTCAGCCCATGCGGCGGGTCAGACCAGTTGCGCGCTATCTCAGCGACCGTTTTACATTGGATCTTTTTCGCAGCGCCTTATTTGGACGGCGTCGTTTGTAAAGAACTGGATGCCTATGTTGCGCGTCGGGAATGAGAACATCAGTTACCTGCGCATTGATGCGTTTCTTGTTCGATGATATCGCAACGAGCCCACCGCAGCGCAGGCAGTTAGCCGAGTTTTTGGTGACAGTACACGGCTCCTATTCCGCCAAACTGACTGCCTGATAAAGCTTCCGAAACCGCGCCAACCGCTCGAACAATAGTGGCATATCTGCGGGCTCGAACCTGTCCGACGTTGGTGGCTGAAGCGCAAGATCAGCTGTATCCAAAGCCCCATCACCACAAGCTGCCAACCGAGCTGCACCGTAAGCCGGACCGGCATCAGCTCCGGTCGATCGCACAATTGGCTTTCCGGTCACAGTCGCAATCAATCTCAACAGAAGATCTGATTTGCTGCCTCCTCCTATCGCTGCGAGCTCTGGCAATTCTTCTATAGTGTCACCGAAACTCTGCGCCGCATCGGCAAAGCAGAAAGCAATCGCCTCCACCACGGAACGGCAGATGTCTGCGCGCGTTGTGGAATCCTCCAGGCCAAAGAAACAGGCTCGGATATGCGGATCGCCGTGAGGGCTGCGTTCTCCCGTCAGATAAGGCAGAAAAATTGGCACACGGTCCCCGCTGACCGTTTCGGCAAGCGCGACAACTTCGGCTTCGGAAAGCCGCAATTGGCCACCTATCCAGGAAATTGGTCGCGCGCCGTTCAGCATCGCCGCCATTTGGTACCATCGGTCGGACAGTGTGTGCGCAAAAGCATGCACATAGCGTTCAGGGTTTGGCTTGTAGCTTCGATCTGCCACAAACAGCTGTCCAGAAGTCCCCAAAGAGACAAATCCCCGGCCCGGTTCGGTGGCGCCCAAAGACACCGCCCCGGTTGCTGCATCTCCACCTCCGGCAACGACTGGCGTGCCGGGTTTCAAGCCGGTCTCAGTCGCCGCTTGTGGTGTCACAGACCCGACGACACTATGACCATCGTATACCTGCGGCAGCCAATCCAAAGCTACATCTGTGGCTTCGGCGATACCGGCGTGCCAGCCACGCGACGTCTGATCGAGCCACATTGTCCCGGCAGCATCGGATGTATCAGTTCCCAATTCACCATGCAGCCGTAAACCGATGTAGTCCTTGGGGAGCAGGATGTGGGCCAGTTGGGCATAGTGCTTTGGCTCATGCTGTTTTAGCCATGTAGTCTTGGGCGCGGTGAAGCCCGGCAAAGGAAGGACCCCAGCGATTTGACCAATCTGCGGCAAGGCCTGTCGCAGATCGTCGCATTCCCGCGCCGCCCTGCTGTCATTCCACAGGATTGCCGGGCGGATTGGGCGCAGATCGCGGCTCAGCAAAACGGCCCCGTGCATCTGACCTGACAACCCGATGCACTTCACCTCCGACAGCGTAACTTGCCCAGAAATTTGGCCTAAGGCGTCGCGTGTCGCCTGCCACCAAAGATCCGGGTGCTGCTCTGACCAACCGGGTTTAGGAGAGGAAGTCTTTATACTCACCGAAGACGTTGAAAGAATTCGACTGGAATCCGCGCAGACAAGCTTGACCGCTGACGTACCGATATCGATCCCGAGATACATTCAAACCCCTTACCTGCACAAAAGTCCGGAACTTGTCTTGCTATTGATCTTTTTAGCGCGCGCAAAGAATATGTAAAAATAGGATAAGATCAAGGCGGCTGAGATACGCAGGCAGACTGGCATGACCAAGATAAAGAATATGGAAGAGTTCGCAGCCCTCAGCGGGATCTCGCGCCCCACGGTGTCCAAGTACTTTCACGACCCAGACAGCGTTCGCCCAACTACACGGGCACGCATAGAAGAAGCGCTGGAACAGTTCGACTACCGCCCGAACATCTATGCTGTGAACCAGAACCGCAAGCTGACCAAGAATATCGGCATCGTCGTGCCCTACCTGGCCGATCCGTTTTTCGCTGAAATCGCGCGGTATCTAGAACAAAGCTGTATCGCAGCCGGGTACCGCCCGTTTCTGTTTAGCTCTCATGGCGAACAAAAACTGGAAAACGAAATCCTGGACGGCTTACAATCCTTGAAACCCGCGGGCGTTTTGTTGGCGCCTTTGGGACGTATCTCAGACAAGTCCGCTATTGAGAAATTCTGCGCCAGTGTGCCAACGGTTCTGTTCGACAGTAACCTCGATGGATTGGGCGCAGCGTTTATCGGGTCCGATAATTTCAGCTTTGTGTCCCAGACCGTAGAATACATGACTCGCACCGGCGAGCCGCCTTCGTTTTTCGAAATGCGGACACCTGCGAACCCCAATGCCAACAAGCGACGCAAGGCTTATGTCGACGTAATGGATCGGCTGGGTTTTGAGCCGCATGTGATCAAAATCGAAGGCACAGGTTGGGCCTTTGAAGAGATTGGCCGAAAGGGTGCGCTCAAGGCTTTGGATGAACGCAAGCTGCGCACGGATTCAGTTCTGTGTAGCAATGACCGATTGGCCATCGGCTTTCTGGCGGCGTGTTTCGAACAGGGGATTCGCGTTGGCAGGAAAGACGATTGTACACTGCGGGTGGCGTCGAACGACGATCATCCGTTTGCAAAATTCACCTGCCCGTCACTGACGACCGCCGCGCATGACTATGACAATGTGGCCGCGCGAAGTGTTGAAACACTTTTCGAACTCATTGAAAACGGTGGGAAATTCGAGAGCCGAACAGAAACTCTCTTCCCTGCGCGATTGGTGCTGAGGGAATCTGCATGACGATCTAAAATTAACGCGCGTAAAGTTTTTATTGACGGCGCGACAAATCCTGAACTAGGCTCTCTGCACAGCATCCAAGCTCAGGGAGGACAGGGATGTACTTGAAACACGCACTTCGTGCGGCGACTGCGCTAACATTCGTCGCAACGGCAGCGGCCCACGCACAATCCATAACGATCGCAACCGTGAACAACGGCGACATGATCCGGATGCAGGGTTATACCGACAAATTCACCGAAGCGACGGGCGTTGAAGTCGAATGGGTGACGCTGGAAGAGAATGTTTTGCGCCAGCGCGTGACCACCGACATCACCACCAAGGGTGGTCAGTTCGACATCATGACGATCGGTATGTACGAGACCCCGATCTGGGGTGCGAACGGCTGGCTGGTTCCGCTGGATGGTCTGTCCGAAGACTATGATGTCGGTGACATCCTGCCCGCGATGTCGGGTGGTCTGAGCCATGAAGGAACGCTCTATGCGGCACCGTTCTATGGCGAAAGCTCGATGATCATGTATCGCACCGACCTGATGGAAAAAGCAGGCATGGAAATGCCCGAAGCGCCAAGCTGGCAATTCATCAAAGAGGCCGCGGCGGCCATGACCGACCGTGACGCTGACATTAACGGTATCTGCCTGCGCGGCAAAGCCGGTTGGGGTGAAGGCGGCGCGTTCATCACTGCGATGTCCAACTCATTCGGCGCGCGCTGGTTTGACGAAGACTGGAAGCCTCAGTTCGACCAGCCAGAATGGGCCGATACGCTGAACTTCTACGTTGAAATGATGTCGGAATCTGGCCCTGCAGGCTATGCCACCAACGGCTTTAACGAGAACTTGTCGCTGTTCCAGCAGGGCAAATGCGGCATGTGGATCGACGCCACCGTTGCGGCGTCATTTGTGACCAACCCCACTGACTCGACCGTGGCGGATAGCGTTGGATTTGCACTGGCCCCCGATACCGGACTGGGGAAACGCTCCAATTGGCTTTGGGCGTGGGCACTGGCCATTCCGGCTGGTACACAGCAGGAAGACGCGGCCAAACAGTTCATCGAATGGGCTACGTCGAAAGACTATATTGAGCTGGTTGCCGAAAACGAAGGTTGGGCGAATGTTCCGCCTGGTGCGCGCACCTCTTTGTATGAGAACCCGGAATACCAGAAGGTTCCCTTTGCCAAGATGACGCTGGACTCGATCCTGTCCGCTGATCCGAACAACCCCACGGTCAAGCCGGTTCCGTATGTTGGCATCCAGTTCGCTGCCATCCCGGAATTTGCAGGCATCGCGACCCAGGTCAGCCAAGAGTTCTCGGCTGTCTATGCCGGACAGCAAACGGTTGAAGAAGCCCTTGCCAAAGCGCAGGCCTTCACCGCCGAAGAAATGGAAGCCGCAGGGTACTGAGGTTTTCTCCCCGCGGGCGGGCAGTAATCTGCCCCCCGCTCCCCCCCTTCCACAACTCGCGTTTTTCTCGCAGGCTGGGTTACGCCTGAACAGAGAGGGTTTGCGTTATGGCTACTCAACATTCCCGATCCGTTGCTCGCCTGATGATGGCACCTGCAGTGGTCCTGCTTCTTGGCTGGATGCTCGTGCCGCTGACGATGACGCTGTATTTTTCCTTCAAGAAATATCTGCCGCTGCGCGGTGGGGATCTGGGCTGGGTCGGGTTCGACAACTATGTTCGATTTGTTTCATCCAGCTCATTCTGGCCGGCCGTACAGGCAACGCTTGTGATTGTCGGAGGGGTCCTAGTCATCACTGTCATTCTGGGCATCCTCTTGGCGATGCTTCTGGATCAACCGATGTGGGGCCAAGGGGTTGTCCGCATCCTCGTGATCGCGCCCTTCTTTGTCATGCCCACCGTGTCTGCGCTGGTTTGGAAGAACATGTTCATGGACCCGGTCAACGGTCTTCTGGCGCATCTGTGGCGCTTTTTTGGGGCCGAGCCGATCTCATGGTTGTCCGAGGCTTCGATGACCTCGATTATCATGATCGTGTCTTGGCAGTGGCTGCCCTTTGCGACGCTCATCCTGCTGACTGCGATCCAATCGCTGGATAGTGAACAGCTGGAAGCGGCCGAGATGGATGGTGCCCCCGTTCTGAAGCGCTTCTACCACATCATTCTGCCGCATCTGAGCCGCGCGATCACCATTGTAATCCTGATCCAGACAATCTTTCTTTTGTCGATCTTCGCCGAGATCTTCGTGACCACCGGCGGCGCGTTCGGCACCCGTACACTCACCTACCTGATCTTCCAGCGGGTGCTGGAAAGCCAGAATGTTGGCCTTGGATCAGCCGGAGGTGTCTACGCAATCATCTTAGCCAATATCGTTGCGATCTTCCTGATGCGCATCGTCGGCAAGAACCTGGACGCGTGAGGAGGTAAGACCATGGCCCGCGCTGTCACAACTCGCCGCAAATCTCTGAATACCGCCCTCGCTTGGGCCGTTGGCTTGCTGATCTTTTTCCCGATCCTCTGGACCATCCTGACTAGCTTCAAGACCGAGGCACAAGCGATCGCCAGCCCACCTCTGTTTTTGAACTTCAACTGGACGTTGGAAAACTACGCCATAGTGCAGGAACGCTCGGACTATATGCGGTTCTTGTGGAATTCGGTCATTATCGCCGGTGGCTCGACTGTTCTGGGTGTCATCATCGCGGTGCCCGCCGCATGGGCAATGGCCTTTGTGCCGTCCAAGCGCACCAAGGACATTCTGCTGTGGATGCTGTCCACCAAGATGTTACCTGCCGTTGGCGTGCTCTATCCGATTTACCTGCTGTTTATCCGTCTGGGCCTGCTGGACACACGCGGAGGGCTGGTGGTTGTCCTGATGCTGATCAACCTACCCATCATCGTCTGGATGCTATACACCTACTTCCGCGAAATCCCCGGCGAAATTCTGGAAGCCGCGCGGATGGACGGGGCGACGTTGAAAGAGGAAATCCTCTACGTCCTGACCCCTATGGCCATTCCGGGCATCGCCTCAACCGTTTTGCTGAACTTCATCCTGGCCTGGAACGAGGCATTCTGGACCCTCAACCTGACCGCTGTCGACGCGGCCCCGCTGACGGCCTTCATCGCCAGCTATTCCAGCCCCGAGGGCCTGTTCTTTGCCAAGCTTAGCGCTGCCTCGACCATGGCCATCGCTCCAATTCTGATCCTTGGCTGGTTTAGCCAAAAACAACTTGTCCGCGGCCTGACCTTCGGCGCTGTGAAATAAGGAACACGACACATGGGACGTATTCAACTCAAGTCCGTGACCAAAAGCTTTGGCGATGTGCAGGTCATTCCGCCGCTGGACCTGACCATCGAAGATGGCGAGTTCACCGTCTTCGTCGGCCCCTCGGGCTGCGGTAAATCCACCCTTTTGCGTCTGATCGCTGGATTGGAAGATATCACCTCGGGCTCTATCGACATTGACGGCGCGGACGCCACCGATGTCCCGCCCGCGAAACGAGGGCTGGCGATGGTGTTTCAGTCCTATGCTCTGTATCCCCATATGACCGTGCGAAAGAACATCGCCTTTCCCCTTCGTATGGCGAAACTGGATCAGGCCGAGATCGACAAGCGCGTCGAAGGCGCGGCAAGCGTCCTGAACCTGACCGATTATCTGGACCGCCGTCCAGGACAACTATCGGGCGGCCAACGCCAGCGGGTTGCCATCGGGCGCGCGATTGTGCGCGAACCAGCGGCATTTCTGTTCGATGAACCTTTGTCGAACCTCGACGCGGCGCTGCGGGTCGGCATGCGGCTAGAGATCAGCGAATTACACGAACGCCTCGCGACCACAATGATCTACGTGACCCATGATCAGGTCGAAGCCATGACGATGGCCGACAAGATCGTCGTCCTTCAGGCCGGAGTAATCGAACAGGTCGGCAGTCCGCTGGAATTATACCGGACACCTCGAAACCTGTTCGTTGCGGGTTTCATTGGCTCCCCCAAAATGAACTTCATCGAGGGAGAAGAGGCCGCGAAATACGGTGCCCAGACCATCGGAATAAGGCCTGAACATATCACAGTCTCAGACACCGAAGGAGACTGGTCCGGGGTGGTGAGCGTTTCTGAACATCTGGGCTCGGATACATTTTTCCATGTCCACGAAACCGGGCTGGCCGACACAATCACTGTCCGCGCGGATGGCGAGGTGGGTTTCCGCCATGGCGACCGCGTTCACCTGACACCGCGCGCTGATGTGATCCACCGGTTCGACGCGAAAGGCTTGCGGATCGGATGACACGTCTGGCTGGTAAAACCGCCCTGATTACTGGGGCCGCGCGCGGCATAGGGCTGGCCTTTGCAAAGGCCTATGTTGCGGAGGGAGCCCGTGTCGCCATAGCCGATATCGGCATCCAGCGCGCGCAACAAGCCGCGACTGAGATCGGCGCATCTGCTCTTGCCGTGGAAATGGACGTGACAAACCAGCCGAGCATCGACAACGCCATCGCCCGCACGACGGCACATTTCGGGCCGATCGACATATTGATCAACAACGCAGCGATCTTCACTGCCGCTCCGATTGTTGAAATTGATCGTGCCGACTATGAGCGTGTCTTCGACATCAACGTTGCCGGTGCCTTGTTCACCATGCAGGCCGTCGCCCGCCATATGATCGCCCATGGTACTAAAGGTCGGATCATCAACATGGCATCGCAAGCTGGGCGGCGTGGAGAGTCTCTGGTTGCCGTGTACTGCGCCAGCAAGGCCGCGATCATATCCTTGACCCAGTCTGCAGGCCTGAACCTGATCCCACATGGGATAAATGTAAACGCGATAGCTCCGGGTGTGGTGGATGGCGAACACTGGGACGGTGTAGATGCGTTCTTTGCCAGACACGAAGGAAAACCCCTCGGACAGAAGAAACGCGAAGTGGCCGCTGGCGTACCCTATGGTCGCATGGGCCGGGCCGAAGACCTGACCGGCATGGCCGTGTTTCTCGCCTCTGACGAGGCAAAATACATCGTTGCACAAACCTATAATGTCGATGGCGGAAATTGGATGAGCTGATGAACCCTGTGGCACACGCAACCCCTCCGATCCAGCTGCGGCGAGACAGGCTGGCAGACTTGCCAGCAACCGTCAGAACCCCTGCTTATCAACCCTCGGACTTGACGCCCGGTATCGTTCACATCGGCCTTGGAAATTTCCACCGCGCTCATCAGGCTTGGTACATTCATAAGCTTATGCAGCAGGACCAGGCCCGCGATTGGGCCATTATAGGAGCAGGAGTACGCAGTTATGACGCCGGGATGCGCCAGAAGTTGCTGGCGCAAGATTGCCTGACCACGTTGATTGAGCTGGATCCACAAGGAATATCCGCAGAGGTCATAGGCCCGATGATCGACTATCTACCGATTGAGGCTGGCAACGCTGCATTGATCCGCGGGATGGCTGATCCGTCTATCCGAATTGTATCTTTAACTGTAACTGAGGGCGGCTATTTTCTGGATGCCAACACCGGCGCTTTCGACACGGATCACGATGATATTCTCCACGATGCGGCAAACCCAAATCACCCCCGCACCGCTTTCGGCGCCATTGTTGCAGCGCTCGGGATACGTCGTGCAAATGGCTTGACCCCCTTCACCGCGCTAAGCTGTGATAACCTGCAGGGCAACGGCACTATCCTTCGAAACTGTATCGTTGGGTTAGCGCGCCTGTCGGACCCTGATCTTGCCGATTGGATCGACCGGAACGGCGCATTTCCCAATTCGATGGTGGATTGCATCGTGCCAGCAACGAGTGATCAGGTGATTTCACAATGCAACGCACTTGGTATTGATGACCGCGCCCCGGTTTCACACGAGAACTTTCGCCAATGGGTCATCGAGGATAACTTCTGTGCCGGACGACCATCACTTGAACAAGTTGGAGCCACCTTAACCGAGGATGTTCACGGATATGAGGCACAGAAGCTGCGCATATTGAACGGAGGCCACCAACTGCTCGCCAATGTTGGAGAGATACTAAACGTCCCGACAATTTCTGCTTGTATGCAAGACCCTGACATATTGGCTTTTTTTGAAAAAGTCCAAATCGAAGAAATTCTACCCCATGTTGACGCTGTTCCTGGAACGACCCCGCAAGAGTACCTTGGGTTGGTTGAACGTCGGTTTGAGAACACTGCAATTCACGACACAACGCGCCGGGTCGCGTTCGACGGATCAGCGCGACACCCTGGGTTTGTGCTGCCCTCGATACGCGATGCAATTGCTTCGCGCTCTTCCATAAACGGGCTTGCTCTAGCAGAAGCTTTTTGGTGCAGAATGTGCGCAGGGGTTCGCGAGGATGGCTCAGAAATCGCCCCTAACGATCCTGTTTGGGAAAATCTGAGAAAAACGGCGTTGGCGGCCAAAACTGATCCCGGACTTTGGCTTGAACAGGACCTGTATTGTGGCGATTTTGACCATGACACGCAGTTTGTGGCTGCTTTTGCTCGGTGGTTAAACGAGATCTGGAAAAATGGGAGCAAAGCGGTTCTAGCCGAATTTGTCTCTCACAACTCTTTATCCCATTAGCTTCCCACAACTCCAATCAAGCAGCCGCGGCGCAACTTCATCTTCGCACTTAGAACGGCATTGTCCTCTCGAACACAGAATCTAACGAACGATACTGGTACAGCGAACTTTGGAACATCATCACGATCTAAAAACCACCAACTCGTTCAATGAGCCAATACATCGACACTGAACCAATGCCATAAGCGGTAACAAGCGTTGCGGTTTGGCTGATCGGAAGTGCTGTGAACCGCCAAACCAAAACCAGAACAGCCAAAGCCCCGACAAAACTTAGTTGTCCGGCCTCGACGCCAAGGTTGAATGCAAGCAAGGCTTCAGGAATGTCGTTAGAGGGAAGCCCTATCTCGGCCAAAGCGCCTGCAAATCCAAGCCCATGCAAAAGCCCAAACCCGAAACATACGATCCAGGGTTTCTGTTTTGAAAGTCGGAACCGACCTTCGCCGCCCTTTACAATCTCCATCGCCAAAAAAACGATGGAAAGCGCGATAACGGCTTCGACCGGTGGCCCGGGAACATTTAAAACTCCGAGTGTTGCCAATGCCAGTGTAATCGAATGGGCAAGCGTAAAGGCTGTTACGGCTCCCACCAGCCTCCAGGGATCGCGGACTAGAATAAACAGCGCGAAGACAAATAACAGATGGTCCCAGCCTTCCAGAATATGTTCAAAACCCAACTGAAAATACGCGATGAAAACAGACCATGCTGTCTGTTCAGAGGGTATTCTCTGGACGGTAATATCTGAGGTGAAACGGAGTGTAGCAGACTCGGCCTGAAGGGGATGCCAGCGGAACAATACATCGTTTTTTTGGGTCTCCAGCCCTTCGATTGTAATGGATTGACCCGCGACATCCGCGCGGCACTCCACAATCCAGCTAGAAACCCATGCTCGCCCATCGGACATTGGATCAGGCCCGCTGGCAGGTGTACAGCTATCCGGTAGCACCACGTCGATCGCCATTGGCTGACCGTTCACGTCTGGCTTACGCCAATGAACACTCCAGGCATCCGGTGAGATTTGACGAATTTCTAGATATCCCGGATCAAGCGCATGTGCGGCTGCATTGCCGGCAGACCAGGCAAACAGCAGAGCATACAATAGGCCAAGTATGAATTTCATTTGGCCTGACCTGTGAAATCGGGTGCTATGATCTTATAATTGTCGGCAAGAGCCTCATATTGCGCTTGCGCCAGATCTTCGCTCATGACGCGGCGCCAATCCCGCAGCACTTCATCGTAGATATCTGGCAATGGAGGTATCCGGCTTGGCTCGATCTTCAGCAGCTGTACCAGGTGGACCCCGTAGCCTGATTGGATTGGCCCCACCCATCGACCTTCTTCGAGATTGACTAAACCATCGGAGAACCCGGTTCCGAAGACGGAGTCGATGACCCGCGTCGCGGTCAGCGGCATCGACGCAGGCAGCAATGTCGCGCGGTCCAAGTCGGATACCTCTTGTTCCGCTCGCAACGCGGACAATGCCCTTTCGATGTCGGCGTCACTTGGCTTTTCACCAAGAAAAACCTGAGTGAAGGCAATCTTTTTTGGTGTCGCGTAGCGGTCCGCATTTTGCTGGAGGAAAACTTCTAGATCTTTGTCTGCAGGTACAACTGACGTGGCCATGGCTTCGGTCAAAAAATCCATCTTTTGGCTCAGGCGCGATCTGATCACACTATCCCCGCGATCCAGACCAAGCTTTCTCGCTTCCCTAACCAGAACCTCTTCGCGGATGGATGCATCGACCAAAGCCTGAAGCTCGGCATTGCTGGGCCGACGTTTCCACCTGGCTGCGAACTGTTCAGCTAACCGCGCGGCATCGCTTTCGCTTATTGCTATGGCCTCTGGATCTGCGATCAACTCGTCATTCGGAGAAACAATGTGAAACCAAATGAATATGGCGGCTCCGATCAAGAAGAAATGGAATAGAGGTTCTTTCACTATTCGCATGAAGGCTCCTGCGTGAAACGCCATCCGGCGATATGTTTTATGCTGGCTTCAGTCAGTTAAATTTTCCAAGGAATCGTAGCCCACGACGTTTTGCAGCTCAGGTGAGAGCAACGCGGCAAAGGTTGCTGCCTCATTCTTCAAACGCGTGCGAAGAAACGTCACTCTGCCGGTGTATACCAAATCGGCGAAGAGTACGCGCGTTCCTGATGCGTAAGCACGGCATCCTCTGGTAGCTCGGCACCAAACCTCAATTTGTCGTACAGTATCCAACGTGGCGTCGGGATTTCGAGCGCACGTACGTAGTAGAATGCGCGCGCATTTGGATCGAAATCAGGATCAGACCAAACGGTTACAAGTTCGGCGGTCCCGATTGTGTTGGTCCAACTTGCGGTTTCGGTATCCACCGTGTTGCCAACCGCAGGGATTTTGCCGTTTTGATCAGCAACTCGATCGTCCGACCATGCCACATCGTAGACCTTCTCCTGCAAAGCACCTTCGGAGTCCAGCCATCCCTTAATCACCTGCACACGATCCAGATTGGCCCCAACCGGGTCGCGTAATGCAGCGATCAGGAATGAGGGTGCTCCGTCGCCCTCATTAGGGCGCATGTCGGAACCCATTGGAACGCCCTTCGTGTAGCCAACATTTGCAATGAAGCGGGTTTCAACATCGGCGTCATTGAAATCCCATCCACCAAAGAAGCGCAGACCAATCCGTGGCCCCGTGGTCGCGTAGGTTTCGCGCCGCTTGAATGCATCGAAAATCGCCGCGCGCGTATTTTCAGTCGCCCAAACGGCCGTGTAGCCGGACGCGACGAGGAGGTCGCCGGGAATTTCGCCAAGATCATTGGCTATGAAAGGATGCTTGATCCTTGTGGCCGAAGGCTCAACGCTGACGGATTTTCCGAAGAAGTTATCTTCTTCGGCTGTCGCCAGAGATGTATGGCTGTCCGTCGCGCCGCCCATGCCGAACTTATAGGGGTTCACGCCGAACTTTTCTTCCAACATCAAGCCGCGCTTCAATGCCTCGCGGGCGTATTCACCAGCCAGCATGTCGTCGGTTTTAAGTTCAGAGATATCAAGATTGCCGACATCCCAGTTTTCGTAATCCGCAAATTCATCATCAGGGCTCAGGAAGGGATGCGCTTCGCCGTCGCCCTTGATCTGAGTGACCTCATAATGCGGCTCCCATTTAGCGCGGGCAGCGACGTATTCTTCGTCAACCTTTCCACCGTGATAGGTGTCTTCGGTTGGGAACATCCATCCATTTGACAAGTTGCCATTATGAGCGAATGCAACCGCGCGCCCGCCTGTTTTCTGCTGATACTCTTCAAGCCAAGCATAAAGCGCCTTTGGATCTGTATCACCATAAGGGGGTTGCGTGACCGGAGGTACCATTTGAAGCGCCCTGATAGGCCCATCGCGCAGCATAACGTTCCGGTGCAGGTTGAAGCCTTTCGGAACCGACGTCCACTCGAACCCAATGAAAGCGGTGAAATTGCCAGGGTCGTTGTGTCGTTCAGCCGCCAGAACGATATTTTCCCAAGTAAAGGCAAAAGCATCAGCGCCCGGGCTGTATGATTCAAGCAAAACTTCCGGCAGAGTCATCTGTGAGAAGTTGGTAATAATGTCGAATGCAGCCTTGCCAGCTTCTTCTCCACCCGCTTTGTAACCTTTGTACCACTCCAATCCTTTTGGATCGGCGAGAACACCGGGTTTGCCTGCCTGCAGATCAGGAGCGAATCCCATCAAGTCTGTGTGGTCCGTAAGAACCATCCAATCCAAAGGCCGGGCCAGTCTGACAGGCTGGCCCGTCGAAGAAATGACTTGCTCACCTTTGGCAAAGCGCCAGGCTTCGTCCGGCAGCAGAGTGTTTCCAAAGGCTCCGGCGTCCAATGAAAGTCCCGTGTGAAGGTGAGTGTCCCCCCACAAGGGGCGTTCCGGGAAGGATCTGTTGGCATATGGAGAATAGGGTTGCTCCGAGAACAAGCCCTCGGCAGCCTCTTCACTTGGGACAGCATCGGCGAAGGCACTAACCGGCGTCAATCCTAGAGCTGTTAAGCTTAGAAGCATACGAAACATTGTGACCTCCCAAATCAATTTTTACCCGGTAGCGTTGGTGATTTACGTCGCATCGGACTAATATTCGCATTTCTTTATATCATATTGATTTTGTTCTTCGGAAAGATTCTTGTTTCGTTGTGCCGGTGCTAGAAATGAGACAGGCCAAAGACCCCTTTCCTAACATCGTTCAAATGACAGTTTGCCAATAAAATAAGGTCTTTATCCTACCAATCTATATGGTTGGAACGCTGCTGGTCGATTTCCTTAAAACAGACTGGACGGTCATCTCGTTCTTGACGCCCGAGAAAGCTTCCTACTGACAATTTGGAGTTTATCTGAGAATCGACTCTCACGTGATTAAACGTCAATCGCAGCACGACATTACATGACAAACGACCGTAAATGGCTGCAGTTTATGGGAGAAGAGTTCTTTCGTCGGTGCGATGGCATAGGTAGAGTTCCAAATCATCGACCACATTGGGAACAGTTGAACCGGTTCGCTTGAATCCGACTTTGCATCCAGTAACACGTCAAGAGAGCCAATGAAGCCCTTGACCTCTTACAAAACGGTAGTCTTCATTAAACAAGAAACTGATCATACTGTTGGACAAATGGGCCACCGGTCATTTGACGGGTTAAGTTAACAAGGAGATGCTTGCTGGCAGTACGCATTCAGAGATCCTGCTCCTAACGCAAGCAATACCAATTGATGTCAGAAATTGCGTCTTGGCTAAATAGACATGGTTTGTCCAAGTATGCTGCCGCTTTTGCCGAACATGAAATTGAACTTTGCGACCTGTCTGAACTATCTGACGAAGACCTTGTAACAATCGGACTTCCGCTGGGGCCGAGAAGGCGTTTTCTGAAAGCCGTTCGCGCCAGCATGGAAATGGGGCAGCGCCCGCCCAGCAATAGCAACGGCGCCGAGATCGTGGCTGAGCGGCGACAACTTACTGTAATGTTTATCGATCTTGTCGGTTCAACGGAAATAGCGCAAAGCGTCGATCCGGAAGACTTGGCTGATGTTCTTCGACTTTTCAAGGAAACCTGTGCTGCGGCTGTTGCAGCGTATGATGGCCATATTGCCAGCTACTATGGCGACGGGATTATGGTTTTCTTTGGGTTTCCCCACGCCCATGAAGACGACCCGGAGCGCGCTATTCGTGCCGGTCTGCGCATCATTGATGAGATGCCAGATGTTCGCACCCACGCGAAACTCAACGTTCGGATTGGGATAGCAACCGGGTTGGTTGTGGTCGGCGATCTGCGCGGCGAAAAGATGTTTGAAGACGGAACGGCGATGGGTGAGGCACCCAATCTGGCCGCGCGTCTTCAAGCGATGGCGGATCCGGGTACGATGATCATCGCCCCAACCACTCATCAGCTGGCGGGTGATGCTTTTAAATACGTTCTGCGCGGTGCGTTTAAACTCAAGGGTTTTGCTAAGGAAGTCGAAGCCTGGCAAGTAACCGGGGAGCGGGAAACAGTCAGCCGATTTATGGCGATCGACAATATTTTGCTCAAGCCCTTGGTCGGTCGCACCGCGGAATTGGAGGCGCTGAACGACAATTGGGCTTTGGCCGGTGATCGCCAAGGTCAGGTTGTGTTGGTGTCAGGTGAGCCGGGAATTGGCAAGTCGCGTCTGGTAGAAGAATTTCGGCAGAACATCTCGGACTTGCCCCACAAGCAAATGCGATATCAGTGTTCTCCATATCATTTTGCGACTTCCCTGCATCCCATCATTCGCCAACTTGAGAATGCAGCTGATCTTCGCGCGGACGAGCCAAATCACGTTAAGCTTGAAAAAATCCGCGGCGTGTTGAGCGATCAATCGGACGATGCTTTGAAGTTGGCAGGATCCCTATTGTCTGTTCCGTTTGAAGATCATTTGGGGCCTATAGATCTAACACCGCAGCAGATCATGGAACAGTCGCTGGAATTGTTGCTGGACAATCTTGCGTCAGAGGCTGACGGTCCTCCAGTTCTCTTCCTTTTGGAAGATGCCCACTGGATTGATCCAACAACCAAATTGCTGCTTGATCGGATGGTGGATCGAATTCGCAACCTTCCGGTGCTGGTCGTCATGACCTTCCGGCCCGAGTTCGATCCAGGTTGGACACTGCAATCCAACCTTACGAAGGTTGATTTGAAGCAGCTAAACTTTCGACAGGTAAAGAGCATTGTTGACGAAGTCGCCAAAGGCGAGATGGTCGCTGAAGAGATGTATGACGTGGTCGCGGCAAGATCCAACGGCGTGCCGCTATACGTTGAGGAGGTGACGAAAGATCTCCTTGAATCTGGCGTCCTGACCAGGGGAAGGGACACCTACACGATGGGCGGGGCATCGCCGGCAAACTCGGTGCCCAGTACGTTACATGATGCATTGATGGCACGCCTTGATCGCCTGAGCTCTGCCAAAGAGGTCGCCCAGATTGGCGCTGTAATAGGCCCTCAGTTTACTTTTCAATTGATCTCAAAAGTGGCGAACGTAGGCGATGGTGCGTTGCGCGCAGGACTGGAACTTTTGGTTGAGGCTGGCATAGTAACAGCGTCTCGTTCAGAAGGTTTTGAAACCTTCAGCTACTGTCACGCCCTTATTCGTGACACCGCTTACAACAGCCTTCTAAAGCGGGAACGTCGGGTTCTACACTCTCGTGTCGCGCAATATTTGAAAGAAAAGTCGGCTCATACGGGTGATGCAAGCCCGGAAATTCTGGCTCATCACTACACCATGGCAGGCATGTGTAAGGAGGCTGTGGACTATCGTTATCTTGCAGGTCAGCGAGCAGTCCAGCGGTCTGCTAACATTGAAGCAGGCACGCAATTGTCCCTGGCGATTGAGCAGCTTGGCGAAATGGATCAAAGTATCGAGCGGGACCGCAAGGAAATTGAGGTTCAGGTTCTCAAGGCCGGTGTCTTACGAACGACCGCCGGAATAGCCGCCGACGAAACCGGTTCTGTTTACGAAAGAATACGCGACTTGTGTGAACGCGTTGAAGAAACAGAGCAGCTATTTCCAGTTCTGAATGGTTTGTATTCCTTCCATTTGGTGCGCGCCGAGTATGATTTGGCCAGGAACGTCGCGGCGCAATTGCTGGATCTGTCGACCTCGACTCGTGAGACGCAGCATCAGATGGTGGCGCATCGCGCAATGGGCGCAGTTCTGTTTCATATTGGTGATCTGGAGCCCGCATACGATCATTTAAGCAAAGCACTCGAACTCTACAGCCGGGAACGTGATGCACATCTGGCTTACATCTATGGATCCGACCATGCGGCGATTACGTCGTGTTTCCTAAGCTTGGCAATGTGGATGCGCGGGGACCCAGACAAAGCACTTGAGGTGCAAATGCTGGCGGTTTCGGGTGCAAAAGAGCTGGAGCATGCTCATAGCATCGCACAGTCTCTAACCTATCTGTGCATGCTTCATCTGCTGCGCCGAGAACCCGACATAGTGCTGGAGATCGCAAAGCAGCTTGACGAGCTTTCAGCCAAGCACTCATTCACATTCATGTCTTTGACTGCGACCTTGTGGCGAAGCTGGGTTAAAGCCCATGTTTCGCCAAACCAAGAATCGATCGATGCGTTACACGAAGCGTCGATAGCGTGGTGGGAGAGTGGTGCGGGAAACTACAAACCATTCTTTCTGACACTGTTGGCGGAACTCACTTGGAACATAGGTGACCGAGATAGGGCCCTAAATTTTCTGGCTCAGGCTCGTGAACAACAGCAGTACACAAATGAAGGATGGGCCCGATCTGAAACGGATCGAGTCTACGCGCTGGCACGTTGCGACAATGAATTGGCAGAAAAAGAATTTCGTGGGGCACTAGCTACTGCAAGAGAACAGAAAGCAAAGATGCTTGAACTTCGAACGTCCGTAGATTTCGCAAAACAATGCAAACTATTTGGACAGGCGCATAGGGCGATATCTGATGTTCGCACTGCTTTGGATGGGATTGCTGGAGGTGAGACTACGATCGATGTGATTGAAGCAGTCAAGCTCCTTGATCAACGACCTGCAAACTAAGTTTCTTGTTTTCCTGGGCATTGCGCGGCTCTATCGCTTGCGAAACTCTTTCGGAAGAAATGCGCGCTGCAACGGTCGCAAAATTAGCTGTACTCTATGTCATCCCAGAGCCGCCAATCGCAAAAAGCAAGCTTGCCCCTGTGCCCTGCCACAAGCGACCTTGCCATTCGTTTAGCTCGGCAAATATTCCGTACTCCACGACTCTGCAACATCGCCAGATTTGATCATCACTTCGATGGCCTCCTCCACATAACCGAGTTCACCGAGGATCATGCGGGTTGAAGTGCCAAACTTCTCGGATGGCTCGACTGCAAATACCTTTGCACGGGTTGGGCGCACTGCGTAGGGGTCAAGTTGTGTTACCTCATGACCGCTGGGGTGGTCGGGGTAAATCGAGAAAGAGTAGCTGCCATTTTCAGTGCCCGGTGTACCATCCGCCTCGCGTGAATTCCTCGCGCGCAAGGCGTCGAGATTTTCGCAGATTGCCACGCCGATATCAGCCGATTGCAGTTTTTCCACCCAATCCGACGCAGGAAGGGTTTGGAATGCAGTCGCAAGATAGGCAGCACGGTCTTCTTCTGGCAGATCAGGCAGTTCCTCTAGGCCCTCGACTTTTCGGAACCGCGGCAGATCGGCTTCGTAGGCACTGAGCAGCACATAGCGCCCCGACGCGGTACTATAGAACCGTGTCAGAGCATCATAGCCATTTGCCTCGGGGCCCGACGGTTCGTCGAAAAGCCCTCGCCCCTTGTAATCAAAAGCAAAGGGGATTTGCAGAAGACCGCTATTAGCATTGAGCGAGGTGCGACCGCGCCCAATCCGACCGAAGCGGTATTTCTGATAGAGTGCTGCGGCCACTCCAAGTGCGCCACCAAATCCGCACATAACGTCGATCGTGCCCACATGGGCGTGTTCCTCTGGTCGGTCCATAGCACCACCAAAGCGCAGCATGATACCGGTTGTCGCCTGAACCAAGTCATCGTAGCCGATGTAGTCAGTACGCGTGCCCCGGCGCACGCCGCTGAAACAATCGAGTTTGCAGAACAACGCATCCGGGTTGAGTTTGCGCAGGTTGTCAGCATCAAGACCCATTTTCTTGATCTGATTGTCCGGTGCGTTCCAAACGATAACGTCGACGGATTTAACAAGATCCTCGAAAACCCGGCGTCCGTGATGAGAGGTGATATCTGCTAGAATGGAGCGCTTGCCGCGCATCTGGGACATGCCATAGATGACGGTGTTCCAACTGTCATACATCGGCACGGAGGGGTCGAGCTTGATCACCTCGGCCCCGAACCGCGCCAGATAACTGGCCGAATGTGGGCCCGCGATCACATTGCATAGGTCCAGAACCCGTACGCCGGTTAACCACCCTACTTTCGCGGTTTCTTCAGAAGGGTCTGGGATCTCGGTGCGGTGTTTCTTCAATATTTTCAGCGCTTCGTCGAAATCGACCCATTGACGGGGCTCCGGCTGCAATGCCTCTTCGCCGCTCTCTTCCATCCAGACCACTGGGCCGGGTTGCGTCATATCACCATAAATCGGGTCGTGAACGTCGATCATCAGACCCGAAGTCTCGGCGTATTCGTCATGAATCCATTCCTGTAGCCAGCGCTGCGGCGCTCCGGGGATCAGGCCCCGGCCGAACATTTTTTTCCATTCGTGCGATGTGCGGGTCATAAAGACCTCTTTCATACGCGCCGCGATTTTATCGGCCCAGAATTTGGGCATCGGATAGACCCCGAGTGAGGTGTCGTGCGACCATTCCGACCAAGGTTTGTATGTGTCTTCTTCCGAAGTCAGCCCGTCAGCAACCAACTCGTCATAAATGCCGAGTACTTCCAGACAGCGACGGGCGTGGTTCTTGTGGCTGGGGCAAACGACGTAGAACATGCGCCCGTCCTTACACATGTAACTGCGGAAGAACGGGTCCAACAATTCCTGCAGTTCTTCATATGCAACGTTCATCGGCAGACCTTCGATACGCCGACGTTCAATCTCGACCTCGCGCTGGGTCAGATAGCGCTCGGGCATGTTTTCTACCTTGATCGAGTTGTAACAGAGCCCCTCCATCACAGCGGCTGCCAGCGGAACTTCGATCTGGTCGCCAAGACCTGTTACCTGCCGTGATTGCAAAGCCAATATCGTAGCCGACGCGGCGATCTGCGAGGCATAAGCCGAGGCAAGTGGCAGGGGAGAAAATGACGGGTTCAGCCCCATTAGCACTCGGTTTAGCCCCATGTCGGTAAATACGCCCGAACTTGCCGCGACGATGCTTTCGTAGGCCCGAATTTCGCGCCGTTCTTCGTCATTTGATGCAAAACCGGGGATCGAGATCGTGATCAATTCGGGCCTTTCTTCGCGCATCGCGGCAAAGTCCATTCCAAGTGCGGCCAACTTACCCGGGCGGAAGTTCTCGACGATAATATCGGCCTCGGCGCAGAGCGTTTTGGCTCTCTCCAACCCCTCTGGCGTCTTGAGGTCCAAATTAACGATCACCTTGTTCCGGTTCAGTGCAGCATTTGCCGGGCTGTCCCACATCGGACCGCTGGGCGGATCAATATGCACCACGGTTGCCCCCAAATCGCCCAGCAACATTGCGACGGCAGGGCCCGCGATATACTGGCCGAAATCGACGACCTTCACACCGGTCAGCGGAAGATTGGAAAACGAATTGCGCATGGATCCTCCGGGAAACTTTTACGTCCGGATGCTGACAGGTCTTATTGACCCGCCAGCATCCAGCCCGCGGCTTTTTCTGCGATCATGATAGTGGGCGAATTGGTGTTACCGCTGGTAATCTCTGGCATGACCGAGGCATCAACCACACGCAGACCAGCCACCCCCTTCATTCGTAGATGCGGGTCAAGAACGGCGGTTTCATCGTCCTCGCGCCCCATTTTGATCGTGCCGACAGGATGAAAGATCGTGCTGGCGATGTCGCCTGCCAACCGGGCAAGTTCCTCGTCAGTTTGATATTGGATACCCGGTTTGAATTCTTCCGGCTCGTAAGCTTCCATCGCGGGCTGCGCCATGATTTCGCGCACCTGCCGCAGGCTTTGGGCGGCAACTATGCGGTCTTCGTCTGTGTCAAGATAGTTGGGCGAAATCTGAGGTGGCTGACGGAAATCCGAAGACGCAATACGGACATGCCCGCGACTGGTCGGATTCAGGTTACATACACTGACGGTAATGGCCGGGAAGTCATGTAGGTCTTCGCCAAAGGCTTCAAGGCTCAGCGGCTGGACATGATATTCGAGGTTGGCATGAGGGCGCTGAGGATCGGATCGAGTGAAAGCCCCCAGTTGGCTAGGCGACATGCTCATCGGGCCAGACCGCTTCAGCACATATTCCAAACCGATCTTAGCTTTGCCTACCAGAGAATTGGCCAAGGTGTTCAGCGTCCGAGTGCCCTTTACCTTGTATACCGCTCGTATTTGCAGGTGGTCCTGCAGGTTCTCACCAACGAAGGGCGCATCCATTGCTACGTCTATCCCGTGCTCTTTGAGAAGCGCCGCTGGGCCTATTCCAGACAGTTGCAGGATTTGCGGAGAGTTCACGGCACCCGCCGACAGAACCAACTCCTTTGAGGCTTGGACTGTAACGGGCTGCCCTTTGTGGTGGACAACCGCGCCGGTGCAACGCAACGCGGTGTCTTTGCCATTCTCAAAGGTCAGTTTCTCGACCTGCGCCTCGGTCCAGATCGTCAGATTTGGGCGTGACTTGGCCGGGCGCAGAAACGCCTTGGACGTGTTCCAGCGCCAGCCCGAGCGCTGGTTGACGTCGAAATAGCCCACCCCGGCATTGTCACCCGTGTTGAAATCATCCGTCTTGGGAATGCCGTTCTCAACGGCGGCATCGGCAAAACTGTCCAGAACATCCCAGCGCAGCCGCTGTTTTTCGACCCGCCATTCGCCACCATGCCCGTGCAGGTCGGAAAACCGGCTGTTGTCACCAGTGCTCGGGTCGGCGCCATCGTCTAGCTTGTAGTGGTTCTCATGAGCCTTAAAGTCGGCCAGCGAGTTGTCCCAACTCCAGGCCTCTTCACCGGTGAGCTTGGCCCAATTGTCATAGTCGCGGGCCTGACCCCGCATATAGATCATCCCGTTGATCGAAGAGCATCCACCCAGCGTCTTTCCGCGCGGATACAGCAGGCTGCGACCGTTCAGCCCCTTGGCTGGTTCGGTTTTGTACATCCAGTCCGCGCGCGGGTTGCCGATGCAGTAGAGATAGCCAACAGGGATGTGTATCCAAGGATAGGTATCGGCCTTACCCGCCTCAAGCAGCAAAACTCGGTTCTTGGTGTCGGCGCTCAGCCTGTTGGCCATCAGGCACCCGGCCGATCCGCCACCAATCACAATATAGTCGAACCTGTTTGCGCCGTCAGACATCCGTGTCGTCCACCTATTCAGTCGTTGCTTCGCCTTATGCGCACCGGAAAGGAAATGGATTCCGATTTTCTTGTACGCGACCCTTTCATTTACCTCCGAAGTTCGGGAGGCTGTTCACCTGGCCCCGCATCATTGGCTTCACTGATCTCTGCGCGAGAGGCACACAAAAATCTAATGACAATTCGCACAATGCCATATTAGTAAATTTTATATGGACCGGTTTTCGAATATTAACACCATTCTGGCCTTTGTAACGGTGGCCCGTGAAGGCAGCGTTTCCCGCGCAGCCGAAGTGTTGAACCTTACCCAGCCGGCCATCAGCCATCAGATCAAGCGTCTTAGCGAAGAGACTGGACTGACGCTGTTCAACCGAACCGCAACTGGGTTGCAGATCACCCATGACGGCGCTGCGGTTTTGGCAAAGGCGCAACAAGTCCTCGATGCAGTCAGTGATTTCCAACGCAGTGCCCGCCAGCGTATTGGTCGTTTGAGTGGAAAACTGACGATCGGCACGATCGTCGATCCGGAGTTCATACGCTTGGGCCGTCTGTTGGCGCATCTGCGATCAGAGCATCCTGATGTCGAAACCGAGTTGGTACACGGGGTCAGCGGGGACATCCTGACATGGCTCAGACGGGGTCGCGTCGATGCCGGGTTCTACCTGTGTGGACCCGACGACCTTTCCAGTATTGGGTCGGACGGCGGTGATCCTGTGCACGCCATAAAGCTGGCCGATTTTGTGTATCGCGTGATCGGGCCAGCTGGCTGGCAGAAGCAGGTGGAAGAGTCCGACTGGCCTTCGCTTGCAGCCTTGCCTTGGATTGGCACTCCCGAAGCCTCTGTCCACCATCGCTTGCTGGCCAAGATTTTCGAAGATCAGGCCAGCCGCCCGAACGTGGTCGCATTGGTGGATCAAGAAGCTTCGATGCTTGAAATGGTGAGATCCGGGATTGGCCTGAGCCTCTGCCGCGATTCCATCGCGCTCCATCAAAAACAATCCTTTGGACTTGCCGTCTGCAATTCTGTTTCAGTTCCTGCGTGCCTGTGCTTTGTGACGCTAGAACGGCGCAAAGATAACCCGATGATCGCCGCAACATTCGACCTACTAGTTCGGTCCTGGTGATCGCACCAAGCGGACGGAGCCTGATGTGTCAATGGACGCCACTTTCACATTCCTTGTGAACATGGTGCGGGCTGGAACTGGGCAAATGATTAATCCCAAGCTGGTCGAGCTACGGCGAAGACCAAGCGAACGGCTTTGTTTGCGCGAAAACTGCGTCCATAGATATCATTTCAAAGCTGTCGCTTGACGCCATCGGTCGACGTGAAAACCAAAATATTCTATTTTATAACTCTAGGTTACGCGGGATTGAAAACAGCAACACGAGTCACTTCAATGGTTGCAACTTCTTCGCGGAAAATCCCGAAACGATGATCGAGGTTTTTGCAACCGCACGGGATGACGATGAGATTTCTGCGGGACCGTTCACGCGATCCCGCAACTCATCAATCAAAAAGGCAGCGGTCGCGAAAGGGCCTCTGCCTTTACAGTTTATCTGCCGAAGAACTCAGCGACCGCGTCAGTCGACGCCTTTACAGCTTCAGGTTTGTAGTAGAAGTCCACGTGGCTGAATTCATCAAAGGCCAGTTCCTCGTGTTCAATTGTCAGCTTCTTAACAAACTGGGTTGAACAAGGCGCGGTGAAAGCCGTTTTGCTGTAGATGGTCAGTGACGGCTGCACGATTTTGTCGGCATAGGCTTCGCCGATGGAGATCAGCGACTGCATGCCCTGGTCTCCGATATGCATGTTGGTGTAGGTCGGAACCGCGACCGGGCCTTTGACACCATCACGCCCGTAGTAGTCATAGGATTCTCCGGCCATCGGATTGACGCCTGATCCGACAAAGTCTTCGCGGGTTTGCTCATCATTCAGCCCAAATGGTGCGACATAATCGGGCTCGCCGGTTTCATACATCTTCTGCGTCGAGGCGTTCGAGGCCGCGATTTGCTGATTGACCATGTTGCGGTCGGTCCATTGAAAATCGTCTGCCGCCATCGTGCCCGACACCATTGCAATTTTCTTGATGCGATGGTCGGTGACTGCCGCCGACGCAATGATCGAGCCGCCTTGGCAAACGCCCAGTCCGTAGATTTCATCCACAAACGGAAGTGTGCCGAGGTAGGACACGGCGTCCCAGGTGTTTTCAATCAGCCGGAACATGTAGCGAGACTGCTTGTGCTCCCCGGGCAGTGCAGGGGACGAGCCCATTCCGAGATAGTCGAAGCCAAGGTAGATGAAACCGCGCGCGGCCATCTCCGGCCCGTAGGTTGCCGGGATTTGGTCCTTGACCTGCGGGAACGGACTGGCACCCACGATAGCCTTATGGGTCTTTGTCTCATCAAAGCCTTCGGGCAGGTACAAATCGCCCACCAAGTCCACGCCAAAGGATTTGAAGGTGACTTCGTTTTTGCCCGCAGTGAAATTTTGGGTTGTCATGGTCTTGTTCCTTTCGGGACCAGGCATCATTGCGCCTTGCTAAAGTAAATCGTTGTGTTTACTTATGGTGAATAGATGATGTTTGTAAACACATCTTTTTACTTTTTGAGGTTGAAATCGTGAAACGTACTGAAAAAAAACGAAAAGATATTATCGATGCGGCCATCGATGAGTTCAAAGAGCAGGGGTTTCTGGGGGCGAAAACAACTTCAATCGCCAAAAAAGCGAACGTATCGAGTCGCACGCTCTACAATCACTTCGAAAGCAAAGAAGCGCTGTTCGATGCAATCTCAGAGATCATGTTGGAACAGAACCGGCGCATGGAGCCGGTATCCTATGACCCTGCTCGCGACTTTGCCCAGCAACTGAAGGATGCTTTGTGGCGCTACGTCGAGGTGATCACAGAAGAAACAGCTATTGGACTTAATCGAATGGTTCTATCTGAGCTGATCCGTGACCTTGATCGTTCCCGGCGGTTTTTCACTGAGACCGAGTCCCATGACTACCCAATGACAGGCTTGATCAGTGGAGCTATGGACGCAGGCGTCATCCGAAAAGCTGATCCGGTCTTCGCAACCAACCAGCTTTTGGGGCTGGTGAAAAACTTCTTCTTCTGGCCAGAGTTCTTCCTCGGTCAGAACCCGACATCAAAGAATGTTTTGGACGATTGTGTTGCTATGTTCCTCGCGCACTACAAAGCGGACGTTTGATTGGCGATCGCCCGCTTCGTCCCACGATATGTGAGTCCGTGAGAGTCAGCACTTTGCTCGCGCCGCGAAGGGCCAGTCGGGTGAGCAGCACCGCAGCGATTGGAAATCTCGACCAATGACACGTTTGGGACGTGAGGTATTTCTGGCAAATTTGCCGAAGGCGTGGATGCTACGCGGCATCCGGGGTTGGCAATGAACCCAAAGTGCTAGATACTGCGGTTCGCATAAAGGTCCGCTGCTTAAAGTGCGGTTGAAAGAGTGTTTGAAATGCGAAAATTTGTTTAGGCAATAGTCGGATCAGCAAGCCTTAAGGCAGGCTGAGTTTACTCATTCTACCACCGTCGATCGTGTAGACCTGCCCTGTTACAAAACTGGCTTCACTTGACGCCAGAAATGCGACCAGTGCGGCCACTTCGTCGGGTCGCCCGGTTCGGTTAACCGGATGAATGCCGCCGATCTTACGTCGGAACGCATCAGGCTCTGCCATCGAATTCACGAAGTCTTCGTTGAGTTCCGTGTCGATCCATCCGGGTGCTACAGCGTTGCATCGGACTCCTTCCTCTCCGTGATCCACAGCGACAGACCTAGTCAGGCCGTGCAGGCCCGCTTTTGCGGCACAATAGGCCGCGTGACGAGGATTGGATCCCAAACCTTCAATCGACCCAGTGTTGACAATGCTCCCGCGTGTTTTGCGCAAATGGGGGAGCGCGGCCCGGATCATCAAGAACGGAGCCGTTAGATTCAATGCCAGGCTACGTTGCCAATCCTCAATGCTCGTGTCTTCGATTTTGGCCTCCTGCATCATACCGGCATTGTTAACGAGCACGTCCAGTTGACCGGCACGCCCAACCACTGTCTTGACGACCTCGGCGGGCAGCTGCGGATCGCTCAGGTCCGCGACAATGCCTTCAAAGACCTCATCGGTTTGACGTTGCGCCGTGAATACACGCGCGCCCTCCTGCCGCAGTCGTTCTGCAATGGCGAGGCCGATGCCAGATCGACCACCGGTGACCAGTGCGACTTTCCCTTCAAATCGCCTCATGAGACTGGCTTTCCACCATTCACCTCAACAAGTGCGCCGCACATGTAACGCGCTGCGTCGGAAGCCAAAAACAAAACGACATCCGCAATGTCCTGGGGTTCAGCTATCCGGCCGATGGGGACAGTGGCCCCTAGTTCAACCACGGCAGTGTCGGGGTCATAACCGCGCTTTTCAAAGCCGCTACGCAACATGGGCGTGTTCACTTCATTTGGGCACACCGCGTTGATCCGAATGCCCTGATGCGCGTGGTCCATTCCCATGCATTGGGTCAAAGATGCGATTGCCGCCTTGGTCATACAATATAGCGCGTGGTTCGGGCCTGGAGCTTTTCCACCCCAACACGAAGCTGTGTTTACGATCGCCCCACCGCCATCACTGGCCATTATCGGGATTGCTGCCCGACAAATGCGAAAGGGGGCTTCGACGTTAACCGTGATCGAGAGATCCCAATCTGCGTCTGTCGTCTCTGTTACGGCACCGCGTGTAATAACGCCTGCGTTGTTGATTACGATGTCCAGGCCGCCGAGCGCAAGATTGGCAGCCTGAGGGAGGGTATCTGCATAGTCAGCCTGCGACAGATCACCCGGCAGGTGAGCGTCAGCATCAATGCCATCAACATTTCGATCCGCCGCGGCCACCAACGCCCCTTCGGCCCGCAAGTTGGAAACGATTGACGCCCCGATCCCACCAGCTGCGCCTGTGACCAGTGCTTTTTTGCCTTCAAATCTCATATCCATCCTCACGCTTGGAAGCTGGCAACAGGATCACCAAATATCTCGGGATTTGGGGTAACGCCGAGACCCGGACCTTCGGGTAGCGCGATAAACCCGCTTTCGATGCGAATACCGTTTTCGGGGTCATAGTGCCCGTCGATGTAAGGTGCGGCCACCCATGCTCCTTCGCAAAGGTCGGGGCGCACGGTTGCTGCAACATGGACACAAGCCGCCGCGATAATGTCGCCGCCCCAGGCATCGTCGCAGGTATGCGGCAGGTTGCGGGCTTCGCAGATATCTCGGAAGCTGCGCATGTTGGTCAGTCCTCCGATGCGCGTGACCTTCATTCCAAACCCGTCTACTAGGCCGGCCCCCGCTGCGCTGATCACGGTATTCAAGTCAACGCTGCTTTCATCCATGTAGATGGCGTGGGTGACTTGCGGGCGGATCTTTTGCAAGTCTTCGACCGTGTTGCAGGGCTGTTCCATAATGAACGGAATGTCGGGGCATTCGCGGCTCACGCGCAGTGCATCGCGCGTTGTCCAACCTCGATTGCCGTCAACCGCAAGACGCATTCCTGAGTTCTTGATCTGCTCCCATACTTTCCGGATCGTTTCGATATCCAGCTCGACCGGACGCCCGCCTACCTTCACCTGAAGGCGCGGATAGCCCTCATCGCGCTTATCAGCAGCGAGCCGGGCGATCTCATCCGGAGCACCCACACCTGTCGCATAGTAAGAGGGTACGCGTTCCGTCACAGCACCCCCGAGGAAGTCTGCCACTCTTATCTCAAGCAACTTGCCCAACAGGTCGTGCGCTGCGATGTCTATCGCCGCTTTTGCATAGTTGTGGCCATTGAGCAGGCTGTGCATCTTTCGTTGCAACACCAATGGCCAGAGCGGCTTACCGATCAAATCTTGTGCAATATGTATCAAAGCCGCGCGTGCGCCAAGCGCATGCGCTTCGGCATAGGTGGGGCCTACCGGGCAGGTCTCTCCCCACCCTTCTGTCCCATCGGTCGCTACAATCTTCACCAGTGTTGTGTCCAGCGCCCAAACTTCGGCATTGGCCATCGTATAGGGTCCATTCTTTACCGGCAGATTGTGCTGATAGATATGGATCTCTTCGATTTTAGGACCGTGACTCATGTGATGCCTTCCGTTTCCAGCACTTTGCGGGCTGCAAGAAGCGCAGATTGGGTGGCCGCCGCAGGACCCCTTAAGCGGGCCACGTCAGTCAAACCTTCGTGCAAAAGAAACAAGGTTTCGGCTGCGTGGCGCGTGTTCTGGTCTGGAGCAATACGTTCTAAGCGGAGCTCAAACTCATTCGCCAATTTGAGCTTGTGCGCCTTAACCAGATCGGAGATCGGCGCGCTGTTGGGGTGCTCCGCCAGTGCATTCAAAAATAGACACCCAGTGTTTGATACATCACTCAACCAGTCACCCAGTCGCACAAGCGGGTACAATACATGGTCAATGCCCTGTTTCGGACCACCCGCAAGCCACTCGAAATATGCAGCGTCCCGATGCTCCAACGCGCCAACAATCATCTCTTCACGGCTCGGGAAATGCTTATAGAGCGTGCGGATCGAAACATCTGCACCTGCACGCAATGCCTCGACCCCTAGGCCCGCGAAACCCAACTCCGAGAATTGTTGGTGAAGGGCACGAGCTATCTTTTGTTTGTTTCCAATCATAAACATAGTGTAGAACGTTCGCTCTACCATCCGCCTAAAAAAACGTCATGCGCGTGCCGGTTCGCGACGTTTTATTTGGCAGCTTGGTTGCTCTGGTCTAACAATCGACATTTTCTGAGACGCATCTACAGCACGTTCCCATTTCATCGCAGAGAGACCGTTCTACCTGGTGCGCCTTAGGGTCAGGACCCATTGATTTCCGCGTTGGTGCATGAGTCACGGTTCGAAAAACGAGCCGTGACCGTGTCTGATCTTTTCTGGCTCACAGATGCGCAGATGGCGCGTCTTCGGGAAGCGTTGAAAGACAAAGGGAAACGAGCCTGTATCCCTGGCCGGAAGCAGCGGAAGAAACCGGTAAAGTACGACAGGCGTCGATACAAACGGCGCAACCGGATCGAGATCATGTTCGGAATGTTGAAGGATTGGCGGCGTGTGGCAACCCGCTACGACAGGTGCCCCAAATTCTTCTTGTCCGCCGTCGCACTCGCAGCGCTCGCCATATACTGGCTACGAGACCTGACCCTAAAAGACGAACAGTGTATGGTGTGACCTGCATTCCCAAAACGGCTATTGGGTTCCACGTTCACCTGCCCTTTAAAAGAGTTTGTTCCAAGTAGTTTCGAAACGACCGCACGACCTCGGGTGTTTAAATTTTTTGTTTTCAATACAGTAAGGCTCTGTATCTTTAGGGGAAAGGACCAGCGTTTGGACTCTGGAGATTTCAAAATGGAATTGATTACAGAACAACTTCGCGCCTTCCCGATCATGGCTCTGTTTCTTTGTCTGGGCCTGGGATATGGCGTTGGAAAGTTTCGGGTCGGCAAGTTCGAATTAGGAGGCATTGCTGGCACGTTGTTGGTGGCGGTCTTTATAGGCCAGATCGGCGGCATCAATCTTAGTACCGATGTTCAGAATGTATTCTTTTCCCTCTTCATATTTATGGTCGGTTACAATGGGGGGCCTCAATTTTTTGCGGCCTTGAACCGAACTGCGCTGACCAAGCTATTGGCCGCGTTTATGATGACCGTCTGGGGGTTGTTTTTTGTTATCGTTGTTGCTCGGTTGGCGGGCTTGGACAAAGGGCTGGCCGCAGGACTGGCCGCTGGCGGTCTGACACAATCTGCAATCATTGGCACCGCTGGAAACGCCATCGATCTGCTTGGGCTCGCCGCTGATGAGGCGGAAAAGCTGAAAACCAACATCGCTGTAGGATACTCGGTTACTTACATCTTCGGCTCAATCGGCCCGATATTGGCAGTTAGCATCATTCCCATCATCATGCGTGTCGATCTGCGGCAAGAAGCGATTAAGCTGGCTCAGAAACTCGGCGGCGGTGGTCCCAAACTAGAGGAAGGTGAGTTCCTTCCCATGAATCGGTTCGACGCCCGCGCCTATCAGGTAGATGCCGATGCAAGCATTGCTGGAAAATCCGTCAAGGACATCGAAAGTGGCTATGATGGTGATCTGATCGTCGAACGGTTGCTCCACGATGGCGCTCCTGTGGATCCGACTCCTGAAACGATAATCAACGCCGGAGACGTTGTGGTCGTCTCCGGCCTCGTCACGACTTTGACCCAGTTCGAGGGGAGCGCCAGTGGTGAAATCGGAGAGTATCCTCCTGAATTGACCGTTGTTGAGGAGCGTCGCAACGTCGTGGTCACCAACCGTAAACTGACCGGCAAAACCTTGGTGGAGCTGCGCGAGGCTCTGACGGCAGATCAAAGGCGCGGTGTTCATATCTCAAAGATCACTCGCATGGGCCATGATGTCCCCGTCCTGCACAACACGGAGATCCACGCAGGTGACGAGATCAGTATTGTCGGTCACAAGGACGACCTGAACCGAGTTGCCAAAGTTGCGGGCTATGTGCCGCCTTCGGCCTCGGTCACCAATTTCATTGCATTGGGGATCGGCGTCGCCATCGGCTATCTGATCGGAGAGATCAGTTTTGTCATCGCAGGAACGAAGGTGGCTTTGGGGTCCGGCCTCGGTTGCCTGGTTACAGGATTGATCATCGGCTATTTGCGCATCCGGCAACCCAAGATCGGCGGTATTAACCGTGGAGCCGCTAATTTCCTTCAGAGTTTCGGTTTGGCCGTGTTTGTTGGTGTGGTTGGCCTAAATGCAGGCAAACCCGCACTGGAGGCGATTCAGGAATATGGGATCACGCTTCTGCTTTTAGGCGTTGTGGTTACATTGATGCCCATGATCGTGCAGTTCCCGATCAACTATTTTGCCTTGCGTATCAAGAACCCGGTTGAGGCCTGTGCGGTTGTGACCGGATCACGCTCGGGTAATCCCGGTTTTGCGACACTCTTGGAAAAAGCCGGGAACTCGACACCCACACCGGCATTCACAATGACCTATGCCGTGGCCAATATCTTCCTGACACTCTGGGGGCCTTTGGTTGTGGCTTTTGTTCCGTAAGTCAGACCGCACAACAATCAGAGTCCTGGCTTGGAAGGGTGAGATCAGCATGATTACCAATCATCATGCTGAACCTTTGCTCTGCGCTGCAGCTAGACCTCAACCGTGCAAAGGCAGTCCTTTCGAGGCACGGTAGGCCTGCACGTAGCCAGTGGCCACTGCGCGCACCGCTCTTCCGATCTGGCGGTAGGCACTATCATCCAAATTGGCAAACGATACCCGCGCCGACCAGTTAGGCGCGTCAAAGCCCGATCCATTCAGCAACACGATCCCGTGGTCCTGAGCCAGTTTGAAGGATATATCCAACGGGTGCACATTCTCCTTGATCCACTCGACGACCTCTTCACCGACGTATTTGCGAAGCCAGAATTCGAAGTCGATAATACCGTAGTATTTGTCGAACAGCGGGTTATCGGGAACTTCAATGCCCATCCCTTCGACCAGCTCGTCAAAGCGATGTTTCAGAATACCCCAGCAGAATTTCTGATAGGCCTTCTCTTCGTCCATAAGCTCGACGAGTGAAAACAAGGTCATCATCACCTGTTGCGGCAGCGATAGACCTGCAGTGTGGTTCAGCGCAACATCGCGGCTGTCGGCGACGATCCTGTCGATGAACTTGAACGAGGATGGATCAGGCGTCAACGTTTCGTAGCGTGCGTTGACGATGGCCTTGGTTTCATCCGGAGCATCCGCAATCATCTTGTCGAAGATGTTGTTCTCGGCCACCAAAATCGCGCCCAGACGCCATCCGGTGCACCCAAAATACTTGGAGTAGGAATAAACCCCGATGGTGTTCTCGGGCAGATGCCCCAAGATCGACTGAAAGTTTGGAACGAAGGTCCCGTAAACATCGTCAGTCAAAATGATCAGGTCCGGGCGGCGGGTCTTTACGAACTCGACGAGCCGCGCCGAGACCTCTGGGCTGATAGCGACGGAAGACGGATTGCCCGGGTTGACCAGAAAGAGTGCTTTGACCTTCGGGTCGGACAGGATTTCGAAGTCTTCGTCGTTCAGTTGAAAGTGGTCCTCTTCCTTCGAAGAGACATCCACTGTATTTAGCCCATAGTCTTCAAGGACGGGCATTTCCAGATAGGGCGTGAAAATCGGTGTACCCAACGCAATGGTGTCACCGGCATTCAGCAATCGCTGGTTCTTGAGCGCTTTGAAGATGTAACACATCGCTGCGGTTCCGCCCTCAACCGCGTAGATATCGAACTTCGCATCCGGTCGGTGCCCCGCGCACATCGCCCACACAATGTATTCGTGGACAATAATTTCGTTGTGTTCCATGCAACGGTCGGGCATCGGGTAATGGTCGCCGACAATACCGTCGGTCAACTCGAGCACAAAATCGTCAGGCGTAAATCCAAATTTCTCAATCGCAAAATCAACTGTGGCCACCAAAGTATCCGCACCAGGAGGGCCGTTTCCTTCAACCGATTTGGCGCAATACGTCTTTAGCCTGTCATAACATCCTGGCCCTTGCGGCATCCCAGCCAGACCAACCTCCGGCTCATTCCGATGGCGCTGAGCTTCTGTCAAGGCGAACTGTCCCAAAAGGAAAAATGCTTCCCGCGCTTTGGTAGCGATCCAGTTGGGGTTCCCTCGACCGGCATTTAGGTATGGCAGAGCCATCTGCCGCGCCTCTTTTTGCGCCAACTTGATAAGTTCGTCTTTGATTTGGAAAGGACTTAGGTTTTCAAATTTATGCAGGTTGAGCGATTCTGGCATGACATCAAATCCTTGCGTTAAAATAGATGACCTGGTTCAGCGGATCGCATGCAGGGCAATGTGTCAATTAAAACAACACCAATTGAAGAGGCCGGTGAGAAGCGGAGGATTGTTTGTCTTCATTGGAAGCCTTAGCTGCAACCATTCTACAAGGTAGTCAGAATGATAGAAATTGTGCTGAAGCTCTGCGCTTGGAACTGACATTCCAAATGAAATTGGGCAATTCGCTAGATTAAGCAAGAAAGCCATTGGTCGGGACCGTTGAGGTGATTGCAGCGAACCACAGATTTGTCTGCAATCTGCGAGTACGATCATTTCCAGATTGCGCGATTGCCGCGAACGACGGCAATGCGGGCGCGGGCGCGGTGTCAGAGCTGCGTGACGAGTGTCTCTTATAGGCCGTTCAAGCTGTCGCGCTGGTCAGCTATTCGCCCGCAACCCTGCGCGCTGCGACCCAATCCAGACAGCGATGCATCCCACGACCAACACACAGATACAAATCTGCAAAAGCTGCTCGTATTTGTGCCCATCAATGAGGACCTGCGCCACAAAACCCTGCCCACGGAACAGGTAAGCCATTGCGCCAAGCATGGCGGCGGCAAAGCTGACAAGATACGCCCAGAGGGCCACCTGTCGACCGCCAATAAGCCCAGCCAGCAGGATCGGCGTCAAAAACATCGAGGCGGTGCCCGAGACCGCGACGGCATCAAACAGGGTCTGGTTACCCCAGAGCGTCAGCGCCGCGCCCGCGACTGCGAAGAGGGCCATGGCAATGCGCCCACCGGTTAGGGTGCGAGGGGCTAGGCGCAGTTCTTCAACCACCAGTCGCGCGGCCGAAGACAGCGCGGAATCCAGCGTCGAGAGCGCCGACACCAGGAGTGAAACCAAAAGCGCCATAAAAACCCAGCCCGGCAGGGATTGCACCCAGGTGCTGATCAGCTCGCCCTCATATGCCGCCCCATCCAGTGCCGCCTGAATGCCAAAGAACCCAAATGCCACGATGCAAAGCGAGGAAATCCAGAACGCGTGCAAGAAGCTCTTCCGGGTTGTATCGCTGTCCGCAATAAACCCACGATCCATCATGACCGGATCATGCACGGGATAGGAGAACACCTGCAGAAAAGCCACGACCAGCAAAACCCAGCCATTGTGCGGGCCCGAAGTGCCTTCGGCGGTCAAAACCGCGCCCAGATCAAAGTTGGGGCTGAGAACCAGCGCGACAAAGGCCAAGGCGAAGACCACAAGAAAGACCGCCATCTGCAGAACATCCGTCCGAAGCGCTGCGCTGAGCCCGCCCCAGGCCGAATAGGCCAGCGCCAATAGCCCGACCAAAAGGATCGAATACGTGCCGATATTGGCGCTGTCAGGTGCTAGTGCGCTAAAGATCAGACCGACCACGATCAGGTTGGCAAAGACCTCAGACAAGAGTCTGAGAGCAATCACGAGGTTATAGCACCCTGTTCCCATGGTTCCGAAACTGTCGCGGAGCCAATCCTGAACCGACCGTGCACCCCGCGCGCGCAACCGTTGCACTACAAAACCACCAGTCAGGAAGGAGCCGTAATACGCGGCATAGGCCAAAACCCCTGCGATGCCGTAGAAATAGCCCAGAATGGCAGAATTCATGAGGGAGCGAGCAAAAATCCAAGTTGTGACTTGGCTCAGCACCAACGTCCAAAGGCCTGGCGCGGCTCCTTCGTTGGTTGTCCCACCAAAGAAGCCCGAAACCGAAGCACGCCGAGGCGATGCCCAGAGACTTGCCAGAATGACGGCACCGAATAGAACAATAATCGCCGAAACCTGCATGGATTCTCCTGCTGTTGATCTGTGGCGCAGCTAACAGGCAAGTGCGCCAACGACCATTCAATTGAACGTGAAGCTGATTGTGGGCGTTGCGTCGCAAACTTCTTGGAGGGCGGTGTTTGTGGAATTGGCAACATGATATTAACCGGGCGGCGTCAGTTGATCGGGCAAACCAAAGGCAGCATGAACACTAAGTTGCATGCTGCTACAGATAGTCTGGGATGCCCGATACGCTTCGCCATATCCGCCTGGCAGTTCAGCGACTACACGGGCGCTCGGGCTCTGATGATTAGCCCGGAACCTGATATTCGCACGACGACAGCGAATGAGGGCTCTTTCCGTGGACTGTGAGTTCGGCCGCCTAAGAATTTCGATCCTTTGGCGAACGGCAGGTTTGATGGGCCGCAGCGCAGCGTCGGCGTGCTATAACCAATGGCAGGAATGGGCCCAATTTGGCAGATCGCAAACTACACAAATGATCGAACAAATTACAAGATACAGCGACTGATCTGCAGCCCTGGATCTCACTTCGTTCACAAAAGAAAATATGACTTGGGTTGCCCTCAGATGTCGGATACTCACCGCTTTTCTGGTCTAACTACGACGGTTGGGTCAGGTTCGTGTGACGTTCAACAGGAAGGCAATTGTGGAGAAAGGAGCAACCAAATATTTTTTGTAAATTGCTATTAAACATATACAAAATTTTGTCATCTAAAATGCATACCACCCAATATACCTCACTTAACATTGGAGCCAGCGCTTCAATGCCTCAGGTTCGAGCATGACGGAACGACTGGTAAAACACATGAATAGCAGACACTCATACAAAGTGCAGCGAACGTCTTCTTCGAGCCAAACCTACCAAGTTGTTGCATCGTAGCAACGTCGGCTGAAGAGTGCCGACTACCACAAGGATGGTGGAGCTCAGATGAGGCTGCCTACATAATTGAACAAGATCATCGCTTCATCAAACGTCGCATCAGACCCATGTTAGGTTTTTAATCTTTCTCATTAGCTGAATCTGCTCTGGCCGGCATCGAATTAGTCAACATGATCCGAAAAGGTCAATTCACACCCGGAATCTCTCCGTTTCAGCAGTTTGCTCAACTGGCAAGTTAATAGATCCGCCCGCGCAATCTCTTCGACCTTCAAAGGAACCTGCGACAGAACCGTCTTTTGAGCCGATGTTTCCAGGCTTATCATTGTCAGAACAAATCAAAGCGAACCGGGTTTTGCGCCCAATAGACACGGGCTGCCAACAGCAATCTTTCCTTCGGATCAATTGTTGCCGCAAATGGAACGGGCACGCCGAACTTTGCACTGACATTCTCCAGTGCAAGCTGGGTTGCGGGCCCAATCAGGCCGTCCACTGCTATGTTTTCGCCCAGCTCGTTCAAAGCCATCTGCAAAGAACGGTCCAAATCCACCCGTGAAATCTGTTCCAGCTGTGCCCTGGCCTGAGCCGAGGCTTCTTCATTAGGCAATAGAACGGCCTTGGCAGCGCGTAGTGCTGCGTCAGCAGGTCCGCGTTTGGCCACTTGCCCATCTAAGATGATATATGCACCGTTCGCGCCACCCCAGGCATCGCCACGCGCAAGTGATTTGTCATACCACTCCAGCGCTTCGGTTCGAGATCTGCCCTGCAACTGATCGTTGAGGATCATTCGGGCGATGCTGGCTGGTGCGGTCGGGTGGCCGCCCTCTGCCGCAGCTAGAAAATAACCTTCGGCTTTGTTGAAATCGACTGGATTGCCGCCAAGCCCGAATAACGACACATAGGCAAGGTTATCATAACCATAGATGTCCTTGCGCAACTCAGATGCGCGAAGGTATCTCATTCCGCGTTCAGGGATGTAGTGGTCGGAGTTGTCGCGCAGAAAGTACAGCCCAAGTTCGTTCATCGAAAATGTATGACCGAGTTCGACGGAGCGTTCCAGAAGTTCAAATCCGCGCTTTTTTTCGTTTTCTGTTTCCCCATTCCGTAGCAGTTGCTTGCCGAGGCTGTGCATCGCGTAGGGGTCCTGTGCGGTGGTCGCGTCCTCTAGCAGCGCACGTGCTTTTTTGGGGTCATAAGGTGTTTTGGTTACGGCACGATCAATGCGATCAGTATACAGCAGAGTTGCAAGTGCATATTTTGCGCGGATATGGCCACCGTCGGCCGCCGCTGAAATGTTGCCAAACGCGTCTGACACCTGACCCGCAGCCTGCTGTACGCGTCCGAGTTGATAGAGAAACCGCATGTTGCCGGGGTAATCCTCAACCGCTTGTGTGCAGGCCGCCAGAGCGGTGGCGAGGTCCAGTTCATTTGGAAGGCGAAAGACGCCAACCCCGTTCAGATCCAGTGCATCTCCGGCTTCTAGATCGCAGGTATTCAATTCCAGTTCTAAAGTAACTTCCACCAGATGTTTCTTTTGATCCGCCGTAACTGCTTCAACCGAAAACGTGTCGCTGAAATCGGTATCTGCCAACTCGTTGGCCCGCGCGTCCGTTATTTCCGGTGAGTATGTAAGGCTGCCACTCGATGACTGACCGTTTGTTGTGACGACGCCGCGCCGTGGATTGCCGACAAGACGCAGGCTGAGAACTTCATCCCCGAGTTTCTGTTCCAAGGCTTCGGATATTTGGACGTTTTTGTCGAATTGCTGGCTCAGGTTCATAGACTTGGGCTCAGTTTCCAGCACAGGTTCTACATCTGCTTCCGTCTGCTGTTGCGCCAGATAGAAAGGACGTACAAGTGTCGAGCTTTCCCACGGGATTTGTTTGCCCGCTGTTGACTGGTGAACCTTTTCACGAATGATGGGAAACAGTTGTTGAATGTTCACGAAAGGCGAGGATTGTGCGGTTTGCAGAACGGCCGCGGTATAGGGGCTGTTCTGACCCTCGGCACCATCACTAGCCGCCGCACCGGGGGAGGTAGAATAGGCGACCAACGAGTTCAACGGGGTTTTGAAAACGTCAAACCCTTCGCGGGTTTCAAACAGGTTGGCATCCAGATCAGCCGCCAGCCTCAGGTCCTGGAAAGGATTGTCACGACATGAATCGAGGATCGCCACATGCGCAGAGCTTCGCGCCGACAGGGCGTCAATCACTCGGTCCAGCGTCATGGTTGCTAAAGGCACATCGTAGATACTTTCAAATTTTGCATCCACGGGCAGTAAATAGTTCCGGCGGCCGATCTGAATGCCGTGACCCGCGTAATAAAACAAAACGTCAGCTGAATCAGGAATATTCAAAATCGCAGTTCTAATAAGTTCTTCAAACTTGCGTTTGCTCAGGTCATAGCCGTCATACACCCGAAAATCGAAGCCACGCAGCATTTCAGCAATATCCTGCGCGTCCTTACGAGCGTTCGTGAGGTCTCCGACATTTGTGTAGTCTTGGTTGCCAATCACGATGGCCACGCGGGCCGAGGATATTTCTTCTTGGCTATTTGCGGCGTCCGTTTGCGCCAGCGCCATCTGGGTGGTTAGGAGCACGACCGGCACCCCGGCCAAAACCTGACCGAGTTTACCTTTTATCTCACGCAGAAACATTAAACGATCCTTTCAGATCAAACTCAGCCCCAGCTTCCGCCACCGCCGCCGCCTGCGCCACCGCCACCGCCTGCGCCACCGCTATTGCCTCCGCCATCGCCGCCCCCTCCTTCGTTGTCTTCGCCCGAGACAGGCGTGCTTCGGCTGACAGAAGTGGTTGTTGATGACGCAGGAACCGAAGCTTGCGCGGCAGCTGGCTGCTGCTCTGGAACCGGCGCATCCGGGACCTCTGACTGCGACCACGGCGTGCTACATCCGGCAACGGCAACAGAACAAACAACTAAAGTACAAATGGTTGAAATACGCATTCACGCCTCCTCAACAAAGTTCAAAACCCTTAGGACGGTACTGGAATACTTGGCACTGCGAAGTGTAGCGTAAATAAACTGGTTCACACAGGTAAAAGAGTCTTCATGTGCGCCGTAGGAGCGGCCGGAAGCGGGTTCTGGGCACCGGAAGGCCACTGGTTCTGCCGGATGGCCCGAACCAGTGGTGGGGCCTGGAATTCGTTTCCGACGCTTTGACCGATGGTCGCCGGTTCCGCATTCTGGCCGTGATGGATGACAATGCACGCGAGAACCCAGTTCTGCTGGCTGGCACACCCCATACAAGCTTGCGTGCCACGCGGGAGCTTGATCGGCTGATTTCGGAGCGTAGTCAACCTAGCACCATTGCCTCTGACAACGTCCTATTTGCGGAATGAATGGCTGATTTAGCATCAGGTCATAGTCATGCTGAAGCGTTCCAGCACGGTCAATTGTGTGTCAGTTCGGCGTTTTGGTTAACAATATGTCTCTCCTATAATATACATAGAGTACGCTTTTGCGGCTCTCACCGTCCTTATGACGAAATCTGCGGGTCGTTGAGCAGAAGGCCTGAACACTATCTGAGAGGTCGAATGCTCGCCTCTACGGCCCTTACAGAGAAAGGTCCTTCTGCTGTCGATCATCCCTCAAAGAAGGGACGTTAGGGTTCGCCGCGTTTGATGGCCTCGTGTGCCGCGCGGGCTATTTTTGCAGCGATTGCGGTATACGCCTTGCGGCGCAAATGGGTGTTCTGCCGATCCTTAGCGGTGTAACGCTCGAATTCGTCGCGGAAGCTATTGGTCTTTTGCATGATTGCCACCTGACCAGCCATCCAGAGTGTCCGTCGTAGCTGGGCATTGCCATATTTGGGCAGCTTGCTATGGCCTATGAATGTGCCGGATTGGATGGTTGCGAGGTCCATGCCACAGAACTTCAGAAATTGGCGGTGATGCTGAAAGCGGCGCAGATCGCCAGCCTCTGCCAGGATGGTCAGCACATTGATCGGCCCGATCCCTGGGATAGATGTCAGCTGCTGATAGCCGTCGTTGGTCTTGAGCAGTTCAACGGCGCGACCCTCAATCTCGATACGATGAGCAATCAGGTTACGTCCTTCGCCCAACACCAACCGAAACATCCACGCGGCATCTGAGTTCGGTTCAATGGGCAAACCCACAGATGACTTAGCTGTTCGGTAACTATATGCAAGAAAACGTTCTTTTAAGACTTTGCAACCTACAACCTGCCAGGCGTCAGCGAATAATGCCTCACTGGTGGCGGTGTTTCTTGCACACTACGCTTCACCATGAATTTAATGAACATGGTACGTGATGACAGGTTCCCCGCTTTGTCACTCCCGTTTTCAAGCGTAAACAAGCGGCACTCACGATATTTGGTTGGCCCTAACTGCCCGGGCCAAGAGAACAGGTCAGGTTGCCACCATACCACCCGGCAAACACGCCGCGCGAACGTTGGCCTTTGAGTTTTCTTTTCAAAAGCAATCCAGCTTGGGTGTTGGGATAGTTGCGAAGATAGGCCTCCGCCCAAGCAAGGTTGTGGTACCTATCGCTTCGCGTAGTCCAGAAAAATGTATCTTGGGGACCGCTTAAGCCAACTGGGTTATTCGGCGCAGCTGATGACTGAACAAGCCATACCAATGCTCCATGGATATCTGTCTGACGGCTCTTATGTCGAAAGCCTTTTCCACCGCCACGCCGCGATGCATCCATCGCAAGCACGAGGTACCCGTATGTGATAAACGTGTAGTGTAGTTGCCGCTTGGCCGGACGTTTGTTGCGAGCTTGGTCAAATGTACCGGCCAAAGGGGCATTCGGGCGCATTTGCCGCGCTAGATATGCTAGATCTCTTTCACCTTTTTTGAACGCTTTTCGATTACCTGTTTCTGCACCCCATGCCAAAAGCCCAGCCGCACGGGCGGCATGGCCTTCTTTGCCGTACATCTGCTCGAAACCGCCTACTGAGCCTGCCCTTGCTGCAAGTCGATCCCCCCAGTCTGCAATTGCGACAACTCTTGGGTCATTTTTTCCCAGAATTGCGCTTAGTGAGCTGTAAACCATCGACAAGTTGAGCAGGATGTTCGCTTGCCACCAGGCTGCGTCTATCTTCACGCCATCGAACAAGCCTTGTTTTTCGAATGATCTGGCCTGAGCGGCGGCTGCAAGTTGATCGGCGATCTGGCTGGCGTCCGCCTTGGATCCGGTACGAAGTAGATGGGAATTTGCTGCGCCGAGCTCATTCATGAAAACAGCGGGAGGTCGGTCTTTGCCGGATGCTGTTTTGAAGGGTTGAGTGATTGGTGCGGTTGTGAATTTGGAAGGCTTACGTTCCGGGCACCAGGCATTTCGGTAGGAACTATTCGCAGAGAAGAATTCCAGTCTTTTTTGGGCGTTTGCGAAATCGGCCGCCACGGGTTTTGCCCCTAAAATCCCGATACAACATATTAAAATTAAAACGAAAAATAACCGCATATCACCAATATCCCACTAGAATACTTATCACTGATGCTAGTGAGATGTTCGAGAATCAGTCAAGCACCAGTCTTGAATTACGAACCTTCCGCAAAACTGTAACTGGTACATTTCGGAATTAGGGTTTGGGAACCTCAACTATGAACGAACGCTTCCAAATTGTTGTGTCGTTCCAAAGAGGGCTGGTTTTGGGAACATTCGGGCCTTGAAAATTTCCGAAATCCTGATTGCCGCTGCTGTTATCAGGACTACCTCGCTTCCAATTGGAAAAACTCATGGGCTCACCATTTGCCCATCTCCAGCCACCATCAGGCTCCGCGCCTTCAGGGTCTTGCACCAAACCAATCAATGGTCCCAGAGCGAGGTTTCCTTCGAACGCCCAGTGTCCATCATCTTGCAGCGTCAGTTGATACACAAAGTCGTTTTCTTCTTCGTCAGTGATGGTAACGAGGTGTCCGCCCAAAGCTTCGGAAACCTTTTCAAGAATCTCAAATTCTGCGCCCCACGTTCTGATTACGTAGTAAGTCGAATCCTCGTATTCGCCGACGGTTACTAAGTCAAAAAATTCGAGCAATTCTTCGGGAGATGGATCTAAGGTCAGAAAGTCCTCGAGGTATTCAGGGTCAAAACTTTTGGCTTCGTCGGATTTGTTTGACAGAAGGGCAAAGACTGAGAAGCCAATAGATATTAATACAACTGCGAACAAGAGGGGCAAAAAGTACTGCCCACGAACCCAAGCCTGAAGTCGTCGCGCGGCTTTCTCGTAGGTTGGCAGGGTGGCCTCACCTACTTTGTACACCTTCAATGGTTGATCAAGGTTTTTGACAAAATGCTCGCCGATTTTTGTGAAGCGGTAATCCAAGCTTCCTTTGACTTGCTCAATAACGTTTTCGGCTAAACAGATTCCACCGGGTTCCGAAATCGTCTCAAGCCTGGATGCTACATTCACTCCGTGACCCAACAAATCACCGTTGGGTTGCTGAACGACCTCACCAATATTGATACCGATCCGGTACCTCATGCGGTCGCTTGTTCTAAGCTGAGCATTGTTAGCATTGTGTTGTTCTTGAATGGAAATAGCGGCTTCCACCGCGCCGGTGGGATTGTCAAAACACGCCAGCACGCTATCGCCTGCCGTGTTTGCGATCCTGCCTCCGTAAGACTTGATAATCGGATCCATAATCGAACGAAGCTCTGCGAGACGATGTAGGGTAGCCTCTTCATCCTCAGAAACGAGCTTCGTAAACCCAGCAACATCTGCCGCCAATATCGTCAATAGTCGCTTTGAGTTTTTGTACACATCAAACTCGCAAAAATACTCACATGATGTTCGAAGTAGGACATTTCAAAGTATGCTGGCAGATTTTGGATGCTGTATCAACAAGCGGCGATGGCGCTGCCCGCTTAGCTTGATTTCAAGCGAAATGATTTCATTTGTCAGAGAATGTAGCCAAGCCTACTGGAAAACGTCTCTAAAACTCAGAGAATGCTATTTCTTGACTAATACAACACCATCCAAAGTTATTGTTTGTTGATTGTCCGGAACAATAGCAGACTTTGGTAGCCATACCGCGAACGTCAGCTTTGTCCGCGCAGAAGACGTTGACTGAATTCTGCCGAACGTCTGCTTTGAGCCCAAAGCGGACCTCAGTTTTTGAAAGAACTCGTAGTTCCGCAATGCTGCAATTGCATCGTTTTTGCGATGCGCGGTATCGCTCTACTGAAGTGCTTTTTGAAAAGTTGCTGTAAGCCTTTCGTTCAGCGCGTGATGCGGTTTGGCTGATGAGCCATAATAAAGCTCGGCAAAGGCAGCAATATCATTGAAAATCACGACGGAGCCACCGTCATCGCCCGCATAAACCAGCAACTTTTGGCAAAATGCATCAAGGCCGATTGCCGGAAAGTCCTCCATTGCGATACCACCCGGTCCAGGTCCACCGAAAAGTAAAAGTACCGCTTTGGGTAATTCCGTACCTTGCGTCGCAGCTTCTGCTTTAAAGTCAATTTCACCAAACCAGACAGTATCGTCTTGGGCCATCACGATCTTGGTGAGATTTTCAACCGCCTCGGCAACACTTAGTGCAGAGGTCAACTCGATGACACCATAGTCTCTGCTGAGCCCATCTGTTGTTGCTGCATCGCCGTCGACCTCTCGCGTTACTTCTCCTAGTCTTTGAGAGAATGTGTCGAGTGCGGACTTGTCTCTGAGCCCATGTCGGACTTCCAAAAAATCCGAACCTGTGTGAATGACTTCAGCAGTACCATCCTGTGCGTAAGACAGAACGCGGAATGGTAAGTCGAGCCCCGCTCGTATGTTTTCTTTCAGAATGGGTGTGTTGATTTCAGGGTCCGAGAATATCTGAACACGCGAGGGCGGCATCTCTACGCCTTCGGCAGCCGCGAGCCGAGCGTGGTCAATCGAGGCAATGGAAGCCAATCCAGCCTCCTCGATAGCGACCTCAATCAACGTAATATTTTCGTCCACCGCTTCTTGCACGGAAGACGCCTGCGCCATCATTGCGGTAGCAAATATTAGAGATATTCCCGCGAGCGAGCGATGCTTGGTTCGAACTACAGTCATAATAACCTCAAGTGATTTCATCATTTCTTCGCAACGAAACAAAGGCCAACACGCCGAATACCAATTCGGCCACAAGATAGAACAAAAGAACGAACCCAGGCATGCCATCCAATATAATGCTCAGCGCGCGCCCGGCAGCTAGGCCCACCATAAACAGAAAAAGCACCCAGAGCGCGGGGCGCTGCAACTCCGGCTTTCCTGCTGCGATCAGCCAAAAAACGGCATTTGCCAGATAAAGCCCCATTATGGCTCGGAAAACATGCGCTTGGTTCGTTCCTTCCACTGGGAAGCCAAGCAAATATGTTACTGTGACAGACGGTACGAGCCCGTAAGATAGTGCGATCGGCACGAGGCCAAGTGCTGCTAGGAGCAGCAGCATGCGGTCAGTCATTTTAGCCTTCCTACTGCTCGGGTGTATACCAAATAGGTGACGTATATGCCCGTTCTTGGTGCGAACGCGGAACATCAGCGTCCATCTTCATCCCATAAAACTTCTCGTCATACGCCTGCCAGGTTGGCGTTGGTATTTCGAGAACGCGTGCGTAGTAGTACGCTGGAAGAGCAGGATCAAAATCAGGGTCAGTCCACACACCTCGCAGCTCGGCGGTTCCGATGGAGTTAATGTAGGTCGCGTTAGCCTCGTCCACTGTAGACCCAACCGGTTGCCGAGCACGCCCGTCCTCACCGATTTCGCGTCCATCCGAGACGGCAACATCATAGATGCGTTCCTGCCTTGACCCTTCCGCGTCAATCCAGCCTTTGATAATCTGCACGCGATCCAGATTGGCCGCGCTCACATCCTTTAGTGCGCCGAGCATAAACACCGGAGCGGTTGCCTCGCCCTGCGGCGGCAGATCTCCTCCCATGGGAACTCCGCGGGAATAGCCGATGTCGACGACATTTGGACGGAATACGTCTTCGCCTTCGAAATCCCACCCCCCAAAAAAACGGACCGTTATGCGGGTGCCTGTAGTAGCATATACCTCTTTTGCCTGCATGGCATCAAAGATGGCTGAACGCGTATTCTCCCGTGCCCAAACTCCAGCGAGACCGGAAGCGAGAGCCTCATATTCAAATGTGGATAACGTTTCGTCACCATTAAAGGATTGGATCACATAATGCTTCCACCGATCAGGTGAAGGTTCAGACGATGGCATCTTCCCCCAGAAGTTGTCATCCCGTGTCGTGGACACTGCGGTATGCGCGTCGGTGGCTCCAATCTGGCCAAATTTGAATGGATTGATGCCAAGTTTCTGTTCTTGTTGCATGCCGACCTGCAACGCTGACCGCGCATACTCATAAGGCAGCATCTCAGGTTGTTTTGGTTTAAACCCACCGATATCGCCTTTGTCCCAGGTGCCGTAGTCGGCGAACTCATCGTCAGGTGACAACGCAGGGTGAGCCTCTCCATCGCCTTTGATTTGCGTCACTTCGATTATTGGCTCCCACCGCATGCGCGTTTCCGCATAAGCAGTGTCAATCGGTTCTCCGTTCAAACGCTCAGTGGCAAACATGAGACCGTTGGACAGGTTGCCATTGTGAGGGATCGCCATGACGGAGCCTCCAGTCAGGTCTTCGTAGTCTTGCATGTAGGCCCACAAATCTTCCGGATCAGGGCTGTCATACGCGGAAAATGGTGTCACTTGGCTGGCTTTGCGGCCATCCTCTTTGAAGAGCACGACACGGTGCAGGTTGGATGGCGTTTCCTGATTGTTTATAGACGTCCATTCAAACCCTATGAACGCAGTAAAATTTCCCGGGTCGTTATACTGATCCGCCAGTTCGATCTGCCGGTCCCAAATAGTACGATCGAGTTTAGGATTGTCGATAATGTCTCGGTTCTGCGCCACACCGTCGTTGCCCCAAAGCTGGAAAGCCGCATAGCCTTCTCCGGCTTGCACAAGGTCATACAAGCGCTGTCCGTATTCGGTCGCGAGCAGATCTCTGTTTGCCTCCTCAAGCATTACTGGCAAGCCGAGATTTTCAGCGTGGTCAGAAACCACTAGGAAATCGAGAGGCCGGTCAATACGCAGTCTCTGACCTGACGAAGTGATCACTTCTTCACCCTTGGCAAACCGATAGGCATCCACCGGCGTGAGCGTATTTCCAATCATTCCGGCATCTGTTGAAAACATCGTATGCAGGTGGGTGTCACCCCAATAAAGACCCTCTGCGAGGCCACGATTTTTAACAGTACGTTCGATGAACGGAGAATAGTTTTGTGGTGGTCCCGAAACGTCTTCTTCTGCGGGCCCAATATCTTGACCGAGAGCAAAGCTCGGAGAAACGGTAACTGCCAGTAGTGCTAGTGAAATTTGTTTGAACATCGTGATCCCCCAAAACTTTGCACTAGGTAAATCCATAAAAAGCCTACCCATAATGCACCGCTGGGATCAACAGGCCAAAGGTCTCGCTATCCAAAAGTATGTTTTCGGACGGCAGCTTTGTCCGCAATTCGGACGTTGAGCAGATTTCACTAAATGACCGCTCTGAGCCCAAAGCGGACTGAAATGTGCTCGCCAAAATGAATTGCGGCGATAGACATTCTCTTGAGCGGTCTAACCCACCACTAAATGCATTCACCGCCATCGATAACCAGGGCTTGCCCCGTCATAAAAGCGGATTCATCTGAAGCTAAATAGACGATCCCATGGCCAATCTCTTCAACTGTCGCCCATCGACTCATGGGGATCGCCTGCTCGATGTAGCTTTCCAGTTTGGCACGGCCTCCCATCTGCTTTTCGAAGCCTGCATTGAAAGGGGTGTCTACAAATCCTGGACATAGGGCATTGAAACGGATTGCATGGACAGCGTAGTCGGCTGCCATCTGCCGGACCATCGCAACAGCAGCGTGCTTTGTAGTCGCATAGGCGATCATACCCCGGTCATATTGAACCCCAGAATTGGAGGCCGTGACGATCACGCTGCCTCCACCTTGTGATTTCATATGGGGGACGGCTGCACGCGCGGCAATGAAGTGAGCGCGGACATTCAATGCCCAAGAAGCATCCATTCCATCTGGTTCCACTTCTTCCAGCGTTCCTTCGATCTGCAACCCAGCGTGAGAGTGCAACACGTCAAGCCGACCGAAGTTTTTAACTGCTTCGTCTATGGTTCTGGTAAGGGCATCGTCATCGGTCACATTAAGCTGTATGGCAGATGCTTGATTTCCCTGCGCAACGATCGCGGCCAAAGTGGCTTCAGCAAGTGTTGCATCGCGATCGGTTACCACAACATGCGCACCCTCTTGTGCCATTGCCATTGAACCCGCCCGACCAATTCCTGATCCCGCGCCCGTCACGAGCGCGACCTTACCTGCAAGCCGCATGTCACTTGGCTCCTTTATTTAATTATTCGATTTTGAGGCGCCTCGGCGCAAAAGCAGCTGCGCTGCTACGAGCAACAAGAGCGACGCGCCCATAACCATAGTGCCGATGGCATTGATCTCGGGTGTTACGCCGCGCCGGATGGATGAGAATATGTAGATTGGCAGGGTTGTTTCTGAGCCAGCTACGAAGAACGCGATGATGAAATCATCAAATGAGAAAGTGAAGCTGAGCAGGAAGCCTGCCAAAATTGCCGGTGCTATCAACGGCAGGGTCACCTGTCGAAAGGTGCCCCAGGGCGTCGCAAAGAGGTCAGCCGAAGCTTCCATGAGCGCGCGGTCCATACCCGATAGCCTTGCACGTACGATGATTATGACCAGCGCCATTGTGAACATGGTGTGGGCGGCGACAAGCGTGGGCATCCCCATGGAAAGTTGCGGGGGATTTGCTCCATCGGGCCATAGGCTTGCAAGAAGCGGGTTTAGCCAGCCGAATACGGTGACCAGGGCAATGAGTGTCGCGATGCCGATGACGATACCGGGTATCATTATCGCAATATAAATCATCGCATCAAACAAAGTTCGGAGCCATCCCTTAACCCCTTGTAAAGCGATGGCCGCCATGGTTCCGAGAGTGGATGCGAGGCAAGCAGTTATGAATGCCGCAAGCAGACTGGTCTCGAGCGCGTCCATTACAAATGGGTTGTTCAGCGCTCTACCATACCATTGGGTCGAGAACCCCATGAACTGGCTTGCGTGTCGTCCGGCATTAAAGCTGAAAAGCGCGATGATGCCGATTGGAATATAGAGAAAAAGGTAGACGCAAATCGCGTATAAGCGCATCGGACCCTCACATCAGCGAGACATCTTCGCGCTGGCCACCCAGGCGCGCGACGAATTTCATGTAAATTGAGACAGTGACAAGCATTACGACAACCAGAGTCATTGCGACCGCCGATCCGTACGCCCAGTTCCGAGACTGCAGGAACAGGTCCACCAGCGCATTTCCGACGAAAAAGACCTTTCCGCCGCCCAAGATCGCTGGGATCAGAAACTCGCCCATCAGCAAGATGAAGACCAGCATGCAGCCAGTTGCGATACCAGGTACCGACAAAGGAAGTGTCACCTGACGGAACGTACGCCATGGGGTAGAGCCGAGATCAGCCGATGCTTCCAGAAGGCGTTTATCCAGTTTGTCTAAGCTTACAAAAATCGGGAAAACCATCAGAGGTAGATACCCATAGACAATCCCGACAAGCACAGCGAACGGCGTATTTATCAGGCGGATATCATCGATGCCGATCGACTCCAGTAAAGCGGGCAAGCCACGCCCCCCAAGGATGAAAATCCAAGCGTATGACCGGATCAGGATCGATGTCCAGAACGGCACGATCACTAGGATCAACAGCGAAGTTCTCCACTTTGGTGAACAACGCACCGCAAGAAAGTAGGCGAGCGGGTAGGCAATTACCAACGCAGCGATAGTCCCCAGAGGTGCAAGGATCAAAGTGTTCTTAAACGCCGTCCATCGCGCAGGAAGGTTGGCATATTGTTCCAACGTGAACGCTGGAACGTAGCCTCCGGCGGCACCCCGTTCGCCAAAGGAAAAGACGAAGACGACCAGCAGAGGAAGGGCTAGCATTACCAAAAGCCATATTCCTGCTGGAGCCAGCAACAGTGCTTTTCTGCCTCGTTCGGTCATTTTGTCCTCGTCTTTTCCGATATTGGCGGCCTTGCCGCTTAGGCCGACTTGAAGCGGGCGAGCAACTCGGCACGGTTTGGATCGGTTAGTGTAGCCGCCGCGCCGAACTCGAGTGCATTCAGAAGGTCAGCTGCCGGATAAAGGATCGGATCTTCCAGTAGTTCCTTCGGCAGCAACGCATTGGTGCGAGCATCAGCCGATGGATAGCCGTGAGCGAGGACTTCTTTCGCATTAACTTCCGGGTTCAGCAGGAAGTCGATCAAGGCATAAGCGGCATCCATATGGGGTGCGCCCTTAGGAATAGCGTAGTAGTCGGACCAGAGTTCACCGCCCTCAGTTCCCAGAACGTAGGCGATTTCAGGCATGTCGACATTCATCTGCTTGCCGTCACCTGTCCAGCACATCGTCATCCAGGCGTCACCGTTACGCATCGGTGGCTGATAATCCGACGAGATTGCAAACAGATGCGGTTTGGCATCCAGCAACAATTTCTCGGCATCCGCCAGTTCCTTCTCATCGACCGAGTTGAAGGAGTAGCCGAAGTATTTCAGGGCATTACCGATGGTGGTGAGTTGGTAATCATGCACCATTGTCCGGCCTGAGTAACCTTCCATAGTAAGGTCCCAGAACTCTTTCCATGTGGTTGGAGTCGGAGCGCCGTCAAGCTTGCTGGTGTTCACTGCAAAGCCAGTCGTGCCCCAGTTTTTTGGGACCGCGTAAAGCTGGCCATCGACAGAACCGGCGTCGGAAAAGCGCTGTTCGAATGAACCTGCGTCGTAGTTTGGCAGTTTGGACGTATCGAGCGGGATGATCAGATCTTCACCCACATACGTAGTGATCGTGTAGTTGGTTGGAACGAAAACGTCCCAGCCAGACCCTCCAGCCTGTAGTTTTGCCAACATTTCTTCGTTCGAGCCAAAAACATTGACCTGAACATGGGCGCCAGTGGCTTCCGTGAAGGCTTCGAAGTTCATCTCGTCATGGTAGTTCGGCCATGTGGCGAGGATCACTCGGTCGCCAATGTCCCCGGCAGCAAATGCCGGGCGTGGACGCAACCCAGGAATGGCCGTGCCCAGAACGGCCGTTGCCATCCCAAGACCTGTCACGCCTAAGAAATGTCGCCGTGTAACCGAACCCTTTTGGTACCGGCGAAGCTCTTCCATGAACTTTTGCTTGGAAATAGTCCCATTATCCTTGGTCATTGTGAACCTCTCTGTTGTTGGATTGCGGGATTTGTTATTTTTCCAGGATCAGCAGTGCGCCTTCGCCCCATGAAACAAAGGCCTGCTCTCCTGCATTGAACGTCCCCTCGTTCAATTCCGCTTGCCTTGGCACAAGTACGTGGAAATCACCCAGTGCTTCGTTGCGCGCAAGGTATTCTGTGTGCTCCCCAAGGAAGATCCGATTTTGAATGGTAACTGGCAGAGCGATTTCAGCTGTGGGTAGCGCGCGGGTCAGCGTGATCTGTTCAGGACGGATACTAACGCACACTTCCTGCCCTGCTTCTATTGGAATCTCCGGAGTTCCGTGCACCTTTTGGCCACTCGCTAAACGCACAGTGATTTGGTCGGCTGCTGAGACAGTCACAGTTGCATCAAAGAAATTTGAGGTGCCTACAAATCCAGCCACGTAGCGGCTGCGGGGCATGTCATAGAGTTCGCGTGGGCTGCCAACCTGCACAATACTGCCGCCTTCCATCACACAAATTCGGTCGGACATTGAAAGCGCTTCTTCTTGGTCGTGCGTGACGAGGACAAAAGTTATTCCCAGTTGTCGTTGCAGGTTCTGCAGTTCAAACTGCATTTCTTTTCGAAGCTTTCGATCCAGAGCAGCCATTGGTTCATCAAGCAGCAAAAGCTTGGGCTCGTTTACGATCGCACGCGCCAAAGCGACGCGTTGCTGCTGCCCACCAGACATCTCCCAGATGCGACGTGGGCCAAACCCACCAAGACGGACAGTTTCCAGCGCTTGCTCAACCTTTGTCGCGATTGTTTGTTTGTCTACGCGTGGTCGTTGTTGGCGCAGGCCGTACGCGATGTTGTCGAACACGCTTAGGTGAGGAAAAAGAGCATAGTGCTGAAACACCATGTTGACTGGGCGATGGTGCGCATCCAAGTCGTTGACGACTTCTCCATCGAGCAACACCTGACCTTCGGTTGGCTTCTCGAAACCTGCCAACATTCTAAGCGCAGTGGTTTTGCCACAACCAGATGGGCCTAAGAACGACAGGAACTCTCCTTTCCCAATGGAAAGATTCAGGTCTTTGGCGGCGACCACATTCCCGAAGGTCTTGGTCACTCCTCGGAGTTCCGCAATCGTCTGCATGGTGACGCTCATGTCAAAGCTCATATACTGCCGTTTTCCTTTTGCTTGATTTTTTGGCATTTGTTGGCATACCACTCAAACAAGGAAAAAGTAACAATAACTCGGAATAACTGTATATACCACAATTGGGGTATAGAGGTGCTTTTCGAAAATCTGGAGCGGCGCGTGTACGATTGGATGGAAGAGGCCGGCAGGGTCGTGGAGAAGATCGGAACCCCAGAATTTCCATGTGCTTTGGCAGATGGCATACGGCAGGTCGCACCATTTGATTTTACGGTGGTGTTTGGCCATGTCGGAACCGAAGCACCAATAGACCTTCACGACGATTTCCCCAAAAGCAAACGGCGTATTTTTGTTGAGGACTACCAAGCCGGGCCCTACGTACTTGATCCATTTTTTTTGGCCGCGACAAAGCCAATAACACCGGGTCTGTACCGCATGCGCGATATCGCACCGGACAGGTTCTATCAGGGCGAATACTATCGCAGCTATTACAAAAGGACTGGGTTAGCAGAGGAGATTGGCTACTTTATCGATATCCCAGGCGCTGGGATGGTTGTGGTCTCGCTCATGCGAGCAGAGAAGCCTTTTTCCGCCAAGGAAATTCGTCATTTGCACGCTCTATGGCCGCTCGTTCGGGCAGCCTGTTGCAAACATTGGAGTGACTTTCCAACGATGGCCCGAGGCGCCGCAGCGAATGGCGTTAGTCGTCGCGTTGATCTAGCATTCCAGGCATTTGGCGATGGCGTTCTGACGCCACGAGAACGAGAAGTCGTTGAGTTCACATTGAAGGGCCATTCGGCAGAAGCTGTTGGCACAATTCTCGGCATCTCTCCAGGCACAGTCCGCATCCACAGACGCAACATTTACGCGAAACTTAGGATCAACTCGCAGGGTGAGCTTTTTTCAAAGTTCATTGAAAAGGCGCTTTAAAAGGTTCCTTGAACACCCACTTTATCCGTTTTGCCGACCTTGCTACCTTGTGACCCAGAAAGCACCAAACATTTGGACGGCACTGTCTGATAGCCAAGGAACCCAAAGGGAGAGGGTTGGGACGCCCGGGCCCCATGTTGGGCTAAATTAATACCCGAAAACGCTTTCGGGCCATTGTCTATCTAACCGGATCAGCCGTTTTAAAAATGGCGTCAAGATACGAAAGGCAAAATTTCATGGACGCACCAGTTATCCAGTTGATTTTTATGCTCATCTTGCTGGTTGTCGTGATCTGGCTTTATGTCCTGCCGATCACGATGGCAGGGCGGCGCAACCGATCCGGTTTGATCTGGTTCCTGATCGGTCTGGTTGGATCACCCCTTTTGGCTATTCTTTTGCTGCTGGCTCTAGGTGACGCACCCGAACAACCAACAACCTAATTTTGGGACGATACCATCTGACACTCAAAAGGGCTTAACCGGAGGGTATCTGGACGCTCGTGAGCCATAACGTCCTGCTCAGCATGCAATAAGGGTGCCAATTGAGACACTATACTTCCGGAAGTGAAGACAACTAATCCTTCTCACTCTCCACAACCGTGTACTGTAAACCCAAGGTCGGCCGATTTGATTGGAGAACCACAGACCGCTTTGTCCGCATAGCGGCCTTTCAGGATATGCAGGCGAACTTTAGCATCGAGCCCAAAATTGACTGATGCTGCGCGAAGCTCCAATGACAGCAATGCGCAGAAAGCAGACTTTGCATACCCAACCATGCGACGCGTTTCATCAGTATCTGATCAGAGTATCAAGTATCGCTTGCCGCGTTGCGTCATTATTGTGGAAGATCCTGCCGGCGAGAAACTCAGATGGAAACTCCGGCCACGTTTTGCGCATTTCGGTGATAAGTCGCTGAGCTTCTTCGGTATGTCCCAACTGATCCTGCGCAACGGCTTGGAACAGGAGAGAAGGAGCACTTACAGGCGCACCGGCTGCGGGCGCTCCTTTAAAGGCGTCCACAACGCCTTCGTAATTTCCGAGCATCAGTTGCGATACGCCCCAAATATTTCGTGCGCCAAAGCGGCCCGATCCTGACCTGAGTCTTTCTGGATCGCTAACCTCAGCCGCAAGATCTGGGGTGCCCGCCATGATGGCAGTGATGCCAACAAGATCCAGAATATGACCATCATTCGGCGCAAGCTCGACCGATAGCCTTGCGTATTTCATAGCCTCGACTGGATGGTTTTGGGTAGCCAATACCCAACCATGTGCACCGTTTGCCCACGCATCAGTGGGAGATAGATCAAGCGCTCTTTCCGACATCTCGGAAGCTTGGCTAAAGAGGTCGTCTCTTTGCGCTTTATCAGGGGACAGCATGGCCAAAGTCGCCAGGACCTGTGCCGATCCGGCATAACCGTCCGAAAGTGCGGGGTCGAGTTCCGCGGCGTGCTGAAACATTCCCAGTGCTATTTGCTGGCGCTTGACGTCGAAAACAGGAAAAAACATGCCTCGGGCCTGATCCGCAAGATTAGCCGCTTGAAGCCTTGTCAAAGACTGCTCGCCAAGAGCAGTTCGCTCAGCCTGTTCGATGGATGGAGTTGTGGGCAAAACCGCCTTGTTATCCCGCGTGAACCACAAGCCTGTCACCGCAATCAACACTAGGCAACCCAGCCCAATTGGCACCAGTTGTACCAGACGTCGATTCTCGCCAATCAGATCGCTGTCCTTAGCGGTTGAGTCGTTGCTTCCTGTGTTTCTTCCTTGCGAAAACCGCGGCTTATATCCGCCGGGATCAACAAAAATGCGAACACCCTCGCCGTCCCATTGATCTTCGTAAAACTCGCGCAACAGCCGACGCAGTCGCCTTGCTTCGACGCGAACGAGGTTTTGGCCGCCACTGCCATCAATACGCCGCCCATAGACCTCTACGGCAATAGCTTTGCCTCGGATCTGGGGACCACGACCCGCGATAGCTTCCTCGACTACGTATGTAAGAAATTGTTGGAGACGGGGCGAAGCTTGAAACTCGTCGCTCGATACAACGCGCTCGAGAGCTTCCCGGACAAGATCCGGCGATGGCTGCTCAACATGTTGATCTATCGGCAATTCATTAGCTTTGTTCAAGGCAAACTCACCCCCAACTCACGGTGACTCACTTGGCGTGCGCGGTCAACCACACTCATCTCGATGTGAGAATAGACAGTGGGAGCCGGGATTTATCCAGTGGCGGTGGACCTGAAAGAAGAGATTCCAGAACTGTCCGATGCGCTGTCAGGGCGTATCGAAACGGATGCGTTGCTCAAAGAGGTTGTCGAAGACCTGAAGAAAGCTTCCGAGTTGCTAGATGATGTATCGATCACAGCCTCAGAGCGCGCGGAATGGGCCCACATCAGATCCGAACTCGTGAACGAGCTTCGCCGGATGGTGAAGCGCAACCTTCGTAGCATTTCCAACTAAGGGCACAGTCATGACAAAAGAAGACAACGGCAAAGAACTTAAGAACGAACAGATCCAGAAATCTGACGAAATTGAAAACCCTTCCCGGCGACACGTTATGCAGGGACTGGCAGCAGGTGCGGTCGCAACCGGTGCCGTTAGTTACGGTTCAGGAACTGCACAGGCGCACCCCGGTGATGGGCCATTAGGCGAAAGTCTAAAGAACCCTTACGGCGGTCGGCCTGCCGGGGGCATCACTCTGCCAGAGTATTTCCGTCCTACCAAATACATGACGGGCTCGAACGCGAATTATTTCCCGCTATCCGAGGACCTCGGGCCCGACGAAATGCGGATATCGTTCTGTGGTTCCACCCCATTTCCGCCCCGCGAAGATCAGGCTGGCACCTGTATCATGGTCGAACTGGGTAACGGAAAGCGTTTCTTCTTCGACTTCGGCTCGGGCTGCGTCCGCAACATTATCGGGATGCAGGTTCCGGGGCAGTTGATCAACGACATCTTCATCACACACCTGCATGTCGACCACTATGCAGACATCCCTTACATCTACCCGTTCCGGGCTTGGTCTGGTGGATACACGCCGCTGCGCATTCACGGCCCTTCTGGTCGGACACCCGAGCTTGGTACTGCCGGAATGGTGAAAGGCATGCAGCAGATGCTCAAATGGCATCTCGAAGCTTTCGATGTTTTCCCAATCGGCGATGGCTACGAGATCGAAGTCAATGAATTCGATTTCCGCCAAGAAGGTGGCATCGTCTATGATGAAGATGGCGTGACTATACGTTCCTGGCCGCGCAGCCATGCCAAGGACGGCGCTGTCGGATATCGGTTGGATTGGAACGGGCTTAGCTTTGTTTGGACCGGCGATGGACGTCCCGATGAACTGAGCCTTGAATACGGAAAAGGCGTCGATGTGTTTGTGACCGAAATGTCCGGACAGGATATCGGTCAGTTGATGACCTACAAGTACGGCCTGCCGCAAGAGCTGTTCAACTACACAATCGATACGCATCATACATCGCACTATGCGGTCGGTAAGATGATGGCTGAGGCGCGCCCACGGCTTGCAATGGTAACCCACTATACGCAAGACGAGGATATCGATGCCGAAATGCTGGCGGGAATCCGTGCCCACTATGATGGGCTGTTCGCTTGGGGTTTGGACGTCGCCGTCGTCAACGTCACCAAAGATGCAATCTGGTATCGAAAGGCGACACTTCCCGGAAAATCTGGTTCGGTCGCGCCATTCCGCGAATTGGGCAAGATGGAAGCAGAAGGCAAGATCACGTTGCCGGATGAAATCAAGCCGCCAGCACCGCGGTCATCACGTGCCGAACAGCAGGACCAGAAATACCGCGATATGGAGATCGATCCGAAAGAATACTATCCAGCTGACGTATTCCGTGCTCCCGATCCCGAGTGGCCCAGCGATTTCGTAATCAAGGTCGATGACGTCATCCCGAATCGCAAGAAGAAGGCGGAGTAACGGCATGATCGAATTTGGGTCGTCATCCGCAATCCCTGTAACGATCCTTACCGGCTTTCTTGGAGCCGGTAAGACAACACTTTTGAACCGCATCCTGACCGGCAATCACGGGTTGCGGGTTGCGGTTCTGGTGAATGACTTTGGAACAATAAACATTGACGCCGACTTGGTAGTCGGTCTCGAAGATGATGTGATGAGTTTGGCAAATGGCTGCGTGTGCTGCTCGATCCGAGATGACCTGATCGAAACGGTAGAGGCCGTTCTCGCCCGGCCCGAGAAACCGGAATACATCGTCCTTGAAGCAAGCGGAGTGTCGGACCCGTCATCAATTGCAATGACATTCACCGATCAGAAGTTTCGGGACATGATCCGCTTGGACAGCCTTATGTGCCTGGTCGATGCTGAACAGCTCTTTTCTGCGCCGGAACAAATGGAACTGAAGCTCCGTCAAATCGCGTTCTCGGACATGGTTATTTTGAACAAGGTCGACCTCGTCGACAGGGCGGCTGTTCAAAGGGTGCACGATTGGCTCGGGTCTCGCTTCCGTCGGTATCGTCTTGTCGAAGCTGTCAATGCGGATGTCCCACTGGATATTCTTCTTTCTGTTGGCCGCTTTGCCGCCGAACAGCTCGAAACAGAAATACCCGATCATCACGAGCATGGACCGGATTGTGGTTGCCACCATTCTGATCACTCGGAAAGCTTCTCAACAACTATGATGAAAGCTGAAAGCCCGATAAGCTTGTCTTCTCTTCGGAGTGCAATTCGAAAGCTTCCTGGCGACGTTTATCGCCTCAAGGGCTTTGTTTTTAGCGAGGAGGATCCAGATCATCGCATTCTTGTACAGGTCGTCGGAAAACGCATGGACATCGCAAGGGATGGCGCATGGGGCCACCGAAAACCCGAAACAAGGCTTGTTGCAATAGGTGCACCAGGGGCCCTTTCGGAATACGAGCTTTCCGATGCGTTGTTGGCGACCGCATAGCAGCAAGTTAGACCAAACTTGTTTGCGTGTGTTTGTAAAACTCCAACACGTAACAGCTCGAAAGCCCGCAGCACCGCGGACCAAAAATGGAGAAAAACCTAATTGCTGAAGCAGTTTAGGAAATGGAGTCAAGCGATCAGATTGCTTGCACTTGCCACTGCGTTTGTCTTGTCGGGAGCGGCTGCGCGCGCGCAAGACGTTTCAAGTCGAGAACTTGAAGATACAACCCCAAACCTCGGATTGCCGAATTCAGCAGGAGGACAAGATGCCGAGTTGCTTTCCGCGTTCCACGGGCTCGAGGCGTTGCCTCGTGTAGCAAATCTCATTTGCAGAGGTTCTAGGAGCAAAGACGGGATGCCTGTCATCTTTACAACCGAGGTAGATTTGGAAACGTTGCAGGCTGGCGACTTCAGAGTCGTAACAAAGTCAGGCCAGATCGGAACAATGCATTGCGCGTCAGCGTTGCCTGCTACCGATCCCGGTGAATTGCGCACGGTGCTTCTCATCGGGGATTTTGGGAACGTTTCCGAGGATCCACCGGTTGCAGTCGAAGTTATTGGACACCTTCATTCCATCGTTGGAACACTTGATTTTCGCGGTGCCACTGTCGCCGTGACTCCGCTGGAAGACGGGCCGTCAATGATCCTTGCCGAGGTTGTCGAGGATTGGACTTTGGTCGGAAACTTGGGGCCACGCCGAACTAGAGGAAGCCTTTGTCCAATTGAAAACATCGTACAGGCCATTCGGGTAACTTGGGCGGGTGGCGTTACGCTGGCGAACGGCAAGGAACCTGGCGATGTGGAACGTGATCTGTACAGTATCATCGTAGAGGCCGAAGAAGGATCTCAACGCACAGTTACGCCCGCCGCGCTTGCCGATCTGGGTGACGGGGACAATAACCACATGCTCTGCCTTGATACAAAGGATCGACCTATCTCGGTGTCTTTCCCGGCTGGTATTCTGACAGACCCGAATGATGATCTGAACCCTGAAACCAGCGTATTTGTCTCAAAACCCAATTAACAAACTGCTTTAAGGTTTGTTCGAATGGACTTTTAGCCGAAAATGCCCGGCCGGGCCGGTTGCGGGTATTGCAGCGGTAAATGCGAATGAACGGACTTGTTCGCCTCTCGGACATTGCAAACTCGGTTTTGAAGGTCCGCTTTGGGCTGATTGTGGTCCTTTAGAGCAAGAATGCGGATGGCTGCAAAGTCCGCATTGCGGATAATCATCGGAATGGATCGGGTGTCTGCGTGGACTTCAAAGCGGTCTTTCGTGCTAAGTGCGCCAAATGGCCAAGCAGCTGATGTACTCTCGGCGTAACGAGTTTGTAGCCGCGCGGGAGTGGCCATATCTCACCTGACCTATCAGTCAAAAAGTCCAGATACCCCGCGCTTGGTATGCGTGGGGTATAAACAAAACCGTGCGGCGTCCGGGTGAGGCCGGGGGGTGGGGTGCGACATTCGGACTCACTCGGCATCGCAGGGGTAAACCGGCAAGCGTTTCGAATTTAGTGGCAGATCAGGGGCAGGAAAACGTTGATCGGAATTTCGTCAATGTTTTCAGTACCAAATGGCGGACCGAGGAGGATTCGAACCCCCGACCCCTTGATTCGTAGTCAAGTACTCTATCCAGCTGAGCTATCGGTCCGCGTTGGTGAGGCGCTGTTTAGACCTCGTGTTCGGGACGTGCAAGCCGATTCTGCAAAAATATTTTAAAAAGTCACATCGCCCCGCGGTAGGCGGATTTCAAAGGTAGACCCCATCGGGCCCGTCTCGGCCAGAACGAGGTCGCCGCCGTGACCGCGCACCAATTCCTGCGAAATTGCCAGACCCAGGCCCGAGCCGCCTTTGCGCACGCCACCCTGAAAGGGCGTGAACAGGTTTTCGCGGGCCTTGGGCGGCAATCCCGGTCCGTTATCCCGTATCTCGATGCACCAGTTCGTTTCATATTCACATCCGGCAATCGTGATTCTACCGGGCTTCCCAGCGGCCACAAGCGCCTGACGCGCATTGCGCACAAGGTTCATGATCACCCGGAAAATCTGTTCGGGATCTGCACGAGCGATCAGATCCTCGGGTAGTTCGTTGACGATCTCGACACACCCGCCTGCGACGGCCAGCTGCTCGCTTGCAACGACATCGTCTGCGACGGCGCGCATGGGGACCATCGTCAGCGTGGGGGCCGGTTCCTCGGCCCGGCCAAAGGCCAGCGTGCTTTCGCACAATGACACCGCGCGGGTGATCGAGTTCACCAGCTTAGGCGCCATGCGACGGACCAAAGGATCATCACTGGATTCAATCCGGTCTGTGAAAAGTTGGGCCGAGGTCAGGATATTGCGCAAATCGTGGCTAACCTTGGCCACCGCCCCGCCCAGTTGCGCCAGACGCTCGCGCTGTTTCAGCGCGTGGGTCAGTTCGGTCTGCATCTGTTGCAACGCTTCCTCGGCCTCACGCAGCTCGGTCACCTTGGAATTGGGCGAGATGATCCCGCGCGCGTCCTCGGGCGCGCCGGCATAGCGCTGCATGTAGCCAACGACGCCCTTGATCGGCTTCACCAGAACTACGCGCACGGCAAGGAACAGGAAAAAGGCGGTGATGATTGAGATCACGAAAGACAGCCCGAGAATGCGCAGCCCGTAATCGGTCATCGCCATGCGCAAAGGCATACTATCGGTGGTCACTTCGATCAACAGACCGGCGCCCTTGACCGGCTCACCAATCACACGGATTACTTCGTTTTCCGGAGTGAACAGACGCGCGACCGCATCGCGGATCAATATCCACGGGGTTGCGTCGCGCAGGTCATAAGTTTTGGTGATCTGTTCAGGGATGGGGGAAGACAGCATCAGCTGCCGCACTTCATCGCGACGCAAAACAACGTTGTAGACGCCCGCATTGGCCAGCAACTCGGCCTCGAGATCATCGGCCAGCATGTCATCGGCCAACAGCGCCAGCGACGCGATCTGGGCGCGCTCTAGCCGGTTCAACAAAAAGTCTTCGCGGAACCGCGCTATCGAGGGGACAAAAATCAGGATCTCGGCCAACATGACGAAGACCGTGGTCAGGATCAGAAATCGGCCCGACAGCGAGTTCACTTTTTACTCTCCTCCCAGTCAGGGCAGCCAGCGCTGGACGAACCCGACCACTCGTTTAACTGTCTGATTCTCAAACAGCCTTGGCGAGAAATAGGCACCCGCCACGCGTTTGTTAAGCTCTCCGATCGTCGGATAAGGCGAAACCATCGCGGCGACCTGTCCCATCTTCAGGTTATTCGCCAAGGCCAGCGACCACAAGTTGATCAATTCCCCCGCCTGATGCCCTACGATTGTGGCCCCCACGGGTCGGCCTTTTACGACCATGACCTTAATGAAGCCTTTCGTTTTGCGCTCGGATATGGCGCGGTCGTTGTGGTGGTAGTCAAAGCGCGCGATTTCCACCTTGTCGCCATGCTGCGTGCGAGCCTGCGCCTCAGTCAGACCAACTTGAGCCAGTTCGGGGTCGGTATAGGTGGCCCAAGGGATATGCGCGGTTTTCGCCTTGGAGGGCAGACCGAACAGGGCCGAGCGGATGATGATGCCCGCGTGATACCCCGCGACATGAGTGAATTGCAGCCCACCTGCAACGTCGCCGATGGCATAGACCTTTTTATTCGTGGTGCGCAGCGCGTCGTCGACTTTGATGCCGTTTCGTATTGGCTCAATCCCGGCCGCCTCAAGGTTCAGGCGATCAGTATTGGCCTTGCGCCCAGCGGCCAGTAACAAGTGCGAGCCGGTATAGATCTGGCCCGTCTCGGTCACGACCTCGACCTTTCCGTCCGCGCCGCGAATCTGTGCCACCATAGCTTGTTCATGAATTTCGATGCCCTCCGCGCGCAACGAATCCAGAACGATCTCTGCCGCCTCAGGGTCGTCCTTACCCAGAGCCTGCATCCCCTCGATCACGGTGACTTTGCAGCCCAGTCGGATATGCGCCTGTGCCATCTCCATCCCGATGGGGCCGCCGCCGATGATAAGCAGATGCTCGGGCTTGTCGCGAAGATCGAAGATCGTCTCGTTGGTGTAGGATGGCACCTGATCTAGACCGGGTATCGAGGGCACCATTGGCGAGGAACCGGTCGCAATCACGACACGCCGTGCAGAGATCAGATTGTCCCCCGCCTGCACCTGCGTGAGCGAGACGAAGTGACCATATTCGCGGATCACCTTGACGCCGAAGCCTTCAAACCGTTCCTGACTGTCCATCGGTTCAATCTGCGCGATCACGTCATGGACATGATCTTTTGCGGCGGCGTAGTCCACCTGCGGCACTACATCCGCGACGCCCAATGCCGAGGCATGCGCCTGCCCGTAAGCCGCCTTGCCGCTGGCGATCAGCGCCTTCGAGGGCACGCAGCCAAAGTTCAGGCAATCTCCGCCCATCTTGTGACCCTCCAGCAGGATCACATCCGCGCCCATCTGGCTGGCCCCGGCCGCAACCGACAGGCCACCCGACCCGGCGCCGATCACCAGGATATCCGTCTTCAATTCTTGCATAAGATCAGGTGTCCTTTTTGCCGCGCACAGCTTTGATCACGATGGGCAATCCCGCCAGCACACACAAACCGATGATGGGCCCAATTACAAACGGCTCCCACAGCAGGGACACGTCAGGCGTCTCACCCCGGTCAAACACGCCACCCAGACCAACACCGATCCAAGTGTAAACGATGCCGCCCGGAATAATGCCCAGCGCGGTGGTGAACAGGAAATTTCGGAATTTGACGCCCACCAGTGCTGGCACCAGATTGGCCACAAAGAACGGCACCACCGGCACGAGGCGCAACAGGAACAGGACCGAGATTTCATTCTCGCGCAGCCCGTCCTTCAGCTTTTTGACCGTCCCTTCGGATGACTCCAGCTTGGCGGTCAGAGATTCGCCCAACCCCCATCGCGCCGCCAAAAAGATCGCCGATGCGCCAATGGTGGCCGCAAACACGTTGAACACGGTGCCTGCAAATAAGCCGAACAGGAACCCTCCGGTCATCGAGGCTACGGCGGCGCCCGGCAGTGAAAAGGCAACGATCACGATATAGATCACCACGAATGCACCTGCCATGGCCCAGTAATTTGCATCTCGCCATGCCAGCAGGGATTCGCGGTTATCGCGCAGGGTCTCAAAGGTCAGGTAATCGCCCAAGGTGAAGAACCCCGCCACCGCAACGGCAAGGATCACCAGCAAGGGAATATGGCGCGCAAGCCCGCTGCGCGGGACCTGTGTTGTATCGCTCATGTCTGTGTCCGGTTTTGTGCGTTTCATCTGCACACAACATGCGCTGTCCAGTGCCTGCGCAACAGGCCCCTCACGCGGCGTTGATCTTGACCACAGGGAATGTGACGGAATAAAAGGGCAACACTGTCATTTTGAAACGTTTGTCCCGGTGGGATACCAGAATTGTTGCAAAAGGCGGCAAAACCCCCACCTAAGGGTTTGACTTACCCCCCGCCACCCAGTAGAGGACGGGCTTCGAACACTAGGGCAAGGCGAATCTGCGCCGCACCCGACCGCTATAGATTGGAGACGGAGCGATGAAACGCACCTATCAGCCTTCGAACCTGGTTCGCAAACGCCGCCACGGTTTCCGCGCGCGCATGGCCACCAAGGCCGGCCGCAAAATCCTGAACGCACGTCGCGCACGCGGCCGCAAGTCGCTGAGCGCGTAAGCCGCTCGACCTTTCAGGTTATGAACATGACGCCGCCGGAGGCCCCTGAGGATGGTTCAGTCCAGCCCAGCAAGCCTCCGGCGGCGTCCGTTTGCGTGTCTGCACCTGTGATCATCCTCAAGAAGCGATCCGATTTCCTGAAGGCGGCCCGCGCGCGGCGGCAGGGGACGTCGTCGATGATGGTACAGGCCCGCAAGCGCACCCTGGACGAAGGATCGGGGATTCGCGTGGGTTTTACCTGCTCCAAGAAGGTGGGCAATGCCGTCGCTCGCAACCGCGCCAAACGCCGTCTGCGCGAGGCCGCACGCGCCGTTCTGCCGGTGCATGGCCACGACGGTTGGGATTATGTCCTGATTGGCCGCGCCGAGGTGACGGCGAACCGCCCCTATGACGCGCTGTTAGGCGATCTGCGCTATGCGCTGCGCAAAATCCATAGTGACCGGAAATGACCCCGCTGGCGCGCGTCTTTGCCCTGCCGGTCAAGGCCTATCGCCTGATCTTCAGCCCTTGGGTTGGCCATAATTGCCGCTATCAACCTACCTGCTCGGCCTATGCGCTTGAAGCGCTAGAAAAGCACGGGGCCATCAAAGGCGCCTGGCTGACCGCGCGCCGTATTGGCCGATGTCATCCGTGGGGCGGTACCGGATATGACCCAGTGCCAGATGAGTCCGACCATCGCTAAGTCAGGCTTGACCAGACGGGTTGCGGGCGGAACACTCAGCCCATGACCACACCCGCCCGCGATACCCTGCCAACCCATGAAGTGACCAACCAACCAACCGATCGCGATCCAATCAACCTATGGGCTGCGGACCCTGTGCTGCAAGAGTGTGTGACCCGTGCCAAAGGGTGTTCCGAGCCGCTTGCCCGATATGGCAAAACTTTGGGAATGCCCGAGATCCACGAGGCGGCGCGCGCGGCCAATGCTCACCCGCCGCACCTGCGCCTGTTCGATAGCGGTGGGCGACGGCTGGACGAGGTTCGCTTTCACCCCGCCTATCACCAGTTGATGCAACTAAGCCAAAGCGCCGGATACGCCGCACTACCGTGGAATGACGAACCCGGCGGCCACTCGACCCATGCCGCTATGGTATATATGGCCAGTCAGGTCGAGCCCAGTCATTGCTGCCCCCTGACGATGACCTATGCTGCGGTACCTGCATTGAAAACCGACGCCAGTATCGCCCAGCTCTGGGTGCCGGAACTGACCGCGCATACTTACGATCCTACAATCCGGCCCATAGCGCAGAAACACAGCGCTACGTTGGGTATGGCGATGACTGAAAAACAAGGTGGATCGGATATCCGCGCCAATACCACCACCGCCACGCGGGACGGCGATCATTGGCGATTGTGCGGACACAAGTGGTTCTGCTCGGCGCCAATGTCGGACGGGTTCCTGACGTTGGCACAGACACCGGGTGGGCTGACCTGTTTCCTTGTGCCACGCTGGCTAGAGGGCGAACGCAACGCCATCCACCTCATGCGCCTGAAAGACAAGTTGGGCAACCGCGCCAACGCCTCGGCCGAGATCGAGTATCACGACGCTCTGGCCTATCAGTTAGGGGACGAGGGCGCGGGCATTCGCACGATCCTTGAGATGGTGCATCACACGCGGCTGGACACCGCGATGGCCCCTGCCGGGCTGATGCGCGCGGCCCTGTCCGAGGCGCATCATTGGGTGAGCCACCGCAGCGCCTTTCAACGCCGCCTGATCGACCAACCCCTGATGCGCGTGGTGCTGGCCGATCTAGCGCTGGATTGGCAGGGCGCAGTGACCCTTGGGATGCGCGTGGCCCAGGCCTTTGACGGACAAACCCCGGAAGACCGCGCCTTTGCCCGAATCGGCGTGGCGCTGGCCAAGTTCCTCAACAACAAACGCTGCCCCGTGGTCGTGGTCGAAGCGATGGAGATACTGGGCGGCATGGGGTACGTCGAGGATACGCCCCTGCCCCTGCTCTACCGCGAAGCACCCCTGAATGGCATCTGGGAGGGGTCCGGCAATGTGATCTGCCTTGATATTCTGCGGACATTGGCGCGTGAACCTTTGGCCGCCGAAGTGCTGCGCGCCGAAGTAGACGCCGCAAAAGGCGTGGATCGAGGATATGATGCGGCCCTGCGGGATCATATCGGACGCTGGCCTGACCTCCCTCCCGAGGCTGAGGCCCGCTGGTTTGCGGAACGCACCGCTCTGCTGCTGACGGCCTCACTGCTGTTGCGCCACGCCCCGCCTGCCGTGGCCGATGGGTTCATCGCGACGCGCTTGACCGGCGACAGCGGTCGGGTGCCCGGGTCGGTTCGAGGGTTGGACACCGAAGCCCTGTTGGCCCGCCTCGGCTAAGCGCCGCCCTTGCCCGGTTGCAGCAACTATTGTAGGGGCTGCGCATGTTTGACGAAGCTGACGATATCCACCCGCTCTTTGCCGGCGCGCCCTCGACCACCGAGTTCAAGAAGCTGCGCAAGCGCATTGTGCGCCAAACCCGCGAAGCCATCGAGCAATACGGGATGGTGGACCCGTCTGCCCATGACAAAGACGGCAAACCGCCGCGATGGTTGGTCTGCCTGTCCGGCGGCAAGGACAGCTATACCCTGCTGGCAGTTCTATACGAGTTGAAATGGCGCGGCTTGCTGCCCGTCGATCTGCTGGCCTGCAATCTGGATCAGGGTCAACCCGGCTTTCCGGCCACCGTTCTGCCCGAGTTTCTGAACCGCATGGGCGTACCTCACCGGATCGAATATCAAGACACCTATTCCGTCGTGATGGACAAGGTTCCGCAAGGTCGGACTTATTGCGCGCTGTGCTCGCGCTTGCGCCGGGGCAACTTGTACCGCATCGCACGGGAAGAGGGATGCTCGGCCGTGGTGCTGGGACATCACCGCGACGATATCCTCGAGACATTTTTCATGAACCTCTTCCACGGTGGGCGTCTGGCCACGATGCCGCCGAAACTGGTGAATGAAGAGGGCGACTTGTTCGTCTACCGCCCGCTGGCCCATGTGGCCGAGGCCGATTGCGAGAAATTTGCCAACGCGATGAACTATCCCATTATCCCCTGCGATCTCTGCGGCAGTCAGGACGGGCTACAGCGCCAACAAGTGAAACAGATTCTGGATCAGTGGGAAAAGAACAGCCCCGGTCGCCGACAGGTGATGTTCCGCGCCCTGACCAACGCTCGGCCTTCGCATCTGCTGGACCCGAAATTGTTCGATTTTCAAGGCCTTGCGTTGCACCCCGGCAAAAATGACGAAAATTCGGATGAAATTCCGCGTCTGCGTTAACGTCTGACTCAGAATGGTTTTCTACGGTTTTCCCAAGCGTGCGATGCCCAAGGGAAAGGCCCGGAACACCAATGTGGAAACGTATCCCGGTTGAAAAAGCTCTCAATGTTCTGACCACCGCCCTCAGCGGCCCGCCCGCGCTGGCCTTTGCCCCTGCGATCAGCCTGGCCGCGTTCTGGATGGGGGGAGAGCGGGCTTTGGTTACTGTGGCTTTGACCCTGCCGCTTTTACTGGCGGCATTTTCCGCGCTGGCCACAACACCCGGCGACCAAACCGTGCCCAGCGGGTTGATCCCGCTCGACAGCTTTGCCGCAGGGATGGAGGGATTTTTCAGGTCCACCGCCACCACGCGTGACGACTCGGCCTGCCTAATTGTGGCATTGGACGGGTACATTGAATTCGAGGATTTGCACGGCACCGCAGCGACGGCACATGTGGTTGATCAGTTCCGCAGCCGGATGCTGTCGGTGATCCGCGCTCATGATATCGCCGCCCGGCTGGATGAGGACAAAATCGTAGTCGGACTAAACCCGTCCAAGCATCTTGATCTTGAAGCTTGCATCCAAATGTCGGGGCGCATTCAAGCCACTATCGAAGAACCCGTGGTGCTGAACGGCACTGGCATTTACCTGTCTTGCTCGATCGGGTTCAGCCTGTTGTCCAGCATCCGGAATGATGGGTTTGAGGCGTGGATTGATGCTGCCTCAGCCGCTTTGGATGAGGCGCAAAGAAATGGCCCCTCGACCATCCGCGCCTATTCCAGCGAAACGCGGCGCCGCTCACGCATCCGGGCCAACCTGCGGCGCGAGTTTGATGCCGCACTGGATAGTGGCGAGATTCGACCCTGGTTTCAGCCTCAGATTTCGACGGATACCGGCCGCGTCACCGGGTTCGAAGCGCTGGCACGTTGGGAGCATCCGCAAAAAGGCGTGCTGAGCCCGCATGTATTTCTGCCTTTTGCCGAACAGGCGGGTCTAATGGAGCGTTTTGGCCAAACCATGCGCCACCACGCCTTCGCCGCCATGCGTCAATGGGACAATGCCGGGATCGTTGTGCCCCGGATCGGCGTGAATTTCTCCTCAGATGAGCTGCGCAACCCAGCGTTGATCGACCGGCTGAAATGGGAGCTGGACCAAAACGACCTGACCCCTGACCGGTTGGCCGTTGAAGTGCTGGAAACCGTCTTCTCGCGCCGACCCGATGACGTGATTACCCGCAACGTGACCAGCCTGTCGAAACTGGGGTGCTGCATTGATTTGGATGATTTCGGGACGGGACATGCCTCAATCGCGTCGATCAAGCGCTTTGATGTTTCTCGGATCAAGATCGACCGCTCTTTTGTGGCCAAGGCAGATCGGGATGCCAGCCAGCAGCAGCTGGTCAGCGCCATCCTGACCATGGCCGAGCGGCTGAACGTCGAAACTCTGGCCGAAGGGGTCGAAACGCCGGGCGAACACGCACTGATGGCTCAGCTGGGCTGCAACCATGTTCAGGGCTTCGGGATTGGCAAGCCCATGCCCTTCGAAAACACGTTCGACTGGATCATGACCCATCAGAACAAGCTGAACGGTGTGCCCAAGATTGGTCGCAAAGCCGGCCCATAAACGCAAAATTGCACCACAAATACGCACTCAGCGGCGGTTTGACGGGCGAATCCGCTTGACCTTTGGGGCTGCACTCTGTTGAACCCACCGGGTGTGTTTCACTGCTTAAGGTGGCTGTCCCAGATGGACGATCAGAACAAGAATCTCATCCTCGCAACCGCGCTCAGCTTTCTCGTGATCCTCGTTTGGTTCGTGCTGTTCCCGCCGCCGGAACAAACGACGCTGCCCGATCAGGCCGAGATCAGCGCCACCGACGCGACCGAGGTTCAGACGCCCAGCGCGTCGGATGCGGGCACGACTGGCGAGGCAACAGCCGCAGCGGAAGAAACACTGCCTGATGCCGAAGCACCGCGCATTGCGATCGACACACCGCGCCTGGAAGGCAGCCTATCCCTGTCAGGTGGCCGCATCGATGAGCTATTCCTGAAAGACTACAAAGTCTCGATCGAAGAAGGCGCACCGATTGTGGAGCTACTGTCCCCGGTGGGATCGGAATCGGCCTATTATGCGTTGTACGGCTGGGCGCCTGGCGCAGGTGTTGCAGGCACCGATGTTCCGGGGCCCAATACGCTGTGGACGTTGGAAAGCGGTGAGACGTTGGGCGTCGACACGCCGGTCACTCTGAAATGGGATAATGGCAACGGCCTGACCTTCCGCCGGACCATCTCGGTGGACGAGAACTATATGTTCGACGTTACCCAATCGGTGGAAAACAACACGCAGGCCGAAGTGGGCATGGCCCCCTATGGCATCCTAGCCCGTCACGGGATCGGCGAAGATGGCGATCTGCCCGGTCTCAAGAACTTCTTCATCCTGCACGAGGGCGTCATGGTCATGGCAGATGGCGTGCTGGACGAGATCGACTATGGCGATGTCCGTGACTTTGACATCGACCCGAATGAACGTGCGCAGGCCGAGGTGTTTCAGGTCAAGGAAGGCGGCTGGGTTGGATTCACCGATCACTACTGGATGACCACCCTGATCCCCGAAGAAGGATCGGCCTTCAAAGCCGCCGCCAAATACGATGCGCGCCGCAAGATTTACCAAACCGAAACCGTTCTTCCGACATTGTCTGTAGCCCCCGGCGCGACTGAAGAGGTTACGACCCGTCTGTTCGCGGGCGCCAAGGAATGGGAAACCATTCGCGAATACCAGGCTGAAGGCGTTCAGAAGTTCATCGACAGCATCGACTGGGGCTGGTTCTATTTCCTGACCAAGCCGATCTTCTGGTTGCTGCACAACATCAATGCGCTGATTGGCAACATGGGCTGGTCGATAATCGGCCTGACGTTGATCATTAAAGCCATCTTGTTCCCGCTGGCGTTCAAATCCTACGTCTCGATGGCGAAGATGAAGGAGCTGCAGCCGCAGATGGAGGCCCTGAAAGAGGCCGCAGGCGACGACCGCCAGAAGATGCAGCAAGGCATGATGGAGCTGTACAAGAAGGAAAAGGTAAACCCCGCCGCGGGCTGTTTGCCAATCCTTTTGCAGATCCCGATCTTCTTCTCGCTGTATAAGGTGATTTTCGTCACCATCGAACTGCGTCAGGCCCCATGGTTCGGCCCTTTCCAAGACCTGAGCGCGCCGGACCCGACCTCGATTATGAACCTGTTTGGCTTGTTGCCCTGGGCGGCGCCGCAACCTGAAAGCTTCATGGCGCTGATCTTCATCGGTATCCTGCCATTGCTTCTGGGTATCTCGATGTGGCTGCAACAGAAACTGAACCCGGCCCCAACTGACGCGACGCAGGCGATGATCTTCGCCTGGATGCCTTGGGTCTTCATGTTCATGCTGGGTGGGTTTGCCAGCGGTCTGGTCGTCTACTGGATTGCAAACAACACGATCACTTTCACGCAGCAATACCTGATCATGCGCAGCCAGGGCTATACACCGGATGTGTTCGGCAACATCAAATCAGGCTTCAAGCGCACGCCAAAAGCGGATGACAAATGACCGGTGAAGTAACCAGCCTCTGGCGGCATCCGATCAAAAGCCATGGCCGCGAGGCCGTCCAGACCGTCACTCTGAACCCCGGGCAGACCATGCCCGGGGATCGCGTTTGGGCGGTCGCGCATGAGGCGTCCAAGGCCGATGGGTCCGAATGGGTGCCGTGCCCAAATTTCAGTCGCGGGGCCAAGGCACCGTCACTGATGGCAATCTCGGCCCGGACCGACGGTGACATCGTCACCCTCACCCATCCCGATCGCCCCGAGCTGCGCTTTCAGCCGGACACGCAGCAGGATGTCTTTCTGGATTGGGTCAAACCGTTGATGCCTGTAGACCGCGCGGCCTCGACCCGGATTGTCCGAGTGCCCGGGCGCGGCATGACCGACAGCGATTTCCCCTCGATCAGCCTGTGCAACATGGCCTCACATCGCGCGGTCGAGCAAAAGCTGGGGCAGGAGCTGTCCCCCATTCGCTGGCGCGGCAATATCTGGTTCGACGGCTTGCCCCTGTGGGAAGAATTTGACTGGCTGGGCCGCGACATTCAGATCGGTCAGGCCGTTCTGAATGTGCGTGAACGGATCACCCGTTGCCTTGCGACAACCGCGAACCCGGATACCGGGCAGCGCGACGCTGACACGCTGGCGGCCCTGAACACATGGGATCATCAGGATTTTGGCGTCTACGCCGAAGTGATCCAGGGCGGCGAGGTCAAGCCGGGCGACAAGGTTCAACCGCTATGACCACCCTGCCCTTTCCCCTAGCCGAAACACCGGATGAGTTCGCGCAAGAACGTGGCCGCAAACTTTTTGCGGGCGAATCCGAGTTCGTCAAAGGCGTGGTCGCCATGGACGGCCTGCCCGCACCCGACCGGCTCGAGGTGTGTTTCGCGGGTCGTTCGAACGTGGGCAAATCTAGCCTGATCAACGCTTTGACAGGCACCAAAGGATTGGCGCGTGCCTCGAACACGCCGGGCCGCACGCAAGAGATCAACTTTTTCACCCAAGGCCCCGAGCTGTATCTGGTCGACCTACCCGGCTATGGCTATGCCAACGCGCCGGTCAAGGTGGTCGAGAAATGGCAGCGGCTGCTGAAACAATACCTGAGCGGGCGTCAAACCCTACGTCGGGCCTTTGTCCTCATAGACTCGCGCCACGGCGTGAAACCGGTCGATGCCGAGATCATGAAGCTGCTGGACACCAGCGCCGTGACCTTTCAATGCGTGATGACCAAGGCCGATAAGGTCAAGGCCAAGGACCGCGAAAAGGTGCTAGATCAGGTGCGCGGCGCGCTGTCAAAACACCCTGCCGCCTTCCCTGAGATTGTGCTGACGTCGTCCGAAAAGGGTGACGGGATTCCGACCTTGCGTTCGATCATCGCCAATCTGGAATAGCTTGCCCCTTGGCAGCACCGTGCAAAGGCCCTAACACGGAACGTCAGAGGGACCTAAGCCATGAAGACACGAGATATGAACCGGGACTGGATCGCCACCGCTGCCACTTTGAACAGCGCCTTGCCGTATCTGCAACGCTATGACGGGGCAATTGTCGTCATCAAGCTGGGCGGGCACGCCATGGGCAGTGATGAAGCGATGGAAAGCTTTGCCCGCGACGTGGTGCTGATGCGTCAGGTTGGGGTGAACCCGGTGATCGTCCATGGCGGTGGTCCGATGATCAACGCGATGCTGGATAAACTGGACATCCAGTCCGAATTTGTCGGCGGCAAGCGTGTCACTGACAAACCGACCGTGGAAGTGGTCGAGATGGTTTTGTCCGGCCTCGTGAACAAGCGCATCGTACAGGCGATCAACGGCCAGGGCGGCACTGCCGTGGGCCTGTCGGGCAAGGATGCCAACCTGATCATCTGCGAGCAGACAGACCCTTCATTGGGGTTCGTAGGTTCTCCGTCGCAGATGGACCCGAAAATCCTACATGATTTGTTTGCCCATGACGTGATACCAGTGATCGCGCCGTTGGGCGCCGGGCGCGAGGGTGAGACATTCAACGTCAATGGCGACACCGCCGCCGGTGCGATCGCCTCGGCGCTGAAGGCGGACCGCTTGCTGCTCCTGACCGATGTCTCGGGCGTAAAGAATGCCGCCGGAGAGGTCGTTACCGAGTTGAAAGCCGGCCAGATCCGCGAAATGACCCTGGAAGGCACGATTGCGGGCGGCATGATCCCCAAGACCGAAACCGCGCTGGACGCGCTACACAGCGGCGTGCGGGCGGTGGTCATTCTGGACGGGCGCGCGCCAAACGCGGTACTACTGGAGCTGTTCACCGAGCATGGCGCCGGGTCATTGATCCGCCCTGACTGACCCAAAGAGCCAAAAAGAGATGACCGCACTTCCACCAGCCTCAGCCTATCGCACAGCGATCAGCTATGGCTGGGTGGGGCGCGTGGCGCATCAGGCAGGCCTGATCGTGATGGGCGCAACGCATCCCCGGATCAGCGAGGCCAAAGGACTGGACGGGGGCACTTTGGTTCTACTGGGCGCAGGCTCAGCCTTCTGGCCCGTTCTGAAAGCCGCACCGGAATGGCAGGAACCTGACCCGGTGGACCAATGGTCGACCCGTGTTATTGGCCAGATGGCGCGGGATTTGGGCGCTATCGCACATTTCCCGTTTGGTGGCCCACCCTATGCACCGTTCATCGATTGGGCACTGAAATCGGGCCGCACGTTCAGCAGTCCGGTCGGCGCGCTGGTACATGATACCGTGGGCATGATGATCTCATATCGGGGTGCCCTGCATTTTGAGCAGGAATTTTACATACCCGAGGTCTCTGATCTCTCTCCCTGTACGAACTGCCCAGCCCCTTGTGTGACTTCCTGTCCGGTGGAGGCCCTAAACAGCCGCGAATTCTACAACGTGGCCGCATGCCATGACCACCTGTCCACCATCGAAGGCCAGACCTGCATGACCGGCGGTTGTCAGGCGCGGCTGGCCTGCCCTCTGAGCGCCGGTGCAGGCCGCGACCCGGAACAATCCGCGCACCATATGCGGGCCTTTCACCCGTCATGAGCCTGACGCTGATCCTGACCCGGCACGCAAAATCCAGTTGGGACAACCCAACGCTTGACGATCATGACCGTCCTTTGAACAAACGAGGCCGGAAGTCCGCCCAAGCGGTTGGTGCATGGTTGCAGCAGCACAACCTTGTCCCGGACGAGGTTCTCAGCTCGACCTCAGCCCGCACGCGCGAGACCTGGGACCGGATGGGGTTGCAAGCGGTAAAAATCTGCTTTCATCGCACGCTCTATCTGGCGGAGCCCGAAGAGATGTTGATCGAATTGTCGGGGGCGACCGAGCCCACGGTGCTGATGCTGGGCCACAATCCCGGTATTGCCGAATTTGCCAGCCGTATCGTACGAAGCGCGCCGGATCATGCGCGGTTTCACGACTATCCCACAGGCGCCACAATGATCATCCGCTTTGGCATCACCGATTGGGCCGACATAGACTGGCACAGCGGGGACGTTCAAGAATTCGCCATTCCGCGCGAACTGCTGGAATAGAAAAAGGCGAGGCCAAAGCCCCGCCCTTTCCCAAATTTCGAATGGATCAGTGGCCCAGAATCTGGCTGAGGAACAGCTTTGTCCGTTCGCTTTGTGGGTTGTTGAAGAACTCTTCGGGTTCGTTCTGTTCCACGATCTGGCCTGCGTCCATAAAGATCACACGGTTGGCGACCTGACGGGCAAAGCCCATCTCGTGCGTGACGCACAGCATGGTCATACCTTCCTCGGCTAGTTCGATCATGGTGTCGAGCACCTCTTTGATCATCTCGGGGTCCAGCGCCGAAGTGGGTTCATCGAACAACATAATCCGCGGCATCATGCACAAGGACCGCGCAATCGCCACACGCTGCTGCTGACCACCGGACAATTGGCCGGGATACTTCAGCGCCTGATCGGGGATTTTCACCTTTTCCAGGAAATGCATCGCGCGCTCTTCGGCCTCTTTCTTGGGCGTCTTGCGCACCCAGATCGGAGCTAGCGTGCAGTTTTCCAGAATGGTCAGGTGCGGGAACAGGTTGAAGTGCTGGAACACCATCCCAACCTCGGACCGGATCTTGTCGATGTTCTTAAGGTCATTCGACAACTCGGTCCCGTCCACCACGATCGTGCCCTGCTGGTGTTCTTCCAAAGCATTCAGACAGCGGATCAGAGTGGATTTGCCCGAGCCCGACGGCCCCGCGATCACAATCCGCTCGCCCTGATTGACGGTCAGATTGATGTCGCGCAGCACGTGGAAAGACCCGTACCACTTGTTCATGCCGTTGATTTCGATGGCGACCTCGTCGCTCACCTGCATCTTCGAGCGATCGATTTCGCGTTCAATTGCAAGTTCAGACATGTGTTGAACTCCTTAACGATGGTCCGTGGCAAGGCGACGCTCGAGCCACTGGGAATATTGAGAGATGCCGTAACAAACGACGAAGAACAGAAGCGCGGCAAAGCCCAGAAGCTCCCAATAGACGCCATTCCATTCGGTTGACGCTAGGATGGGTCCCCGGATCATGCCCACCAGATCGAACATCGAAATGACCGAAACCAGTGTGGTGTCCTTGAACAGGCCAACGGCCACGTTCACGATACCGGGGATCGAGATCTTCAGTGCCTGTGGCAGGATGATTAGACGCATCGCCTGAGGGTAATCCAAGCCTAGACTATCTGCTGCCTCGTACTGTCCACGTGGAAGCGCTGCCAGACCGCCACGGATAACCTCGGCGATATAAGCGGCCGAGAACATGGTGATCATGATCACAACGCGCAGGAACAGGTCGACCGTGCTGTCAGGCGGGAAGAAATAGGCCAGCATCACCGAAGCCACGAACAGCAGCGTGATCAGAGGCACGCCACGGATGAATTCGATGAAGATGACACAGACCCACTTGATCAGCGGCATGGAAGATTGACGACCCAGTGCAAGTGCAATCCCAAGCGGAACCGACAGTGACACGCAGGTCAGGCCCAGCATCATGTTCAGCATGAAGCCGCCCAGATCACGACTTGGAACTGCCGTGAGCATAGCCCCTTCGTTGGCATCTTCCGGGATCAGAGCCCCGCCGATATTCCAGACAATCAGAGCCACCACGATCGCGCCGAAGAACCCGGCAGCGAAGCTGTTGCGGCCAAGCTTCTGAAACACTGCTCCTGCCGCTATAAAGCCAACCAATGCCACGAGTGGAACCAGAATAGTGCCGCCCCAGATCAGCCAGAAAGCGATAAAGGGGTAGAGCGCCGTGAACACCAGCAGCTTGCGCGGCAGGTCAAAGAACAGGACCGGTGCCAGAGCCACCAACATCAATACGAATGCCAGATTCGGGCGCCAGTAGGCCTCGTCAGGGTACTTGAAACCGTAGATCAGTTGCGGCCAGCGTTCTGTAAGAACCGCGAAACAGGCCCCAGTCTTACCAGCCAGAATTTCACGGCATTCCGCCAGCGAATTGGCATTCCATACCCCGTTCAGAATCCACGGCAACGTGTTCTTGAGCAGAACATAGATCAGAATCAAAGACAAAAGCGTCAGGATCGTGTTGGTCACGCCCGAGAACAGGTTCTCGCGCAGCCATTTGACGATCCCCGTCTGGTTCGCTGGTGGAGGAGAAGGAGGAATGGTGCCTTCAGCCACAAAAGCGATCGGATTTGTTGTTTGATCAGCCATGGCTCAGCGCTCCTTCAACTTGACGGATGCGTTGTAGACGTTCATCGCCATCGAGATCAGCAGCGAAGCCGTCAGATAGAACAGCATAAGCAGCAGAACACACTCAATCGCGCGGCCAGTCTGGTTCAGCGTGATACCCCCCAAAGTGGCGGTGATATCCGCATACCCCACGGCTATCGCCAGTGACGAGTTCTTGGTGATGTTCAAGTACTGTGAAATCAACGGCGGGATAATCACACGCAATGCCTGAGGCAGGATCACAAGATTCATGATCCGACCGGGGCGCAGGCCCAACGCAGCAGCAGCCTCAGTCTGGCCTTTGCTGATCGCCTGAATACCCGCGCGCACGTTTTCCGCGATGAAGGCGCCAGTATAGATCGACAAGGCGAACCAAAGTGCGATCAGAGGTCCACCGATCTTGATGCCACCGGAGAAGTTAAAACCTTTCAGCTCAGGCACATCCCAAGTCAGCCCCATCAGCACCATCAGCAACGCGACGGGCACTAGCCAGACACCCAGTTTGACAAGGCCGGTTTTGGGTCGTTGGCCGGTCTGTTCCTGTTGCAGGGTTGCACGCTTCTCAACCTCGCGCGAGGCGAACCACGAACCAATCAATACAGCAATCACCAGCAACCAATTCAGAAAAGCTGCACTGAAAAAACCGCTAGAGAAATGAGGCCCGGGGATATAAACGCCGCGGTTGGTAAAGGCGAACAAGTCAAACAGCATACTTGAAGTCGGGTTGTCACCTCGGAAGGCGCGCGGACCCGGCAGCACAGCCGTCATGATCGTAAAGATGATGATGATCCAGATCAGCACAGGAATATTCCGGAAGATCTCGACGTAGACCGCCATTAGCTTTGAGACAAGCCAGTTGTTCGACAGACGCAAGACCCCAGCGATCACTCCAAAGACAGTGGCGGTGATACACGCAAGAAACGCCACCAGCAGAGTGTTCAGAATGCCCACAACAGCCGCACGTCCATGCGAGGACTGGCTGTCATATTCGATCAAACGCTGGTTGATGTCGTATCCGGACGGATCGCCCAGAAAAGTATAGGAAATGTTCAGGCCTGCGGCCCGCAGGTTCTGGATCAGGTTATTGCCCAGATACCAAATGGAAAGCGCAATAGCGATGGCCGCGATCACTTGAAATGTCAGCGAGCGATAGCGGGTATCGTTTATGAGCATAGACAACCGAAAGTCAGCTTTCGGCGGGTCGGTCATAGTCGACATATTTTGGATCCCCGTAGTCTGCGGATTCTTCTTTTCCGGCAGGGTTCTCCCCGCTCATGAGCTGTCCGCAGCAATTTGATGAGAAAAGGGCGCAGGTTCCCCCGCGCCCTTTTCCTTAGGATTTAGCGGAACGGCGGCGAGTACAGCAGGCCGCCATCGGTCCACTGCGCGTTCAGGCCGCGTGCCAGACCGATCGGAGTTTCTTCGCCGATGTTCTTGGCAAAGACTTCACCATAGTTGCCGCCCGATTTGATCGCGCGCATCGCCCACTGAGCGTCGAGGCCCAGCATCTCACCCAGAGTGCCTTCGCTGCCCAGCAGACGGTTCACTTCGGGGTTGTTGGTGCCAGCGGCCATCTCGTCGATGTTTGCCGAGGTCACGCCCAGCTCTTCAGCCGAGACCAGCGCGTTCAGAGTCCAGCGGACAACGTCGCCCCACTCGTGATCGCCGTGACGGACCAGCGGGCCCAGAGGCTCTTTCGAGATGATTTCGGGCAGAAGGACATGCGCCGCCGGATCTTCGAACGTGGCGCGGGTTGCGGCCAGGCCCGATGCGTCGGTGGTGTAGACGTCACATGCGCCAGCCAAGTACTGCTGCTGCGCTTCGGCGTTGGTTTCGATCGGAACCGGCTCGTAGCTGATGTTGTTCGAGCGGAAGAAGTCCGCCAGGTTCAGCTCTGTCGTGGTGCCGGTCTGGATGCAGACGGTTGCGCCGTCCAGTTCCTTGGCCGAGCTAACACCCAGCGCCTTGGGAACCATAAAGCCCTGACCGTCATAGTAGTTCACGCCCACGAATTCGAACTTCAGGTCGACGTCGCGGCTGAAGGTCCAGGTGGTGTTACGGGCCAGCATGTCGATCTCGCCCGAGGCCAGCGCGGTGAAACGCGTCTTGCCAGTGGTCGGAACGAATTCCACGGCGCTTGCATCGCCCAGAACGGCAGCAGCGACCGCGCGGCACAGCGAGACGTCAAAGCCTTGCCATTCGCCATTCGCGTCTGGTGCAGCAAAGCCAACCAGACCGGTGGTCACACCGCAGTTCAGCTTACCGCGCGCTTTGACATCATCGACAGTCCCCGCTGCCGCTGCGCCTGCAGCCAGGCCGGCAACGGTTGCCACGCCCAAGATTACGGATTTTTTCATTTTTACCTCTTCCTGATTTTCCGCCTCTGTCCAGAGACGGCTCTGTCCGGCACCTTTGGCACCAGAAAGGTTTCCCCAAAGGTGTCTCCCCTTTAGTGCGCCCGAGTTTGGTCGCATTCATAAACAAACGTCAAGGGTCGGATCAGTGAAAACGATGGATCATCTTCCAGATGTCCGCAGTAACGGCAAAAATTCCAGCAAAAGGGCTCAAACCGAGAGGTCAAAGAACCGCTTGGCGTGTAGGAAAGCGGCCCTTTTGACCTCGGACGCGGCGTGGGCCTCGTCGTCGTGACCCCATTGTTCGATTTGCCACAACTCGTCCAATCGAGAGGCTTGCCAGATCTCCTCGGCAGGGCGCCAATCTGCGGTGGCAGCAAATCCAAGCACCAGTGAACCAGACAGGCTGACCAGATCGTGGAAGGCGGCCAACTGGAAGTCGCTGAAACCATGGACACGTTGGCGCAGGCCCAACAAAGCTTGCGGGTCCTGGGGTTGATGCAAAACCCCCGCGACCGGCAGCAGGCGCGCGGCAAGCTTCTCGGCCGCCCAATCAAGGGCGGGGTCCCACTGATCCGCCTGCCGCTGCTGCAACTCTTGCGGGTGCGTGGCGCGGTAGCACAGCAGATCCGAATCGCCGTAATCGGCCAGCATATCTGCAACCTCGGCGTGCTGATGCCGGACCTTGTCGATGGCTGCATTGGCCGAGCGGGTGAAGGGCATGGTGGTCGGATCGACCTCTTTTTCCTGCGCGTCCCACTCGGTGGCGATTTCATGAGCCATGGCCTGTGTCGGCACGACCAACCCCGCCTTGGCCGGGGTTTTCACACGTCGGCCGTCCAGCTCGACGGTAAAGCCGCCTTCGGTCTCAACCACTGCGCTTTGGGTCCAGAATCGTTTCGGTTTCCAGTCGCTCATCGTTTCAGGTCCAAATTTGATCCAGCGCGCCGGGCAACTGGTCGAAGGTTTCGATGATAGAGGTTGCTGCCTCTAACGCGGGCCGCGCGTGATAACCCCATGTGACGCCGACGCTGCGCACACCGGCAGCCGCGGCCATGTCCATGTCAAACCGGGTGTCGCCGATCATCACGGTATCGGCAGCCTCAACCCCCGTCTCAGCCCGCGCGGTGTCAATCATCGACGGGTGCGGTTTTGAAGGGTGATGATCTGCCACCTGCCGCGTGACGAAATAGCCCTGCAACCCGTGCCCTTCGATCAACGCATCCAATCCGCGCTGAGATTTGCCGGTCGCCACGCCCAGCAGCACCTCGGGGATGGCGTGCAACGCCTCAATCACCTCGCGGGCACCGGGATAGAGCGGCGATCCCGCCATACCCTGTTCCAACCGATGTGCGTGATAGGCCTGTTTATACCCCTCGACCAGCCGCACCTGATCTGCATCCGAATGCTGCGGTGCAAGCTGCGCCATCGCCTTGGGCAAGGACAGGCCAACAATGGACAGGATCGCCGTGCGATCCGGCACCGGCAAGGACAGCGCGTTGAAACTGGCGGTCATAGCAGCAACGATACTGCCCTGACTGTCGACCAGAGTGCCGTCCACGTCGAACAGAACCAGACGCAGCGGTGCGCTCATTGCAGTTCCTCGAACGGGTCGTCGGTGGCCAAATCCTCGGTCCAGCCGAAGGTGTCCCAACTGTGTTTCATGTGATCCGGCAAGGGGGCCTTCACGGTGATCGTCTTGCGCGTCACAGGGTGTTCGAACGAGGCCTGCCGCGCATGCAGGTGCAGCTTTTTGCTGATGATCCCGCCCAACTGCGCACCCCAGCCATCGCCAAGGTTTTCCTGACCCGAGCCGCCATATTTGCCGTCACCGATGATCGGATGACCAATCGCCGCCATATGCGCCCGAAGCTGATGCGTGCGGCCGGTGATCGGCTCCATCGCGACCCAGGCCGCGCGTCCGGCCACACGGTAAAGCGTGGCATAATGCGTATGCGCCCGTTTCGCGCCGGGGGTTTCGTTGATCTCGTTCAGATGAACGGGGATCATTTTCTCACCCTCGCCGTGCTTGCCGTGACCTGCGGCCTTGACCAAACCGGTCTTGATCTCACCCAGATAAGGGGTCGGCACACCGGCCACCAAAGCCCAATAGATCTTGCGCGTGTCACGGTGACGGAAAGCGGCGGTCAGGCCCTTGGCGGCCTCGCGCGTGCGGGCCAGCAGCAGAACGCCGGATGTGTCCTTGTCCAGACGATGCACAAGGCGCGGGTTCTCGTCATAGCCAAAGCGCAGCGCTTCGGACAGGCTGTCCACGTGGCGGGTCTGACCGCTGCCGCCCTGCACCGGCAGGCCGTGCGGTTTATTCAGCGCCAGCACGTGATCGTCGCGGTAGATCACACAAGACTGGATCATCTTGGCATCCGCATCCGAGATACGCCGCTTGACCTCAACCGGTTTGTGATCTGCGTCGGGCAGAGGTGGCACGCGCACGACCTGCCCGGCCTCAAGCCGGGTCGCGGCTTTCACCCGTCCGCCATCCACGCGCAATTCACCCTTACGGCACATCTTTTCGATGCGGCCCTGGCTGACATGCGGAAATAGACGGCGCAGCCAACGGTCAATCCGCTGGTCGCCATCGCCTTCTGCCACGGTGATCATTTGTACGCCACTCATACCGATATCCCCTTCACGCGGCGGGTCCGCGCGGATTGCATGCCATTCAGTGCCATTGAAAACATGCGCGTCTGTGGCGTGCCTTACCGGCAGAGTCAACCGTTGCGTTGCGCCCGCAGCTTGGCGAAATAGTCCAACCGTTTTTTCAACTCGCGCTCGAACCCGCGTTCGACCGGTTGATACAGCTCAGGCCTGTCCATCCCGTCGGGAAAATAGTTCTGGCCGGAAAACCCATCCTCGGCATCATGGTCATAGGCATAGCCCGCGCCATAGCCCTGATCCTTCATGAGCGAGGTCGGCGCGTTCAGGATATGCTTGGGCGGCGGTTCACTGCCGGATTGCTTGGCCAGCCGCATCGCCTCCTTATATCCCACATAGGCCCCGTTCGATTTGGGGGCGAGCGCTAGATAGACCAGCGCCTGCGCCAGCGCCAGTTCGCCCTCGGGGCTGCCAAGGCGTTCATAGGTCTGCCAAGATTGCAGACAGATCGCCTGTGCCTGCGGATCGGCCAGCCCGATATCCTCGACCGCCATGCGCGTGATGCGTCGCGCCAAATAGCGCGGGTCTTCACCCCCGTTCAGCATCCGCGCGAACCAGTACAGCGCCGCGTCTGGGTCCGACCCGCGCACCGATTTATGCAGGGCCGAGATTAGGTTGTAGTGTTCATCCCCCGACTTGTCGTATTTCGCCGCCCGCCGCATCAGACGGGTCGATAGCGCATCCGGGTCCAGCGGCGCGTCTACTTTCCACGCTGCGATTTGTTCGATCAGATTCAACAACGCCCGCCCGTCGCCATCGGCCATTTCCTGTAGTGCCTCGCGTGCGGGGCCGGTCAGGGGCAGCGCCGTGCCCAGTTCCTTTTCGGCACGCTGGGTCAGACGTTCCAGATCGGCCAGATCAAGGCGTTCCAGCACTAACACCTGCGCGCGGCTCAGCACAGCGGCGTTCAACTCGAACGAGGGGTTCTCGGTCGTCGCCCCCACCAGCAGGATCGTGCCGTCTTCCATATATGGCAAAAACCCGTCCTGCTGGGCCTTGTTGAACCGATGGATCTCATCCACGAACAGCAGCGTACCCTGCCCGTTCTGGTGGCGGATTTTCGCGGCCTCGAAGACCTTACGCAAATCAGGAACACCAGAGAAAATCGCGCTGATCTGCACGAAATGAAGGTCGGTTTCCTGCGCCAAGAGGCGTGCAATGGTCGTTTTGCCCACGCCCGGCGGCCCCCAAAAGATCAGGCTGGACAGGCTGCCCGAGGCCAGCATGACACCCAACGGAGCATCCGGTCCCAGGACCTGCTCTTGCCCGATCACATCCGCCAAGCTTTGGGGACGCAAACGGTCGGCCAACGGACGATGCGCTGACGGGGCTGGTTGGGTCGCGCCGGTATCGAACAGATCACTCACAAGCGGAACCTTACCGAAACCGAACGCCCCGCGCGCGACACATCCAACTGCAATCTGCGCCCCGGATCGGTCAGCGCGTGAACAACATCATCAGGGTGTTCAATTGAGACCCCATTGATGCTGTTGACTACGTCACCAACACGCAGACCCGAGCGCCCGCCATAGCGCCCCGGATCGGTGACGACCACGCCAGTCTGCGACAAGATCAACCCCATCCGTGCAATGACAGCCGGGTTGATCCGCGCTACTTTCAACCCAGGCATAACCGTCTGGTTGTCCAGTATCGTATCGTCCGAGGGCGGAACCTCGGGCGCTTTGATCAGGGCGATCTCGACCTCTTCCCGAACTTCGCCCCGCAACAGCGTCAGGACCGAGCTGCCGCCCACACCCGCGACAGACATGCGAAACTTCATTTCAGCGGGTGAGTTCACCTCGTCCCCATCCACATGCGTCACCACGTCGCCAACCCGCAACCCGGCTTCGCCCAAAGGACTGAGCGGATGCAGATCGGACACCACGACGCCCTGCGGAATTACAAGACCCAGAGACTCGGCGATGTCCGCACTCATGTGCTGGCCCGCCATCCCGGCCCATGGGCTTATGAAACTGTTATTTCCAGCCTGGGCCTGACGCAGGAATTCCGCAACCAAATTGGCCGGTATCGCAAAGCCGATTCCGTTCGACCCGCCCGAACGCGTCAGGATCGCGGTGTTGATGCCGATCAGATCACCGTTCACGTCAATCAATGCCCCGCCGGAATTACCCGGATTGATCGCTGCATCGGTCTGGATGAAATAGCCCCGCGCATTACCGGTTGCCGTGCCCGTACGCGCCAACCCCGAGATAATCCCAGACGATACCGTTTGTCCGACGCCAAACGGGTTGCCAATTGCCAGCGCCAGTTCACCAACCTCAACCTGATCGGAATCGCGCAGAGGCAGATAAGGCAACGCCTCGGCCTCATCCAAACGCAGAATGGCGATATCGCTTTCCTTGTCGCCCAGCACCACCTGCGCGGAATACTCGCGACGATCGGTCGTGACCACCCGGATCTCAGTTGCCTTGCCGACAACGTGGAAGTTCGACACCACATACCCGTCTGCAGTCAGGATCACCCCCGACCCCAGCGAGTTCTGAACCCTTGGGCGCGGCTCGGCAAAACCGCGGCCGAAAAAGTCCTGAAAAAACGGGTCCGAAAACAGAGTGTTCCCCCGCCCTTCCCGCACGATCTTGGCATAGATATTCACCACCGCCGGTGCCGCTTGCTTCACCACCGGCGCAAAGCCGAGACTGATTTCGGCCTGCGAGGTCGGCACTTTGGTTTCAGCGTGGCTGTGGGATGCAAGACTCAAAAGCATCAGGGTCAGAAAGACGCGGATCATGAGACCTCCGGGATTTGGATCGCCCCAGATATGCGGACCCGCGCAGCCGAATGCAAGTCAGCGATGCCGCAAAAGAAAAACCTCCGCCCGACGTGGGGCGGAGGTTTCTAATCAGCCAGACGGCGCGATCTTATTCTTCGTCAGCGGCTTCTTCGGCGGCAACGCGGGCCTTGTCGGCTGCGCCTTTGGCGTCGACGTCACGATCAACGAATTCGATGATCGCCATCGGCGCCATGTCGCCATAGCGGAAGCCTGCTTTCAGGATGCGGACATAACCGCCCTGACGCTCGGCGTAGCGGGGGCCCAGAACTTCGAACAGCTTGGCGACGTCTTTGTCTTCTTTCAGCTGTGCTGCGGCCTGACGGCGGGCGTGCAGGTCGCCGCGCTTGCCTAGAGTGACCAGCTTTTCGATGATCGGGCGCAGTTCTTTTGCCTTGGGCAGAGTTGTCTTGATTTGCTCATGTTCGATGAGCGAGCCAGCCATGTTTGCAAACAGAGCCTTACGGTGCTCATGAGTACGGTTCAGGCGGCGGTAACCACGTGCGTGACGCATTTTCTAGTTCCTTCTTTCGCGTTGTGCTTTGTCTGGCCGGCGATGCGTGTCACCGGCTCTCCTTGGGGCGGAAGTGCCCATATGATCCCCGGAAGTCCGGGCATTTGTGAAGACGCGCTTAGAACGCGTCTTCGAATTTCTTCGCCAGATCTTCGATGTTGTCGGGCGGCCAATCCTCGACATCCATGCCGAGGTGCAGACCCATGCCGGACAGCACTTCCTTGATCTCGTTCAGCGACTTGCGGCCGAAGTTCGGGGTGCGCAGCATCTCGGCTTCGGTCTTCTGAATCAGGTCGCCGATATAGACGATGTTGTCGTTCTTCAGGCAGTTTGCCGAACGGACCGACAGTTCCAGCTCGTCCACTTTCTTCAGCAGCAGCGGGTTGAACTCCAGACCATCGTCTTCGTCTTGGCGGCTGGCCGATTCCGGCTCGTCGAAGTTGACAAAGATCGACAGCTGATCCTGAAGGATGCGTGCGGCAAATGCCAACGCGTCTTCGGGAGTGATCGAACCATCGGTTTCGACCTTCAGGGTCAGTTTGTCATAGTCCAGAACCTGACCTTCACGGGTCGGCTGAACGTCATAGGCAACCTTCTTGACCGGCGAATAGATCGCGTCGATCGGGATCAGGCCGATGGGTGCATCTTCGGGCTTGTTCTTCTCAGCCGAGACGTAACCCTTGCCGGTGTTGACGGTCAGTTCCATGAACAGGTCGGCGCCATCATCCAGGTGGCAGATGACGTGATCGCGGTTCAGAACCTCGATACCGGCGCTTTCGCTGATGTCACCAGCGGTGACAACGGCGGGGCCTTTGGCATTGATCGACAGGCGCTTGGGACCTTCGACTTCCATACGCAGCGACACGCCTTTGAGGTTCAGGATGATGTCGGTGACGTCTTCGCGGACACCAGCAACCGACGAGAACTCGTGCAGGACGTTGTCGATCTGAACGCTGGTGATGGCCGCCCCTTGCAGCGAGCTCATCAGAACGCGGCGCAGCGCGTTGCCCAGGGTCAGACCAAAGCCACGTTCCAGCGGTTCAGCAACCAGCGTTGCCTGACGCGCGGGGTCGTTGCCCGGCTTGCCGTCCAGCTGAGTCGGCTTGATCAATTCTGCCCAATTCTTATGGATCATGTAATCCCTCCATTCCTGTCCGCGCCCCATGACCAACAAGGTGCAGACGCCCGAGGTTCAAAATGACGTGCTGGGGCCGTGCAAAAACACAGCCCCAGCTCAATTCAAAATCGCTTAGACGCGGCGGCGCTTCGGCGGGCGGCAACCATTGTGCGCAATCGGCGTCACGTCGCGGATCGACGTGATGTTGAAGCCCACAGCAGCCAGAGCGCGCAGAGCCGATTCACGACCCGAACCAGGGCCTTGAACTTCGACTTCCAGCGTCTTGACGCCATGTTCCTGCGCCTTCTTGCCTGCATCTTCTGCGGCCATCTGAGCGGCGTAAGGTGTCGATTTCCGCGAGCCTTTGAAGCCCATGGTACCGGCAGACGACCACGAAATGGCGTTGCCCTGTACGTCCGAGATCAGGATTTTGGTGTTGTTGAAGGTCGAGTTCACATGGGCAACGCCCGATGCGATGTTCTTACGCTCTTTGCGCTTGATGCGAGTCTTATCGCGTGCCATCGGTCAGACCCTCCCTTATTTCTTCTTACCAGCAATGGCCTTCGCGGGGCCTTTGCGGGTACGAGCATTGGTGTGGGTACGCTGACCGCGAACCGGCAGGTTGCGGCGGTGACGCAGACCGCGGTAGCAGCCCAGGTCCATCAGGCGTTTGACGTTCATCTGAACTTCACGACGCAGGTCACCTTCGACAGTGTAGTTTTCGTCGATGTACTCGCGGATTTTCAGAACTTCAGCGTCGGACAGTTCGTTGACGCGACGGGTCGCTTCAATGCCCACGGCTTCGCAAATCGCTTTGGCCGAGGTGTTGCCGATACCGGTGATATATGTGAGGGCGATAGGTACCCGCTTTGCAGTCGGGATGTTTACGCCGGCAATACGTGCCACGTGTCACTTTCCTTTTCGTTGCGGTTCCGTAACTCCAGAACCTTTTTTCACAACGCTTGACCTTGGCAGTGTCGCCAGCGGGCCCAGCATTATTCGAGGTGGTCGGGGCGGTTGGGACGAATCCCTCACGCAGTCTTGATTCCCTTTAGGGATGGGGGTCGATATGGGCTTTTGGCAGTGCCGTCAAGCCCATATTCAAATGTGGATCGATCAGGCGTCCAACACGCCAGCAATCGCGTTCTGAACCTCATCAATCTCGCCCAGACCATCAACCCAGGACAGGTTGCCCTTGGCGTGATAATAGCCGATGAGCATTGAGGTCTTTTTGTAGTACTCCATCAGACGGGTCTTGAGGCTTTCCTCATTGTCGTCCGCACGGCGTTTGAAGTCACCTTCTTTGCCGCAGTTCGAGCATTTGCCGTCCGCCGGGATCGGTTTAGTGATGTCGTTGTAGACTTCACCGCAACCGCCGCAGGTTGACCGAGCCGTGATACGCGCGACCAGAGCGTCGTCGTTCACTTCCATCGCGATAACCGCGTCCAAGGTCTCGCCGGTGCTGTCCAGCAGCTCACCCAACGCATCGGCTTGGGCCAGAGTGCGCGGGAAACCGTCAAAGATGAACCCCCCTTCAGCGCCTTGTTCCAACTTTTCGCGGATCAGGCCGATCACGATCTCATCCGTCACAAGCTGGCCCTTAGCCATCACCTCGGCTACGCGGTTGCCCATTTCGGTGCCGCTGTCTTTGGCTTCACGCAGCATGTCGCCAGTGCTCAGCTGGACCATGCCGCGGGTTTCAACCAAGTGACGCGCTTGCGTTCCTTTGCCTGCCCCCGGGGGGCCGAGAAGAATGATGTTCATCGACGAGCGGGTCCCTTCCTGCCACGTTTCTTGCCTTTGCCGCGCAGTTGGGACTTTTCGATCAGCCCTTCGTATTGGTGCGCCAGCAGGTGGCTCTGGACCTGTTGGATCGTGTCCATGGTCACAGAGACGATAATCAGAACCGAGGTGCCGCCGAAATAGAACGGGATGGCAAACTGGCCCCGAAGAATTTCAGGCAACAGACAGACCGCCGCCAGATAGGCCGAACCCAGAACAAGTACGCGGTTGACCACGTATTCTAGATACTCGGCGGTTTTTTTGCCCGGACGGATGCCCGGCACGAAACCGTTCTGCTTTTTCAGGTTATCCGCCACATCGTCCGGTTTGAACGACACGTTGAACGTGTAGAAATAGGCAAAGAAAACGATCATCGAAGCGAAGAACAGCAGGTACAGAGGCTGTCCGGGACCAAAGTTGGCCAGAAGCCAAGACATGACCGGCCCGTTGGTCGCCCCCGAAGAGAAGGTCGAGATCGTCACCGGCAGCAGCAGCAGCGAGCTGGCAAAGATCGCCGGGATCACGCCCGCTGGGTTCACTTTGACCGGCAGGTGGCTCGAGCCGCCCTCATAGATCTTCATACCGGCCTGACGACGCGGGTATTGAATATGGATCTTGCGCAAGGCGCGTTCCATGAAGACCACGAATGTAATCACGGCAATCACCATCACGATCACACCGATGATCACAGCAGGGCTGATCGCGCCCGAGCGGCCCGAAGCGAAGAACTGTGCCAAAGCGGCCGGAACTTCGGCGATGATGCCCACGAAGATGATCAGAGAGATACCGTTGCCGATGCCGCGTGCTGTGATCTGCTCACCCAGCCACATCAGGAACATGGTGCCACCAACCAAGGTGATCATGGTCGACAGGCGGAAGAACAGGCCCGGATCGGTTGCCAGATCGCCCGATTCCAACGAAACCGCCAGACCGTAAGCCTGAACGGTGGCCAAGGCCACGGTGCCGAAACGGGTATATTGGTTGATCTTCTTGCGGCCCTGCTCGCCCTCTTTCTTGAGCTGTTCGAGCGCGGGAACCATAGATGTCAGCAGCTGCACGATGATCGAGGCCGAAATGTAGGGCATGATGCCGAGGGCAAAGATACCCATCCGCCCCAGCGCACCGCCGGTAAACATCGAAACCATGCCGCCGATGCCCTGCCCCGCTTGCTCCATGAACTCGCGCAGTGCTTGGCCGTCGATGCCCGGAACCGGAATAAAGGTGCCCAGACGATAGACGATCAGCAATGCAAGCGTGAACAGGATGCGGTTGCGCAGATCGGTGGCTTTGCCCAAAGCAGCCCAGCTTGTGTTGGCTGCCATTTGTTCTGCTGCTGATACCATAAATCGGTCTCTCTTATGCAAACACCGCCCGGAACCGTTTTCCGGCTCGGGCGGCGTCTTGGAAAACTCTGAAGTCTATGTAAGCGGGTCTTGGCCCGCTCACAAGCGCTTACTCTGCCGCAGCGGCTTTTGTGACCGTCAGTGAACCGCCCGCTTTCTCAACTGCCTCAACGGCAGATTTCGAAGCACCGGTTACTTCCAGGTTTACTTTGGTGCTGATTTCGCCTTTGGCCAGAACGCGGATACCGTCTAGCTTGCGACGCACCAGACCGGATGCAACCAGCGCATCCTCGGTGATTGCTGCTTTGGCGTCCAGCTTGCCGGCGTCGACGAATTTCTGGATCAGACCCAGGTTGATTACGGCGAATTTCTTGCGGTTCGGCTTATTGAAGCCACGCTTGGGCAGGCGCTGGTACAGCGGCATCTGGCCACCTTCGTAGCCGTTGATGGCCACACCCGAACGGGATTTCTGGCCTTTGATACCACGGCCACCCATTTTACCTTTGCCGGAACCCGGACCACGGCCAACGCGGGTGCGTTTCGGGGCGGCGCCAGCATTGTCGCGCAATTCGTGCAGTTTCATATCGCTTCTCCTTAGCCGGATGTGACCCCCGAAGCGTGATGGGCCAAACACGGCATTTCTTGGTTTTGATTCTCGTGGACACAAATCCACCGGAGCGCTCTACAGCTTTGTCCCGCTGGATGCAAGGTTTGTTGTATCACACCCCCAAAAACCAAAAGAGGCGCCAATTTGGCGCCCCTTCATCAGTGAGTGGTGGTAGTTTTACGAGCAGTAAGTGTGCTCACGCGCGATGTCTTTGATATCACAGCGACGCACACCGATGTCGTTCAGTTCCCGATCAGACAGGCTTTGCAGCTCTGCATAGGTGCGATTGTACTCGGTGCGCAGGGCAAAACCCTCTTTGATGCGCGCAACGAGCGCTGTGATGCGGGCGGTCAGGCCAAAGCCTTCGCGAGTAAATGTTGCTGTATGTGCCATGGTTCGTTTCCTTTCTAAGCCCGAGGCGAATTCCCCGAGTGACTGTTTGCGTTCCTGTTTGGGACAGGGCTCAGATAAGGAGGACGGGTATCGCTAACAACGGATGTTTCGGTCTATCCGGTATGCGTTGGCGGAATGGCCCAGTAATTGGGTGCTTGGCACTACTTAAGACACGATCCGCTTTGCGGACAAAGCTGACCTTGCAACTTGCAATTCTTTGGGGTGCTCCGACGCCTTATTCACTCTTGGAAGGGAATGCTTGTATAAGCTCCGACCTCGTCATTCCCTGTGCGTTCGTTGAATGCCCTGATCATTTCGTTTGTAGCTTCTGCTGCCCCGAGGTCCATGCTCTCGAGATCAAATTCGGAGAACGGGAACTCTGCAGCTGAGTCAGGCGGTTGCTTGGGCATTTGTACCGGTGCCGGGAAAGACTCTTCATTGGGCACTCCTTGACGAGTACGAATACTATCTTTGGTTACATTCCAGGTCATGAAATCAGCCGCCAAGTCCAATGGCCCATCATATGTCTCTCGAATTGCTGAATAGACGGCCAGCGCAATGTCATGATCGTTTTGGAAGTGGTAGCAAACCGCCAATCTTGGTTCCGTTTCGGACATAATCTTGCCGAATGCTTGCGCGGAAGTGTGCCCTTGAGAACCAACAAAAATTGCTTCGGAAGGGGCAAACCCATATTTCTCGATCATGAAATCTGGAGGGGTGAAGCACTCGTGAATTGCAAGGTCCGCACCTGCTGCATGCTCTCTCCACCATCGCGTAGGAAGAGTGTCGGATGAAAAAGCAAACTTCAGACCGCTCCATTCAAGTAGAAAACTAACTGATTGTTCGCCATGTATGGCTGGCAGGGTTCTGACCTGAACACCGTTTTCGTCAAAAATGACGTTATTTACGATTTTCCAATCGAATTCGTTAACCTCAAGTTGCAGCCCTCTGGGGTCGACCGCCGCCCCACGAGTCGCTTCTTCCCATGCCCACATTTTCTTCATATGATCTGCCCAAGACTTTGTTCCCCACTCAGGCTTGATGCCTTCGGGCCCCCAAAGGCGAACAGGCGTGAGACGGTTGTTTACGGGACCGGTGAAGTAAAAGGCTGGAAAATCGCCAGCATGATCTAGGTGCAGATGACCCAAGAAGACTTTATCCAGCTGATCCAGTGGAATCCCAAGCGCCATGATCCTTTCATAGGATCCCTCTCCCATATCGAAGATAAACTTTTCGCCATTTCCCAATTCAACCAAGAAACATGCCGCAGCTTGTTTCAGACGCGGCTGAGGCATACCGGTGCCACAGGCGACAACTCGCATTTCGTCAGGAGCCAGAGCCTCGGTTCCTGGATAATAAACAGTTTGGTTAGGAAACGGCTCCGTCCTAGACCATTCGGTTGGATCATTACTTTGCGCGCCTACAGTATTCGCCGAAGCCAGAAAAAACGTAGATATGATCACCAAAATACAGTTTCTGTTTTGCGCGGAACAAGCCATTCCAATTGCCTCCGATTAGGACCTCCGGGAATTTTCAATAGTGTGAAGCCGACTCATAATAGGATCGCAGATTTTGAATGCGTCTGGCAAGGCCTCAAGGAATCGGCGGGTTTAAGGTAGGGCTTTCTTTAAACTTCTGTTGCCGCATTGGGCTCAAAGCAGACATATATTACAAAAAAAACGCCCCCAAAAATCGGAGGCGTTTCTTTGTTCGATAGAACTCGCGCTTAGCCGCGTTCTTCGATGATCTCAACCAGATGCGGGATCTTGTTGACCATGCCGCGGACAGAAGGTGTATCCTCCAGTTCACGGGTGCGGTGCATCTTGTTCAGGCCCAGACCGATCAGGGTTGCGCGCTGTTCGGCGGGGCGGCGGATCGGGGAGCCGATCTGCTTGACGACGATGGTTTTTGCCATAGTACGCTACTCCTTACGCTTCGGCTTCAGCCGGTGCTTCGTCCCGCTTGGGCAGGATGTCAGCAACTTTTTTGCCACGACGTGCGGCAACCGAACGCGGGCTCTGCTCTTTCTGCAGGCCGTTGATGGTGGCGCGGATCATGTTGTACGGGTTCTGCGAGCCCAGCGACTTGGACACAACGTCCTTAACGCCCAGCATTTCGAACACGGCACGCATCGGACCACCGGCGATGATACCAGTACCTTCAGGTGCGGTGCGCATAACCACTTTACCGGCGCCGTGACGGCCCTCGATGTCGTGGTGCAGAGTACGACCTTCGCGCAGTTGCACGCGGATCATCTGACGCTTGGCTTGCTCAGTCGCCTTACGGATGGCTTCAGGTACTTCTTTCGCTTTACCTTTGCCAAAGCCGACGCGGCCTTTCTGATCGCCGACAACCACCAGAGCGGCGAAGCCAAAGCGCTTACCACCTTTTACGGTTTTCGACACGCGGTTGATTGCGACCAGACGATCTGCAAATTCCGGTGCTTCTTCACGGTCGCGGCCACGGCCCCGACGGTTTTCACGTTCTGCCATTTGGCATCCCTTTTCTCATGTGGCGCATCCGGCGCCGTTTTCTTCAATCCAAGTGAGCCCCGACTAACGTCAGGGCCCCCGGATCATCGGGGCAGCCGTCAAGCTGCCCGCAGGTCTTAGATCTTCAGACCACCTTCACGCGCGGCGTCGGCAACTGCCTTCACCTTGCCGTGGAACAGGAAGCCACCACGATCGAAATAGGCCTCTTCGACGCCCGCCTTCTTGGCACGCTCGGCGATGGCCGCGCCCACTTTGGTGGCCGCTTCGACGTTGTTCTTGCCAACAACACCCAGATCTTTTTCCAGGGTCGAGGCTGCGGCCAGGGTCACGCCACGAACGTCGTCGATCAGCTGAACGCTGATGTTCTTGTTCGAACGGTGAACCGACAGGCGTACGCGGCCGGCGTTGACTTTGCGAAGTTTGTTCCGAACGCGCAGGCGGCGCTTCAGAAACAGGGTTCTTTTGCTGTTTGCCATTGTCTGCGTCCTTACTTCTTCTTGCCTTCCTTGCGGAAGATGAACTCGCCCTTGTAGCGGATGCCCTTGCCTTTATACGGCTCGGGACGACGCCATTCGCGGATTTTGGCCGCGACTTCGCCCACCTGCTGCTGGTCGATACCTTCCACAACGATCTCGGTCTGCTTCGGCGCGGTGATGGTGACACCTTCCGGGGCAGTGAAATCAACATCGTGGCTGTAGCCCAGGTTCAGCTTCAGGGTGTTGCCCTGCATCTGAGCCCGGTAACCAACACCCTGGATCTCCAGCTCTTTTTTGAAGCCAGTCGTCACACCGGTTACCAGGTTGGCAACCATGGTGCGGCTCATGCCCCACTGCTGGCGGGCACGCTTGGACATGCCACGGGGGTCGATCTTGACCACGTTGTCTTCAACCGACAGCGTAACGTCGTCGGTGGCGGTGAAGCTGCGGGTGCCTTTCGGACCTTTCACTTCGATGGTCTGGCCAGACACAGAGGCGGTAACGCCGCTGGGCAGCTCGACCGGTTTTTTACCAATACGAGACATTGCAGACCTCCTTAGAAGACGGTGCAGAGCACTTCGCCGCCAACATTGTTGGAGCGAGCGTTTGCGTCCGACATCACACCTTTCGGAGTGCTGACAATCGACACGCCCAGACCCTGACGGACCTGCGGAATGTCATTGACGCCCATGTAGACACGACGACCGGGTTTCGAAACCCGCTTCAGTTCGCGAATGACAGGGGTGCCTTCGTAGTATTTCAGGCTGATTTCGATGGCCGGATGACCGTTTTCACCGGTCGTCTTTTCATAACCACGGATGTAGCCTTCGTCCGCCAGCACGTCCAGAACCCAGCCACGCAGCTTGGATGCGGGGGTGGAAACGGTGGACTTGCCGCGCATTTGCGCGTTGCGGATACGGGTGAGCATATCGCCGATAGGATCATTCATATCTATGTCTCCCTTACCAGCTCGATTTCACCATGCCGGGGATCTGACCAGCAGAACCCAGCTCGCGCAGCGCGATACGGCTGACCTTCAGCTTACGGTAGTAAGCGTGGGGACGACCGGTCAGCTGACAACGGTTGTGCAGACGGGTAGCCGAGCTGTTGCGCGGCAGTTTCGCCAGTTTCAGACGCGCTTTGAAACGCTCTTCCATCGGGCGGCTCTCGTCATTCGCGATTTCTTTCAGCTCGGCACGCTTTGCGGCATATTTGGCCACCAGGCGTTCGCGCTTCTTTTCGCGTTCGATCATTGCTTTTTTAGCCATGTCTCAATCCTCCCGGCGCTTACGCGTTGAACGGCATGTTGAATGCTTTCAACAGGCTCTTCGCTTCAGCGTCGGTTTTCGCTGTGGTGGCAATTACGATATCCAGGCCCCAGACCTCGTCGACCTTGTCGAAGTCGATTTCCGGGAACACGATGTGCTCTTTCATGCCCATGGCAAAGTTGCCCTGACCATCGAAAGACGGCTTAACACCGCGGAAGTCACGAACGCGCGGCAGCGCGATGGTGATCAGACGATCTAGGAATTCGTACATCCGGTCACCGCGCAGGGTCACTTTCGCGCCCAGCGGCATGTCTTCACGGACTCGGAAACCCGCGATCGACTTCTTCGCCTTGGTTGCAACGGCCTTTTGACCAGCAATCGCAGTCAGATCTTCGACAGCAGCTTTCGCTTTCTTCGAGTCTTTGACCGCCTCAGCACCACAACCGATGTTCAGAACGATTTTCTCCAGCTTGGGCAGCTGCATGTCGTTCTTGTAGCCGAACTCTTCTTTCAGAGCGGCACGGATGGTTTCAACGTACTGAGCTTTCAGACGCGGGGTGTAGGTTGCGGAATCAAGCATCGATCACGTCCCCTGTGGTCTTGGCGAAGCGCACCTTCTTGTCACCTTCCATGCGGAAGCCAACGCGGGTTGCTTTGCCGTTTTTGTCCAGCATTGCCAGGTTCGACAGTTGGATCGGGTTTGCCTGAGGCAGACGACCACCTTGCGAAGTTTGCGACTGACGGGTGTGACGGATGGCAATGTTGATGCCTTCGACAACAGCTTTACCGGCTTTGGGGTCAACCGAGGAAATGGTTCCCTCTTTGCCCTTGTCCTTGCCGGCCAGCACGACGACCTTGTCGCCTTTGCGGAGTTTAGCAGCCATGATTACAGCACCTCCGGAGCCAGCGAGATGATTTTCATGAAGTTCTTGCCGCGCAGTTCGCGAACAACGGGGCCAAAGATACGGGTACCGACTGGCTCGTTGTTGTTGTTCAGGATGACGGCGGCGTTGCGATCAAAACGGATCGCGGTGCCGTCTTCGCGACGGACTTCCTTGGCGGTGCGTACGACGACGGCCTTACGGACGTCACCTTTCTTTACGCGGCCGCGCGGGATGGCTTCCTTCACCGAGACGACAATGATGTCACCAACGGAGGCGTATTTACGCTTGGAACCACCCAGGACCTTGATGCACTGAACTCGGCGTGCGCCGGAGTTGTCAGCGACATCCAGATTGGTCTGCATCTGGATCATGTGGTTTCTCCCGACCTGTGGGGGCTGGTCTGATTAGATCCCCCAGGGTTTCGACAAATGGGAAAATCCCGGAGGCTTACGCCTCCAGAACTTCCCAACGTTTCGTCTTCGATTTCGGCGCGCATTCGATGATGCGGACTGTGTCACCGACCTTGAAGGCGTTCTTTTCGTCATGAGCCCGGTATTTCTTGGACTTACGAACGGTTTTGTGCAGCAGCGGGTGCTTGAAACGACGCTCAACCGAAACGGTTACGGTTTGCTCGTTGGCGTCGCTGGTTACCACGCCGGACAGGATACGCTTGGGCATAGGATTACTCCTCCGATGCCGCAGCAGCGGCCTTTTCGTTCAGAATGGTTTTGACGCGGGCAGCGTTGCGGCGGGCCGCTTTGATACCAGCAGTGTTTTCCAGCTGACCGGTTGCCTGTTGAAAGCGCAGGTTAAAGCTTTCTTTCTTCAGGTTAGCCAGTTCCTCGCGGAGCTGGTCCGGGGTCTTGTCACGCAGTTCTTGGGCGTTCATCGCCTTTTTCCTTTGCTCAAAACACCAGAAGGCCCCGTACACGGGTCACCTTTGACCTGGTGGATGAATGATAGACATACGAATCGCCCGACAACGCCGGGAGATCGCAAGATGCCGCCGTATAAGGGTTTGAGGGTTGGGTGGCAAGAGGAAGTTTGAAAGACTCCAATCTTCCAGCCCTTTTACGATTCGAGCGATCGGAGTCTATCTGCAAGTTGCGTGTCCAACTCCGTGCACAGTTTATCAAAGTCGATGAGATGTTGGAGTTTTCGACTGTGATCTTGGTGGAATTTATCAGCGTCTCCCCGAGTCAACTTAACGTTTTGCCAGTAATGTAGGCTTTGAAACTGATAGTGGTTAATCTGGAAGGTCTCGTTGTCAGAGATCGTGCGGCATGAATCCGCGCCACGTACATAGTGTACCCCGATATCCCCTAGTTTTTTCGGGACTGACGTCCTCACAAGGTACTTTCGCCATTTGTGTGGGCTCAAACCGGGTTTTCGTTTGACCAGATTTTTTCTCAAGCTGTTGGGATGTTCTTTGTGACCTGAAGTACCAAAGACCGTCCAGTTCGCATAAACAACGTCCACATCGTCAAATTGCTCTAACGCATCAACCAGCTTGGCCCCATCTTTGCAGAACCAAAACTCATCAACGTCAGCAACCAACATCCACTCAAACAACTGCGGAACCTGAAATTTTTGGAATGCCTTCCAATAATGAGCCACTTGCTTGTGTTTTTGGGGGAGACTGACAACTTCTAGGAAACCAGAACTTAGGAAGCTCGAAATTACTTCCATCGAGTTGTCTGTACTTCCGTTATCGATAAGAAATACTTTGTCGGCACCCTGCTGTGCGTAGTGCTCGACCCACTCGGCCAAATTCAAGGCCTCGTTTTTTGCTGTTCCAAGTACGCAAAGGCGGTTCTTGTTGGAGTTCTGAGTTTTAGCCTTGGCAAGCTCATTCCTACGAACCTTTCTCCTATGATTCCAGAACCTGGCCCAAAGATACAGATTGTTGAGTTTGTGAAGTATTGTGCTCGAACTCATCTTGATCACGTACAATCTGGATGTTTAATGAAAAATGCTCGCGCCTGAGGTAACTGTCATCACTCCCACTTGTAGTTAAAGCTGACACTGATCCGCTCATCCTCGGCCATGTTCATCGGCACCTCGTGGCGCAGCCAGCTTTCCCACAGCAGCACGTCCCCCACCTGCGGCTTCATATAGATGAACGGCTGCAAATCCCTCCGCCCGCCTTTAACGCGCGTCGGCGCAGCCATCATGCGACCCGAGCGGGGATCCTCCAGCTTCAACGCACTCGCCCCCTCGGGCATCGCCACATAGGTCGTGCCCGAGATTACGCTGTGCGGGTGCAGGTGGCTGGAATGCATTCCGCCCTCGGGCAGGATGTTGATCCACAGGTCTTCCAGCTTCAACGCGCCCTCACCCAGATCGAACTCCAAATCCTTGGCAAAAGCGACGACGTGCTGATCCAAGGCAGCGACCAGATCGGCGAAAATCGGGAACCGCCACGGCAGGTCGGTCAGCGAAGCATAACTGGTATAGCCGGGATAGCCGTTCTCTTCGCACCATTCCTGCCCCGCCTCATCATCCTCGGCGATAACAAGGCAAGAGCTTTCCAATTCCTGAGCGTCGATCTTCGGATCGAACTCGGAAAGAGACGCGCGGTAGAGACGGGTTACGAAGAGTGATTCAATCTGTGCCATGGGCCGGGCATACCGCAGTGTTTTCTACAAGGCCAGTCGATTAGCTTTTGACGGGTCCTTTGCCACAGCGGGGAATTGGGCGGCCGCCATCAGCATAGGCGAGGCACAGTACGATCTCATCCGGTTTCGGCGCGTCTGGAATGTTCAGCGTCATAGTGTCGAAATGGTTGAACGACCACGGGTTATCTCTATGCCCCAGTGGCAGATCAATCGCGCAACCCGGCGCGCCTAATTTGGCATTCGAGGGGATAACCGCCTCGCCTCCGCCCGCCGCCGCGCGCATGGGAGCACCGAGTTTGGGGTGGATCACCGCCCCGCCCTGTTCAAGATCGCCGTTCACGCCGATGATCGCTGCCTTACCGTAGGATACCGGCGCACCGTCCAGTTGGGATATCGCTTCGGATGCGAGGTCCGGGCCAAGAAGCGCACCAATCTCAAACAACTCTGAAAGGTCATCCGAGAACCGTCCAGCCAGAGGGTTCATGAACACCGCCAGAGCTGCAACCCGGCTTATCGGATCACAGGGCTGGCCCAACTGATCGGTGGTTATGATTTCCTTGATGAACATCTTTTTGCGCAGCTGAACCATAGGGCCCTCCCATTTCTACCGGGCAGCCTAGGGGCGCGATAGGAAGAGGTCGACGGTTTTTGCGGCCCTTAACTTCACAAGCGCAACAGAAAACCCCCGCCGGCTTCCCGACGGGGGTCAATCTTGTCACGAACGGGGTTGCCCCCTGATCGCTTACCAGTCTTCGCGAACCACGACGCGAGTCTTGATCGGCAGCTTCATCGCGGCCAGGCGCAGGGCCTCACGCGCGATGTCGTCATTAACGCCGTCGATCTCGAACATCACGCGGCCAGGCTTGACCTTGCAGGCCCAGCGGTCGACCGAACCTTTACCTTTACCCATACGAACTTCGATCGGCTTGGCCGTGACCGGAGTGTCGGGGAAGATGCGGATCCAGACACGACCCTGACGCTTCATGTGACGCGTCATGGCACGACGTGCAGCTTCGATCTGGCGTGCAGTTACACGCTCAGGCTCAAGAGCTTTCAGGCCGTAGGTGCCAAAGTTCAGATCAGAGCCGCCTTTGGCGAGACCCTTGATCCGGCCTTTGTGCATCTTGCGGAATTTAGTACGCTTTGGTTGAAGCATATCTTTCCCTCCTTAGCGACGACCGCCACCAGCACCACGAGGTGCAGGGCCGTCCTGGAGTTCCTGTGCTTTACGGTCACGTGCCTGCGGATCGTGCTCCATGATCTCACCTTTGAAGATCCAGACCTTGATCCCGATGATCCCATAGGGGGTCATCGCTTCGGCATGTGCGTAATCGATGTCGGCACGCAGGGTGTGCAGAGGCACGCGGCCTTCGCGGTACCACTCGGTCCGTGCGATTTCAGCGCCGCCCAGACGACCAGCTACGTTCACCCGGATACCCAGGGCGCCCATGCGCATGGCATTCTGAACCGACCGCTTCATTGCACGACGGAACGAAACACGACGTTCCAGCTGCTGAGCGATGGACTCGGCAACCAGCTGCGCGTCAAGCTCGGGCTTGCGCACTTCGACGATGTTCAGATGCAGTTCGCTGTCGGTCATACGCGCAAGCTTTTTGCGCAGAACTTCGATGTCTGCACCTTTCTTGCCGATGATGACACCGGGACGTGCGGTGTGGATCGTCACGCGGCACTTTTTGTGCGGACGTTCGATGATCACACGGGCAACACCGGCCTGCTTGCACTCTTTGTTGATGAACTCACGGATCTTGAGGTCTTCCAGCAGAAGATCACCGTAGTCCTTGGTGTCGGCGTACCAGCGGCTGTCCCAGGTGCGGTTGACCTGCAGGCGCATGCCGATCGGATTTACTTTATGACCCATTAGGCTTGCTCCTCAACTTGACGCACCTTGATGGTGATCTCCGAGAACGGCTTCATGATCTTGCCGAAACGGCCACGGGCACGCGGACGACCGCGCTTCATGACCAGGTTCTTGCCAACCCATGCTTCGGCGACGATCAGCTCGTCAACGTCCAGGTTGTGGTTGTTTTCGGCATTCGCGATTGCGGACTGCAGGCACTTTTTGACGTCCTGCGCGACACGCTTGTTGCTGAAAGTCAGGTCGGTCAGAGCCTTCTCAACTTTCTTGCCGCGGATCATTTGCGCAACCAGGTTCAGTTTCTGCGGGCTGGTGCGAAGCATGCGGGTTTTCGCCATTGCTTCGTTTTCAGCCACGCGGCGGGGGTTCTTTTCCTTGCCCATGACTTACTTCCGCTTCGCTTTTTTGTCTGCGGCGTGGCCATAATAGGTACGGGTCGGCGAGTATTCACCGAACTTCTGACCGATCATGTCTTCCGAGACGTTGACGGGGATATGTTTCTGGCCGTTGTACACACCAAATGTCAGACCCACGAACTGGGGCAGAATGGTGGAACGACGCGACCAGATTTTGATGACTTCGTTGCGGCCCGACTCGCGCGCTGCTTCGGCTTTTTTCAGCACGTAAGCATCGACGAAAGGACCCTTCCAAACAGAGCGAGACATAGATTAACGTCCCTTCTTCTTGGCGTGCCGCGAGCGGATGATCAGCTTCTGGGACGCTTTGTTCTTGTTGCGGGTACGCTTACCCTTGGTGTCCTTACCCCACGGAGTAACCGGTGTACGGCCACCCGAGGTACGACCTTCACCACCACCGTGCGGGTGATCGATCGGGTTCATTGCAACACCACGAACCGACGGACGCACGCCCTTGTGGCGCATACGACCGGCTTTACCGAGGTTCTGGTTGCTGTTGTCGGGGTTGGACACGGCACCGACGGTGGCCATGCATTCCTGACGAACCATGCGCAGCTCGCCCGAGCTCAGACGGATCTGAGCGTAGCCGCCATCGCGACCAACGAACTGAGCGTATGTACCGGCTGCACGTGCGATCTGACCGCCTTTACCAGGCTTCATCTCGATGTTGTGGACGATGGTACCAATGGGCATGCCCGAGAACGGCATTGCGTTGCCCGGCTTGATGTCTGCCTTGGCCGAAGCCACGACTTTGTCACCAACAGCCAGACGCTGCGGAGCCAGGATATATGCCTGCTCGCCGTCTTCGTATTTTACCAGTGCGATGAATGCGGTCCGGTTCGGGTCATATTCGATCCGCTCGACGGTTGCCGCGACATCAAATTTGTTCCGTTTGAAGTCAACGATCCGGTAGAGACGCTTTGCGCCACCGCCGCGGCGGCGTGAAGTGATCCGTCCGGTGTTGTTCCGGCCGCCCGATTTGGTCAAACCCTCAGTGAGAGACTTGACCGGACGTCCTTTCCAAAGCTCCGAACGGTCGATCAGCACCAGCCCGCGCTGGCCCGGCGTCGTCGGCTTGTACGACTTAAGTGCCATGCTTTCTGTCTTCCGTTTAGCAAGTGCAGGGAGTTTCCCCGCTATGTGATAGGCCCCCGTAGGTGCCAAGGGTATAGGGCCCCGAAGGTCCCCGGTTACAAATATCAGAGGCCCCGGAACGAATCCGAGGCCGCAAGATTGGGAGCGTTTAACAGGGTTGGGGGTGGGTGTCTATAGGGGAACAAGGCATTCTTTGAACGTGCTGCCCGTTACACAATTCACACTTGGACTGAAAGCTTTTTGCCCAATATCAAACTAATGAAGGATCACCCGTAGGACCACACACAAGAAACACTCGCTTTCGCTCGCCAGCTCTAGTTACGAATACGATTTCTTCTGATCCATCTTCATTGACAATATATCGAAGGCGAGTCAGAGAATACGCCACCCCCGAAAAAGTCGCGCTTGTCTGATCTTCGGACAATTTTACATCAGAATTTTCGTTGGCTATCTGCTTCAAAACACGGAGCATGGAGTCAGCCTCGAATTGCCGAACCTCTCTGATTATCTGCAATAGACTCGTTGGCTGTAGCCCACCCTTTTCCCGCTCTATATTGATACGCTTAATGGTACTCCGGGTAAGGACTGTGCCAATTCCTACTACGGCCGTCACCGACCCAGCAACTGCCCAACCTACAGGTGTAAGCCCCAAAAACGTAGTAACGGGCGCTACGCCCAACCAAGAAGCCACACCACCTAATCCAACAGAAGAAAGACCCACGCCAATCGCGGAAGCCGCTCCAGCCCCTATTCCAGACAACACGCCTGTCGCAGAGGCAATCGCAGCAGATGAAATTAGGCCAGCCCCAGCCAGCCAAGAAGCATTTCCTAATACAAATGCCCCAATCCAAGTGCTTGAAAGTGTCCCCGCTAAATAACCTGTTCCTGCATAGGCGATCCATGCCCCGGAAGAATGAAGGACAGGAATCGCGAGCGCAAATAATGGTATTTTTTGACCCCTTAAATTAACTAATATCAACTGCATGGGTGCTCACAAAGATTTTACAAGTACCTTTCCTGAGCCCTTACTACACATTAAACCGCTCCGGCGTTTTAAGAAAAGCTGCATACTTCCAACTAAACGGATCATCGCCCAATCTTGAATTCAAATACGGATGGAAACGTCGTGTCGCGTCCCGTTCTCAAGGTCAATTTAGATTGCCAATAGCGGGGCCGTAGCCAATGCTTTTCACTTGAACTCAGCTACTGGATTCAAGACATTTTATCCAGCGCGGCTTGCGCTCTTATCCGAGGGATCGCCTGCGGCACAGCGGCTCGGACTCCACCGCGATCCGCTGCTTGAGCTTGATATGCCCCAGCACCTCGCGAAAGGCGCGGTGTTTGGATTTGCCTTCCAGATAATCCGCCAGTTTGAGCAGGTTGATCGGGTGCTTCGCAATCAACGCCTCAATCCGCTGAACCGCGTCGTCCAACTCATAGTGATCCACGTACTGACAAGCCACCTGCGTGGGCGTCAGCAGACAGTAGTCTTGCGGGCGTTTCTCGGTATAGCGCGCAATGTCGAAAGGCGACGCGCCGAGTGCGTGGAACTTAGGGATATGCCCCCGCATATCGGCCTCGGCGTGCTCCAGCACGGTGCCGGAGGTCTGCCGGAAGCCCAAGGGGCCAAGCTTGCCGACCACATGGTGACGCATCGCCGGAGAGATCATGTCCACATCTGCCCGGTCGTATTTCAGATCATCGAACACCGACAGCAGCCCTAGCTTCTCATCGGCAATCTGGAAATAGGGCTCGGCACTGAACGCCCGCATCTGCTCCAGCACCTGCGCACGCACAGTTTCAGGGTCTGAAACGAAATCGGCCCCGGCGGGTTGAACCGCCGAGGCCGTGAATAGTCGCAGTAAGCGTCGGATCAAAGACCGGTGCTCACGTCGATTGTGTTGCCCTCTTCCAGGGTCACATATGCTTTTTTGACGTCTTTCCGACGACCCAGCTGGCCGCGGAACCGCTTGACCTTGCCTTTGGTCACGGTGGTGTTCACCGCTTTGACCTTCACACCAAACAGCGCCTCAACGGCCTCTTTGATCTGCGGCTTGTTGCTGTCGATCGCCACTTCAAAGACAACCGCGCCGTTTTCGGACGCCATGGTCGACTTCTCGGTGATGATCGGCTTGCGGATCACGTCGTAGTGTTCTGCCTTCGCGCTCATTTCAGACGAGCCTCCAGTGCTTCGACAGCCGCTTTGGTGAGCACCAGAGTGTCACGCTTGAGGATGTCATAGACGTTTGCGCCCATCGACGGCAGGATATCCAGACCTTCGATGTTTTTGGACGCTTTCAGGAACCCTTCGTTCACGGTCGCGCCGTCGATGACCAGAGCGCGTTTCCAGCCCAGGTTTGCAACCTGTTTGGCCAGAGCGGCGGTCTTGCCTTCGGCTTCGGCGTTCTCGATCACAACCAGTTCACCTGCCTTGGCTTTGGCCGACAAAGCGTGGCGCAGGCCAAGCTTGCGGAACTTCTTGGGCAGGTCGTGGCCGTGCGAACGCGGGGTCGGGCCCTTGTAGATACCACCCTTGCGGAAGATCGGCGCGTTACGGTCACCATGGCGTGCGCCACCGGTGCCCTTCTGGCGATAGATCTTCTTGGTCGAGTAGCTGGTTTCCGAGCGGGTCTTGACCTTGTGGGTGCCGGCCTGCGCGTTGTTGCGCTGCCAACGGACCACACGGTGCAGAATGTCTGCACGCGGCTCGAGACCGAACAGATCGGCGTTCAGCTCGATGTCACCGGCTTTGCCGCCGTCCAGTTTGATTACATCAAGTTTCATGCTTCACCACCTTCCGCGAGAGCTTCTTCCGCAGGTGCTTCGGTTGCAGCCGATTTCACAGCAGCCGGGAAAGGCAGACCTTCCGGAGCTTTCTTCTTCACGGCGTCCTTGACGGTGACCCAGCCCGATTTCGGTCCGGGAACGGCGCCTTTGATGAAGACCAGACCACGGTCGGCGTCGGTTTTGACGACCTCCAGGTTCTGGGTGGTTACACGGGCAGCACCCATGTGACCGGCCATCTTCTTACCTTTGAAAACCTTGCCCGGGTCCTGACACTGACCGGTCGAACCGTGCGAACGGTGGCTGATCGAAACACCGTGCGAGGCGCGCAGACCACCAAAGTTCCAACGCTTCATCGCACCGGCAAAGCCTTTACCGATCGAGGTACCCGAAACGTCAACTTTCTGTCCTTCCAGGAAGTGTTCTGCCGAAATCTCAGCACCTACTTCGATCAGGCCATCTTCGGATACGCGGAACTCGGCCAGCTTGCGCTTGGGCTCAACCTTTGCAGCGGCATAGTGACCGCGCATGGCTTTCGAGGTGCGTTTTGCTTTGGCAGCACCAGCACCCAGCTGAACGGCGGTGTAGCCGTCTTTGTCAGCGGTGCGCTGTGCAACAACCTGCAGGTTGTCCAGGTGAAGAACGGTCACAGGGATCTGCTTGCCGTCTTCCATGAACAGGCGGGTCATGCCAACTTTTTTTGCGATAATACCAGAGCGCATAATCTATACCCTCCGATCTTACGACTGCAGCTTGATCTCGACGTCCACACCAGCAGCGAGGTCGAGCTTCATCAGCGCGTCAACGGTCTGGGGGGTCGGATCAACGATGTCGAGCAGACGCTTGTGCGTACGGATCTCGAACTGGTCGCGGGATTTCTTGTCAACGTGAGGGCCACGGAGAACCGTGAACTTCTCAATCTTGTTCGGCAGCGGGATCGGGCCGCGCACGTTCGCGCCGGTCCGCTTGGCAGTGTTGACGATCTCTTGCGTGCTGGCATCCAGAACGCGATAGTCAAATGCCTTCAGCCGAATACGGATGTTTTGGCTTTGCATATTAACAGCCTTTTTTAGGCGTTGAGGTTGAGAGGAGGACAGACGCGCATCGCCAACCCTCTTCGAACCCAAAAGGCGGGAATCACCCCGCCTTGACGTTCTTGTCGAGAACTCGCGCGTATTAGTGGGGTTGGTGTGGTTTGGCAAGGGGTAATTGACCCAAGCCCATGAGGTATGCCTTTCAGTATCAGCGATTCCCAGCGAAAAGCAAATTTCGAAACAGAAGCATCTATTGAAGAACCTGTCCCAGCTGTTTCAAGCGAGCTTGTGGCAAGGCCAAACGCTGTGCCAAGGCAACATTACCTTCCAACAACGCCAGACAAATTTCCTCTTCCAGTTGGGTTGCAAGTTGTAGCACCAATACTGCCGCCTCAGCTTTCGTCGTACTCTCACTAATTGTAAGGTTTCGGCTCGAATTGTTCGTCGAGATATGTGGCATCGTTTTTATCCTGATTGATCTAGCAATTCAGTTTACCCTTGGCAGAGGACCGATGCCGTTGACTTATCGTTGTTTTATCGTTGAGTTTGAGAGATCGCGTTGGAGGCGTGCATGGGGCAATGGGTGCTGAATCTGAACGATGGCAAGCTGTCATCGGAACAGGGAAATGCGTCGCTGTCTCCGAAGGCGACCGATATTTTAGCTCTTTTGGTAGCCAAACCCGGCGTTGTGTTGTCTCGCGAGGAGATACTTCACGCAGTCTGGAAAGACCTGCACGTGAGCCCGGATCTGGTACGAGAGTATATTTTTGAAATTCGAAAAGCGCTTGGCGACAAGGCTAAAGACTCGCAATACATAGAAACGGTGGGGCGGCGCGGTTTCCGTTTGATCGGTCAGATCTCTGTTCAGTCTGGCGAAGACATATCTTCATTTCACCGACGCCGAAATCTTCAACCGGACACATTGCCGACAGTAAAGTTCTGCCAATCATATGACGGCACATCCATCGCACACACGGCATCGGGTGAGGGTTACCCATTGCTAATTTCCGGGAGTTGGATGACACATCTGGAACAAGACTGGCAGAATCCAGCGTATGGCGACTATATTCGACACCTGTCGCAAAATTTTTCTTTAATTCGGTATGATCAGCGTGGCAACGGCCTGTCGCAATGGGCCAATGTTGACATTAGTTTCGACCGAATGGTCGACGATATGGAAGTGGTGGTCGACGCTTACGGCTTTGAAAAAGTCGCAATACTGGGATTGTCGCAAGGCGCATCTGTGTCTGTCGCATACGCACTCCGCCACCCTTCGCGAATTTCACACCTGATCCTTAGCGGTGGATATCCACGTGGGCGAAGACAACGTGGCAACAGGATGGAATTTGAAGAAAGCGAGGCCCTCGTACAACTTATCCGTACCAGTTGGGGAAACGACAATCCCGCGATACGACAGATTCTGACTACGATGTTCATGCCGGACGCCACCAAAGAGGAAACGCAATGGTTCAACGAGTTTCAAAAGCTGTGTGGCCCTGCGGAAAACATCGCGCAGTTTCGGGCGCTTTTTGACGATATTAATGTGTCCGGTCTTTTGCCACAGGTCACCGTGCCAACATTGGTCATCCACAGTGATAGAGATGCAGTTGCCCCACTTTCCGAGGGAAAATTGCTGGCGTCCAAAATTCCAAATGCACTATTCGTGCAATTGAACAGCCCGAACCACTTGCTCTTTGAGGCCGAACCAGATTTCACGAGAATGATCGCCAGTATCCGCGATTTTGTTGAAGTCCCAAACAACTAGAAACAACAAGTCATCGGCAGAAGTATGTGTTGTTTCCGCACCGTTATTTCAAACAAAAAGGGCGCCCCGAGGGACGCCCTTTCTGTCTGATCATTCGCTTGCGCGAATTATTCAGTGATTTTCGACACAACGCCGGCGCCGACAGTGCGGCCGCCTTCGCGGATCG